>JAGRPO010000282.1 GCA_019449455.1 Betaproteobacteria bacterium | reverse complement strand
GAGCGCGGCCAGGGCGGCGAGCAATCGCGTCATGCGCGGGCTCCCCGCCGCGGCGGCGATCAGGAAGGCTTCTTGGCGCCCTCGAGGAGCTTCTGCAGCTCTCCCGACTGGTACATCTCGCGCATGATGTCCGAGCCGCCCACGAACTCGCCGTTCACGTAGAGCTGCGGGACGGTGGGCCAGTTGGCGTAGTCCTTGATGCCCTGGCGGATCTCGGGATCCTGGAGCACGTCGACGGAGACGAAGTTCTCGACGCCGCAGAGCTGGAGGATCTGCGTGGCGGTGGCCGAGAAGCCGCACATCGGCATCTGCGGCGAGCCCTTCATGAAGAGGACGACGGGATTGGAGGTGACGGTGGACTTGATCTTTTCCTGGACGCTCATGGGTGGATCTCTCGTTAGCGGGTGAATCGGAGCCAAGCGTCAATGATACGACAGCGCGCGGGCCCCGCCGCCCGCAAAGACCCCGTCAGCCTGGGGGCTTTTGCCTTCCCCCGGCCACGCGCGGAATGCCCGCGAGATCGGCGATCGTCACGAGGTCCGTGAAGCCGGCCGCGGCGAAAAGCGCCTCGCAGACGGCCGCCTGGTCGTACCCATGCTCGACGAGGAGCCAGCCGCCCGGTTTCAGGTGCGCCGGGGCGCCGGAGACGATCGCCCGGACGGAGTCCAGGCCGTCGACGCTCCCGTCGGTGAGCGCCGCGCCCGGCTCGAAACGAAGGTCGCCTTCCACGAGGTGGTGGTCGCCGGCCGCCACGTAGGGCGGGTTCGCGACCACGAGGTCGAAGCGCTGCCCGGCCACGGGGGAGTACCAGCTGCCCCGCGCGAACTCGACTTTCGCGCCGTGCCGCGCGGCGTTGGCCCGGGCCACGGCGAGGGCGTCCGCGGACGAGTCCACGGCGTGGACGGTCGCCTCCGGACGCTCGCACGCGAGCGTCACGGCGACGGCGCCGCTGCCGGTGCCGAGGTCCAGGACGGACCCGCCGGGAGGAAGGCGCCCGAGGGCCGCCTCGACCAGCGTCTCCGTCTCCGGGCGCGGAATGAGCACCGCGGGGCCCACCGCGAAGTCGCGCCCGTAGAATTCGCGCGTGCCGACGAGGTAGGCGACGGGGTAGCCCATGGCGCGGCGCGACACGAGCGAGTCGAACTGCGCGTCCTGCGACTCGGTGAGGACGTGCATGGGATTGGCCGCGAGCCAGGCGCGGCCCACGCCGAGGAGGTGGCAGGCGAGCACGCGCGCGTCCACGCGGCCGATGTCCGCGGCCGCCTCGTCGAGCGCCGCGGAAACCGTCCTCCTCATGGCGCGGCCAGCACGCGAACGCGAAGCGGCTGCGCCTTGCCCTTCACGCGCAGCTCCCGCACTGGCTGCTCGCCCGCGCCGGAGAACGCCGTTTCCTCCGAGACCAGGATCTCCCCCCCCGAGGCCGCGTCGCACAGGCGCTTGGCGACGTTGACCGTGTCGCCGAGGACGTCGAAGGCCTTCACCGACTCGCTGCCCAGCAGCCCCTCGATGACGGGGCCGGCGTGGATGCCGAAACCCGCGGCGAGTCCGAAGGGGGCGAGGTGCGCGGCGAGCCTGCCCTGGAGCGCGCGCGCCGCCGCCACCGCCGGCCCGGCCTCGGCGAAGACGAGCAGCGCCTCGTCGGCGGTGTACTTGATGCGGATGGGCCCATGCGGCTCGACGGCCGCCTCGGTCGCTTCGTAGAAGGCGTTGAGCATCCGCACCACGTCCTCCGGCGACTGGCGCTCGCTCCAGGCGGTGAAGCCGCGGATGTCGAGGAACACGACGGCGCGGTCGCGGCGGGTGGGCGCGAGGCTCGCCTCGTCCTCGACGGCGCGCTCGAGGACATGCCGTCCCATGGCGAGCTCGGAGTAGCGCCTCAGTTGCGCCGCCGTCGCGCGCAGCAGCGCGAGGTAGCCGTCGGCGGTGACCTGCGCCACGCCGATCACGAGCCCGAGCGCGAGGAGCGCGATGGTGATGTAGCTGTGGCTCGCGTCGGAGAAGAACCCCTCGAGGGTCGCGTATTCCGGCTTGGCCGCCGCCTCGAAGATCGCGTACATGAGCACGATGATCGCGGCGCGCGCGACGTTCTCCGCCAGGATGGCCGCGACCCGCACGCGCGCGTCGGCGCTCCGGAACTGCACTTCCTGCGCCGCGCCGATGGCCAGGGAGACTCCCCAGTAGGCGAGGTGATTGGGCGACTGGAAGAAGCGCATCCCGTCGATCACGCCTTCGATCAGCGTGTAGAAGGCGGGACCGATGAGGTTTCCGGCGAAGGGCCTGGGTCGCCCGGCGTGCCGCCAGGAGCCGAGGAACCACGCCTGGACCAGCCCCGCCGCGAGGAGGGTGTACGGGTCCGGCGAGCGGATGAACCGGGACCAGCCCTCGGACAGCCATTCGAAGAGGATGTTGGCGAGCGGGAAATACGCGCTGTTGGCGAGGTACTCCTCGCGCACCGCTCCCGCCCGCGTGCCCGCGAGGCGCGCCTGCAGGGCGGAGGGGTGCGTCACGGGGACTCGGCGAGGCTTGCGAGGAGCTCCGCCTGGTGCTCGGCCATGAGCGCCCCGGTGAGCTCCGAGAGGTCGCCGTCCATGATGGCGTCGATCTTGTAGAGCGTGAGGTTGATGCGGTGGTCGGTGACGCGGCCCTGCGGGAAGTTGTAGGTGCGGATGCGGTCGGAGCGGTCGCCGGAGCCGATGAGGCTCTTCCTTTCGCTCGCCTCCTTCGCGGCCTGCTCGCGCACCTGCTTGTCCCTGATGCGCGCGGCGAGGACGCGCCAGGCCTGCTCGCGGTTCTTGTGCTGGCTGCGCCCGTCCTGGCATTCGACGACGATGCCCGTGGGCAGGTGCGTGAGCCGGACCGCCGAATCCGTCTTGTTCACGTGCTGGCCGCCGGCGCCGCTCGAGCGGTAGGTGTCCACGCGCACCTCGGACGGGTTGATCTCGACCCCGCTCGCGTCGTCGGCCTCGGGCATCACCGCGACCGTCGCGGCGGAGGTGTGGATGCGGCCCTGCGTCTCGGTGGCCGGCACGCGCTGCACGCGGTGGCCGCCGGACTCGAACTTCATGCGCGAGTACGCGCCCTGGCCGACGATCCTCGCGATCACCTCCTTGTAGCCGCCGGCGTCGCCCGGGCTCTCGGAGACGATCTCGACCTGCCAGCGGCTGCGCTCCGCGAAGCGCGCGTACATCCGGAAGAGGTCGCCCGCGAAGAGGGCGCTCTCGTCGCCGCCGGTGCCGGCGCGGATCTCCAGGAACAGGTTCTTGTCGTCGTTGGGGTCCGTCGGCAGGAGCATCTTCTGGATGTCGGCGCCGATCTCCTCGATCCGCGCGCGGCCGTCCCTGATCTCGGCCTCGGCGAACTCGCGCATCTGCGGGTCCTTCGCCATGTCCTCGGCGGCCGCGACGTCGGACTCGGCGGCGAGGTAGTCGCCGTAGCGGCGCACCACCGGCGCGATGTCGGCGTGCTCCTTGGAGAGCCGGCGGTAGTTGTCGAGGTTCGCGGTGACGTCGGGGTCGGACAGGAGCGCGTCGAGCTCCTTCGCGCGCGAAACCAGGCTCGCGAGCTTCGAGGCCACGCTCGGCTTCATTGCTCCCCCGGCTCTTCCCGGCCGGCGCCTTCGTCGGGGAAGAGGGTCTCGACCGCGCGCACGAGCGAATCGCGCTCGCCTTCCGCGGCGCGGCTCAGGGCCTGCGTCGGGTGGTGCAGGATCTTGTTCACGAGGCCCGCGGCCAGGGCCTCGAGGACCTTCACGGGGTCCTCGCCCTTCGAGAGCCGGCTCTTCGCCTTGGCGAGCTCCGCGGCGCGGTACTCGTCGGCCTTGGCGCGAAGCTGCACGATGGCGGGCACCGCGCCGCGCGACTTGAGCCACGCCTGGAACGCTTCCACCTGCCGGTCGACGATCGTCTCGGCCTCCGCCACCGCGGCCTGGCGCTGGCCGGCGCCTTCCTGCACGATCGCGCCGAGGTCGTCGATGGTGTAGAGGAAGAGGTCCTCGAGCTCCGCGGCATCGGGCTCCACGTCGCGGGGCACGGCGAAGTCGACCACGAACATCGGGCGGTAGCGGCGCGTCTTGAGCGCGCGCTCGAAGGCGCCCTTGGACAGGATGGGCAGCGTCGAGGCGGTTCCGGTGATGACGACGTCGAACTCGTGCAGCCGCTCGGGCAGCTGCTCGAGGGAGATGGCCGTGCCGCTGAAGCGCTCGGCGAAGGCCTCCCCGCGCGCGAGCGTGCGGTTGGCCACTACCACCGACTGCGGGCCCTGCGCGACGAAGTAGGTGGCGGCGAGCTCCACCATCTCGCCCACGCCGATCAGCAGCATCTTCGTGCGCGAGATGTCGCCGAAGAGGTTCTGCGCGAGCTTGAGCGCGGCGGCCGACATCGAGATCGACTGCGCGCCGATGGCGGTCTGCGTGCGCACTTCCTTGGCCACCGAGAACGTCTGCTGGAAGAGGCGGTTCAGCGTCGACCCGAGCGTGCCGCTGTGCTCGGCGGTGCGCACCGACTGCTTCACCTGCCCCAGGATCTGGGGCTCTCCCAGCACCATCGAGTCGAGCCCCGAGGCCACGCGGAAGGCGTGGCGGATGGCCTCGGACTCGCTGTGGGCGTAGAGGAGGCCCTCGATGTCGAGGCCCGACCGGGCGGCCTCCTCGTTCAGCCACGCGCGCACCGCCGACACGTCGTCGGCGCGGCAGTAGATCTCGGTGCGGTTGCAGGTCGAGACGAGCACGGCCTCGGCCACGCCGGGGCGGGCGGCGAGCGAGTTGAGCGCGTCGGCCTGGGTCTCCGGCGGAAAGGCGAGCTTTTCCCGGACCTCGAGCGGCGCGCTGTGATGGTTGATGCCGAGAACGTGCAGGGGCATGGACGGGTGATGCCTCGCCGGGCGCCGGCGGGCAATTCTGGAGCGCGGATTATACAGGGGGGGGATGCCTCCCCCTTGCGCGAACCGGTGCAGGGGCCCGCCGGGAGGGGCGCATCGGACGGCGCAAGGACTGCGTATCATGGGAGAAGCCACGACATTTCCCGGGATCACGAAGGATGAACAGGACCCTCGCCGCCGCCTTGCTGGGCGCCGCCCTGCCGGCCGCCGCCGCGTGCCCGCCGCTCCTCGACCACCGCATGGCGTCGATCAAGGGCGAGCCCGCCGACCTCTGCCAGTACGCCGGCAAGGTGGTGCTCGTCGTGAACACCGCGAGCTACTGCGGCTACACGGGCCAGTACAAGGGGCTGGAATCGCTCTACCAGCGCTACAAGGACCGCGGGCTGGTGGTGCTGGGCGTGCCCTCCAACGACTTCGGCGCGCAGGAGCCGGGGTCGGACGCGCAGGTGGCCGAGTTCTGCGAACGGACGTACAAGGTGCGCTTCCCGATGCTCTCGAAGTCCGTGGTGTCCGGCCCGCAGGCCGCCCCGCTGTACCGGGGGCTCGCGGGCAAGACCGGGCAGGCGCCGGCCTGGAATTTCCACAAGTACCTGCTGGGGCGCGACGGGCAGGCGATCGGCAGCTTCCCGAGCGCGGTCGCCCCCGACGACCCCAGGGTGCTGGCTGCCGTCGAGAAGGCGCTCGAGGCGCGCTGAACCGGCCGTCGCGGCAGGCGGAGAAGCTCGCCCGGCCGTTTCTTTACAAGAAGAACGAAAAAGGTGCACTATTGCGTTGATTTAAAGGAATCTTTTCAATGTCTGCTGCCCCCGGAACCTTCAGCGCCCTCGGCCGTGCCCTCGTCCAGCAGGGCCGGTTGATGCAGGTCGACGCCACGGCGATCCAGCTCGAGGCGTCGAAGGTCGGGCTCACCTTCGTGCAGCAGCTCGTGGCCTCGAGGAAGCTCACGGCGCGCGACGTCTCGCAGTTCGCGGCCAACGCCTTCGGCTATCCGCTTCTCGACCTGGCGGCCGTGGACACGGACCAGCTGCCGTTGAACCTCATCGACAACAAGATCGTCGCCAACCACCGCGTGATCGCGCTGGGCAAGCGCGGCAACCGCCTCTTCGTCGGCATGTCCGACCCCACCAACGAGCAGGTGATGCAGGAGGTGAAGTTCGCCACCGGCATGACCCTGGAGCCCGTGGTGGTCGAGGACGACAAGCTCTCGATCATCGTGAAGAAGCTGGTCGAGTCCTCCGGCAAGGCGCTCGAGATGGCCACCGAGGACGTCGACCTCTCGGGCGTCGAGGTGACGGACGGCGAGGCGCAACCCGAGGTCGTCACCGAGGAGATCGACGACGCCCCGGTGGTGAAGTACGTGCAGAAGATCATGATCGACGCCATCAACGGCGGCGCCTCGGACATCCACTTCGAGCCGTACGAGAAGTTCTACCGCATCCGCTACCGCCAGGACGGCGTGCTCTACGACATCGCCCAGCCGCCGCTCGCGATCAAGGAGAAGATCGCCTCGCGGATCAAGGTGGTGTCCAGGATGGACATCTCCGAGAAGCGCGTGCCGCAGGACGGGCGCATGAAGATCGTGCTCTCCAAGACCCGCGCCATCGACTTCCGCGTCTCCACGCTCCCGACGCTCTTCGGCGAGAAGATATGCATGCGGATCCTCGACCCCTCGAGCGCCACGCTCGGGATCGAGGCGCTGGGCTACGAGCCCGAGCAGAAGGAGTCGCTGATGAACGCGATCCAGCGCCCCTACGGGATGGTGCTGGTGACGGGGCCGACGGGCTCCGGGAAGACGGTGTCGCTCTATACCTGCCTCAACATCCTCAACAAGCCGGGCATCAACATCTCCACCGCCGAGGACCCCTCCGAAATCAACCTGCCGGGCATCAACCAGGTGAACATGAACGACAAGGCGGGGCTCACCTTCGCGGTGGCCCTCAAGGCGTTCCTGCGCCAGGACCCGGACATCATCATGGTGGGCGAGATCCGCGACCTGGAGACCGGCGAGATCGCGATCAAGGCGGCGCAGACCGGCCACATGGTGCTCTCGACGCTGCACACCAACGACGCGCCCGCGACCCTCACGCGCCTGATGAACATGGGGATCGCCCCGTTCAACATCGCCTCCTCGGTGATCCTCATCACCGCGCAGCGCCTGGCGCGCAAGCTCTGCACCTGCAAGCGCCCCGTGTCGATCCCGGAAGAGGCGCTGCTGCGGGCCGGCTTCCGGGAGGACGAGCTCGACGGCACGTGGCAGACCTACGAGGCCGTCGGCTGCGAGGTGTGCAAGAATACCGGCTACAAGGGGCGCGTCGGGATCTACCAGGTCATGCCGATCTCCGAGGAGATCGAGCGGATCATCATGAAGAACGGGTCGGCCATCGACGTGTCCGACCAGGCGCAGCGAGACGGCGTGCGAGACCTGCGCCAGTCGGGACTTCTCAAGGTCAAACGGGGACTCACCTCGCTCGAAGAGGTCGAGGCCGTCACGAACGTGTAGGGAGGACGGACATGGCAGCAGTGGCCAAGCGGGATACGAAGGACGTCAAGCTCTACAACTACTCGTGGAGCGGGAAGGACAAGACCGGCAAGGTCGTCAAGGGCGAGATCCGCGCCGGCGGCGAGCACGTGGTGATGGCCACGCTGCGCCGCCAGGGCATCCAGGTCTCGAACGTGAAGAAGGTCTCGCAGCGCGGCGGCCAGAAGATCACCGAGAAGGACCTCACGATCTTCACCCGCCAGCTCGCGGTGATGATGAAGGCGGGCGTCCCGCTGCTGCAGGCCTTCGACATCGTCGGCAAGGGGCACTCCAACGCCTCGGTGGGCAAGCTCCTCCTCGACATCAAGACCGAGGTCGAGACCGGGTCGTCGCTCTCCGCGGCCTTCCGCAAGTACCCGCAGTACTTCGACGCCCTCTTCTGCAACCTGGTGGGCGCGGGCGAGCAGGCCGGCATCCTGGACACCCTGCTGGACCGCCTCGCGACCTACAAGGAAAAGATCGTCGCGATCAAGGGCAAGATCAAGAGCGCGCTCTTCTACCCGGTGTCGATCATCGTGGTGTCGATCGTGATCACCGCGGTGATCATGATCTTCGTGATCCCGGTCTTCAAGGACCTGTTCAAGGGCTTCGGGGCGGACCTGCCCATGCCCACGCAGATCGTCATGGCCATGTC
>JAGRPO010000281.1 GCA_019449455.1 Betaproteobacteria bacterium | reverse complement strand
TGCGGAAGGGCGAATCCTTGCCCGGCTCCTGGAAGCTGCCGCGGCTGCGCTGCATTTCCTCGGCCGACTGCGAATCCACGTACGCGTCGCCGTGCTCGACGAGGCACTCGGCGAACTCGTACATGAGGTCGAAGTAGTCGCTCGCGAAGTAGAGATACTCGTCCTTCGCGCCGAACTCGAACCCCAGCCACTTCACGCCCCCGATGATGGCGTCGACGTACTCCTGCTCTTCCTTCTCGGGATTGGTGTCGTCGAAGCGCATGTGGCAGATGCCGCCGTACTCCTTCGCCAGCCCGAAGTTGAGGCAGATCGACTTGGCGTGCCCGAAGTGCAGGTACCCATTGGGCTCCGGGGGAAAGCGCGTGCGGATCTTCGCCGGGTCGAGGGGGGCGTCCCTGTGGACCTCCAGCTTGCCGGGCTTGCCACCCCACCGGCGCTGGGCGTACTTGCCGCTCTCGAGGTCGGCCTCGATGCGCTGCTTGATGAAATTGGTGACGTGCGCGCCTTCCGGCGTCTTCGAATCGTTGGGCATGGGTGCTCGAGGCGGTTGCTGCGCTGCGGAAAGCGCTATTTTGGCCGATTCCGGGGTTTTGGGGACGGTTCTCAGGAACCGTCCCCAATCTGACTAGAAGTCGGCTTCCGAGCCGGCTTCCCGCGCCCGCCGGCGTTTCTCGGTGCGGCGGTGCTGCCAGAGGGCGAAGACCACCGAGGCCACCGCGAGGCCGAGCAGTGCGCCGGAGACCGGGCGCGTCACGAACAGCCATGGGTCCGAGTCGGTCATGATGGAGCGCACCAGGTTGGTCTCGATCTGGTCGCCGAGGATCACGCCGAGGATGAAGGGCGCGAGCGGAAGGCCGGCCTTGACCATCAGGTAGCCCAGCACGCCGAAGGCGAGCAGGATGTACACGGTGGACATCGAGTTGGCGAGCGCATAGGCCCCGACCACGCAGAGCACCAGCACGACCGGGAAGAGGATCGACTTCGGGATGGTCACGATCCGCAGCGCCCAGTGCGCCCCCAGGCCCATGATCACGACCATGAGCGGGTGCGCGAGCAGGTAGGCCGCGAAGATCCCGTAGGCGATCGTCGGTTGCTGCGTGATGAAGAGCGGCCCCGACTGGATGCCGTGGATCGTGAGCGCTCCCAGCATGACGGCGGTCACGGCGTCGCCCGGGATGCCGAAGGCCATGATGGTGACGAGGGAGCCGCCGACGTTGGCGTTGTTCGCCGATTCGGACGCGATGATGCCCTCGGGAATGCCCTGCCCGAATGCCTCGGGGCGCCTCGAGAACTTCTTCGCCTGGTCGTAGGCCATCATGTTGGCCGCGCTGCCGCCGATCGCCGGCAGCACGCCGATCCACACGCCGACGATCGACGACCACAGCAGCAGGAACGGCCGCGACAGGATCTCGCGGATCACCTTGAGCTGCGGCACCCTGAGGTTCGCCGCCGCGGCGATCGCCTGCGCCGCGCTCCCCTGGCCCTCCGGCCTCTCCACTTCCGACATGATCTGCGCGAACGCGAACACGCCGATCAGCACGGGGAGGAACGGCACGCCGCCCTCGAGGAAAGGGATGCCGAGGGTGAGGCGCGGGGCGCCCAGCATCGGGTCATTGCCGAGCACGGTCACGACGAGACCGATCATCCCGGCGATGAGCCCCTTCAGCAGCGACGCCTCGGCCAGGCCCACCACCATGGCGAGCGCGAGAACGAAGAGCGAGAAGTACTCCCACGGGCCGAAGGCGAGAGCGAACGCGGCGAGCGGCCCCGTGGCGGCGATGAGGAACACCCCGCCGATCAATCCGCCGAAGAACGAGGCCCAGATGCCCAGCCAGATCGCGCGCCCCGGCTCGCCGTTGCGCGCCATCGGGTGGCCGTCGAAGGTCGTCGCGACCGCCGAGGGCGTCCCGGGCAAGCCCAGCAGGGTCGCGGTGACGAGGCCGCCCGCCGAGCCGCCGACGTAGAGCCCCGTCATGGCCGCCAGGCCCTGCAGGGGGTCGAGCCCGAAGGTGAACGGAAGGGCCACGATGATCGTCATCGTGATGGTGACGCCGGGCAGCGCGCCCCCGATCACGCCGGCGAGCGTCCCGAGGAATAGCGGCACGAGGTACTTGACCTGCGCGATGTTGACGAGCGCGATGCCGAGCTGCTCGTACATCGCTAGAAATCCGTCCAGCGGCCGCGGGGCAGCAGGACCTGCAGGTACGAGTCGAACGTGTAGTACGTGCCGGCGGTCGCGACGAGCGCCACGATCGCGACGATCGCCCAGCGGCGCATTCCGCGCGGCGGGTCGAGTGCCGCCTGCATGGCAACCACGAAGGCGAAGGTGGAGACCCTGAATCCCGCGTACGGCAGCGCCAGGACGTAGGCGCCGAAGAGGGCGAACATGACGGCGACCATCGCGTAGCGCAGTTTCGGCCGTGGCGGCGACGGGGCCGCGCCCGCGCGCCGGTGCGCCAGGACGTCCACCGCCACGAGGACCGCGGCGAGCGCCGCGGTGATTCCCAGCACGATGCGCGGGTAGAACGCCGGCCCGATCGGCACCAGGGGGCTCTGCTCGAGCCCCAGCGTCCCCCCGTAGAGGGCGAGGCTCGCGGCAAGGACGACGAGGCCGGTGATCGCGTCGCGACCCATGTTCGCTGCGGCGGCGGGCCGGTCAGCGCTTCAGCAGGCCCAGGTCCTTCGCGAGGTCGTGGTTGAGCTTGTCGTTGTCCTTGAGGAACCCGGCGTATTCCTTCGGGCCGAGGAAATTCACCAGCGTGCCCTGGCTCGTCATCGCCGCGGCGAAAGCCGGCTCCTTCGCCGCCGCCGCGCAAGCCGACTGGAGCTTCGCCATCACGTCGGCGGGCGTGGCCTTCGGCGCCATCAGCCCGCGGTTCACCGAATAGACGACGTCGACTCCCAGCTCCTTCAGGGTCGGGACGTTGGGAGCATCCGGGTTTCGCTTCTCGGTGGCGATCGCCAGGAAGCGCATCTGGCCCGCGTCGGCCTTGCCCTTCTGGGTCAGGTTCGATTCCGCCATGTCGATATGGCTGCCGAGGAGCGCGTTCATGCGCGGCGCCGTCCCCTCGTACGAAACGTACTTGAACTTGACGCCCGCCGCCTTTTCGACCAGCGCGGGGAAGAAGTGGCTGGTGGAGCCCAGCGAGGCGCCCACCGTGACCTGGCCGGGGCGCGCCTTCGCGTCCGCGAGCATCGCCTTCGCGTCCTTCCACGGCGTCTTCGGGGCCGC
>JAGRPO010000280.1 GCA_019449455.1 Betaproteobacteria bacterium | reverse complement strand
GCCATGTCCTTCTTCGGGCCGCCGATGCCCATCTGCACGCCGTAGATGAGGCCGTAGAGAACGTGGGCGGCGTCGATCTCGCCGTTCACCAGCTTGTCGCGCACCGCGGCCCAGGACGCTTCCTTCGTGGGCGTGATCTTGATGCCGTACTTCCGGTCGAATCCCTTGTGCGCGGCCATGACGACGGAGGCGCAGTCGGTGAGCGGGATGAAGCCGATCTTCACTTCCGGCTTCTCGGGCGCGTCGGAACCGGCGGCCCACGCGGCGCCGCGGATGCCGGGGGCGAGGCCGGCCATCAGGGCCGCCCCCCCGACGACGGTTTGCGTGAGGAAGCGGCGCCGCTCGCGGCTCGCATGGTCGCCGGCATCGGGAAGCGCGTCGGGCTTGTCGGGCTTTTGCATCGGTCGTTCTCCTGGGTGCTCATGGTCGGGATGCGGAAACGAAAAAGGCGTCGCGACGCACGCGATCGCTCGCGGGTCGGACGCCTTTGTCGTGCTTCCCACCCGCCGTTGGGCGGGAAGCGGTTGTCTCGTTCAACGCAAGCGACGTGCCAACGCGCGCGGAACGAGGTCAATGCGTTGATCGGTCGAGGGAATTCAGCGCAACCCGGGGCGGGTGCCGCGGTCCGGCGAACATCGCGCGTGCGCCACGATGGCGCGGCGATGCCCCGCTTTTGTGCAAGGAGCGCGCGCCGGCGGGCTCAGCCCAGGAGCGCCGCGATGTCGATCAACTGCTTGGCGGCGTCGCCCAGCTTCAGGCCGCGCTCCATCGCGTGCCGGCGAAGGGCGGCGAAGGCCTCCTCTTCGCTCATCCCCCGCTGCGTCATGAGGATGCCCTTGGCGCGCTCGACGACCTTGCGCTCGGCGAGCCTGCCCTTGGTGTCCTCGAGCTCGGCGCGCAGCCGCTGCTCCTCGCGGAAGCGCTCCCGGGCCACGCGCAGGATCGGCTCCAGCCGCCCCGGCGAGAGGCCGTCGACGATGTAGGCGGAGACGCCCGCCCGGAGCGCGGCGCGGATCGTTTCGTCGCCGGCGTCATTGGCGAACATCACGACGGGCCGCGGGGCGGACGCGTTCACCGCGGCGAGCTGCTCCAGCACGTCGCGGCTGGGCGACCCGGTATCGATGAGCACCACGTCGGGGAGATGCTCGGCCACGCGCGCCATCAGCTCGAGCGGCGAATCCAGCGTGCAGGCGACCTGGATGCCCTCCAGGGTGGCGAGCGCCGCCACGAGCGATGAGGCGTGGCCCGGCGAGTGGTCGACGACGAGGACGGTGAGGGGCTGGCGGCGGGGCATGGCCCATGGTGCAGTGCAATATCCGTGCCGCCGGGGCGGCGTTGACGCAACCGGTTGCGCGAAGGCGCGGGACGGGTATCGTAGAAGGTGCCATGCAGAAGCATCTTTTGCCGCGCGAGCACGGCGCCTACGCGGAGCTGGGCTTCCCTCTGCTTTCCGGCCTCGTGCTCGGCTCGCCGGGCGCGGCCGCCTGGCTCTTCGTCGCCGCGGCCATCCTCCTCTTCGTCGCCAACGAGCCGCTGGTCGTGCTGCTGGGGGCGCGGGGCAAGCGCGCGCAGCAGGAACTGGCCGTCCCCGCGCGCCGCCAGCTCGCGATCCTGGGCGGCCTCGGCGTCGCGGCGGGACTCGCGGCGTTGTGGCTGGCGCATCCCGGGACGCGCTGGCTCGCGCTGGTGCCGGCCGCGATGGCGTGCGGGCTCGTTCCGGTCGTCCTGTCGAGGAACCTGAAGACGCTGCCCGGGGAAGTGGTCGCGGCCGCCGCCTTTTCCGCCATGCACCTGCCCGTCGCCGCGGCCGCGGGAGTGGACGGCGTGCTCCTGTGGGGGCCGCCGGTCATGTGGTTCATCGTGACCGTGACCGCGACGCTGGCGGTCCACGCGATCAAGTCCCGGGTCACCGGGGCCGCGCCGTGGGTCGTGCCCGCGGCCACGTGGGCGGCGCGGCTGGCCCTCCTGGCCGCCCTGGCGGCCTGGGTCTGGATGCCGGGCTGGCGCACCGTCGCATTGGCCGCCTGCCTGCCCCTGGCCGGCGTGGTCGTGGTGAACCGGCTCGCCCTTTCGCCGCGAAAGCTCAAGCATGTCGGCTGGGCCGTGGTCGCCGCCAATGCGCTCGCCGTCACCCTTCTCGCCTCCGGTGCCTGACTCCCGGCGCGCGAGGGCCCCGTCACGACGCTGCTAGACTTGGCGCCCCCGAAAGACGAAACGATGACCCCAGAGGACCTCAAGGCCTGGCGCAAGGCCGAACGGCAGCGACTCATCGCCGAGCGCACTTCCGTCGATGCCGAAACGCTGGCGCGCTGGCGCGAACGCATCGACGCGCACCTCGAAGCCGCATTTCCGGATCTCGCGCTGGGCGCCGTCGCGTTCTGCTGGCCGGTGCTTGCCGAATACGACCCGCGCTACTTCGGCCGCCGGCTCCGCGAACGGGGCGCGACGACCGCGCTGCCGGTGGTGGTCGCCCCGCGCACGCCGCTCGCGTTCCGCGAATGGCATCCCGGCGTGAAGCTCGCCGAGGGCGCCATGAAGATTCCCTACCCGGTGGACTCGCGCGAGGTGATC
>JAGRPO010000279.1 GCA_019449455.1 Betaproteobacteria bacterium | reverse complement strand
TCGCCCGCCAGGGAACGCGCGGCGCCGTGCACGGCTTCGGCACTCGCGGCATCGATGAGATCGGCCACGCTCTCGGCCTGCGCCAGGTCCAGGCGCTCGTTCAGGAAGGCCCGGCGAGTGAATTCACCCGGCTCGGCCAGCCGCGCACCGAGCGCAACGCACCGGCGCACGATCTCGCGCAGCACGACCGGACCGCCGTGGCCCTGCAACTCGAGCACGTCCTCGCCGGTATAGGAATTGGGCGCGGGAAAGTAGAGGGCGATGCCCTCGTCGAGGAGGACGCCGGCGGCGCCGGTGAATCGCGAGAAAGTGGCGCGGCGCGGCGCCGGCATGCGGCCCGTGAAGGACCGCGCGATCTCGCCCGCCAGCGGCCCGGAAATCCGGACGATGCCGATGCCGCCGCGGCCGGGTGCGGTCGCGATGGCCGCGATCGTGTCCGGCCGGGCGCCCACGGCGCTAGCGTTTCCCCTTCACCTTCGCCGCCGCTTCTGCCGCGAGCGTGCGGTTGATGTGCCACTGCTGGGCGATGGAGAGGAGGTTCTGCACCACCCAATAGAGCACGAGGCCCGACGGGAAGAAGAAGAAGAAGATGCTGAAGACGATGGGCATGGCGAGCATCACCTTGGCCTGCACGGGGTCGGCCGGCTGCGGGTTGAGCTTCGTCTGCACGAACATCGATACCGCATAGACCACCGGCAGGATGTACCACGGGTCCGGGGCGGAGAGGTCCTGGATCCATCCGAGCCACGGCGCGTGGCGCAGCTCGATGGAGGCCAGCAGCACCCAGTAGAGCGCGATGAACACCGGGATCTGCACGACGATCGGAAGGCACCCGCCCAGCGGGTTGATCTTCTCGGTGCGGTAGAGCTCCATCATCGCCTGGTTGAGCTTCTGCCGGTCGTCGCCGTAGAGCTGCTTCAGCTTTTCCATCTTCGGGCCCAGCACCTTCATCGCCGCCATCGAGCGGCCCGCCTTGTGGTTGAGCGGGTAGAAGACGAGCTTGATGAGGATGGTGAGCAGGATGATCGACCAGCCCCAGTTGCCCACCACCCCGTGGATGAAGTTGAGCACCCAGAAGAGGGGCGCGGCGATGATGTAGAGCCAGCCGTAGTCGACCACCAGGTCGAGGCCGGGGGCGATCTTCGCGAGCTTGTCCGTCTCCTGCGGCCCGATGTAGAGCGGCATCGTCACCGTGGCGCCGGCCCCGGGGGCCACCGTGCCCACGGGCACGATCACGCCGGCGGTGTAGAGGTTCTCGCCCACCTTGTTGGTGAAGAACTCGCGGTCGCCGGTCCCCTTCGGAAGCCAGGCCGACACGAAGTAGTGCTGCACCAGGCCGATCCAGCCGTCCTTCGACTTCTTCGCGTGCGTTTGCTTGCCCTTCTCGATGTCCTTGAAGTCCACCTTCACGAACTTCGATTCTTCCGTGTATACCGCGGGGCCGGTGTACGTCGCCACGCCCGCGATCGCGCTCGTCTGCGCGGCCTCCTGGCTGGGCTGGTTGCCGTCGCGCAGGAACTGGAAGTAGGCGAACGGCGCCAGCGGCTTGTCGCCGGCGTTCTTCACCTCGTAGCTCACCTGGATCTCGTAGGTTCCGCGACGAAAGGCGAACTTCTTGACCACCTCGGCGCCGGATGTGTCGCTCGCGACGAGCCTCACCTCGAGCTGATCCTTGCCTTCGGCGAGGGTGAAGGCGTTCCCTTCGGCCGTGTACATCGCCTTGTGCGACGGCAGGCCGTCGCCGAGGAGCCCCGTTTGCGTGACGAAGTACTGCTTGGGGTCGGCGGAGAGCAGCGTGAGCGGCTTGGTGCGGTCGAGCGCCGAGAAGACCTTGAAAAGCTTCACGCGGCGGATGTCGCCCCCGGCCGTGTTCAGTTCCACCTCGAACAAGTCCGTCTTGACGATGATCGGCTGTCCGGAGGCCTCCACGGGCGCGGCAGCAGGAGCCCCGGGCACGGCCGGGGTGCCTGCCGGCGATGCGTTGGGCGCGAGCGGCAGGGAAGGCGTCGGGGCCGTTCCTGCCGCGGGCTTGCCGGCCACCGCCGCCTGCGGCGCCGGCACGTGGGGCGCGTTGTGCTTCTGCCACGCATCCCACAGGAGGAGGGCGGAGAAGCTGAACACCACGAATGCGATGAGGCGTTGGATATCCATCATTGAGCGGGCTTCAATAGGATGTTGTCGTCACGCGCTGGTTTCACGGGACCGGATCGTAGCCACCCGGGTTCCACGGATGGCAACGCAGGATGCGCTTCGTCGCGAGCCACGAGCCCGCCAGCGCGCCATGGCGCTGCAGGGCTTCGACAGCATAGTGCGAGCACGTGGGCGTGAACCGGCATTGCCGGCCCCACCAGGGCGCGAGCGCATATTGATACGCACGAATGACGGCGATGAGCACCCGGCGCATCTCAGCGCTCCCCGTCAGCGCGATCGAGCAGGTCGCGGACCTCGGCGAGCCAGGCAGCCTCCGTGTCACGCGAAAACGGCTTGCGGGGGGCGAGCACGAGGTCGAGCCCGGCCGATTTCACGCCATGGCGACGGAAAGTCTCACGGGCCAGGCGCTTCATGCGATTGCGGTCCACGGAGCGGCGGGTAAGGCGCTTGGTGATGGCAAGCCCGAGGCGCGATTGGCCCGGGTGCCCGGCGGCGAGGTGGAGCAGGATCGTGGGGCTGCGGAGCTTGCGCGGGCTGCGGAGTGCGGCCGTGAACGATCCGCGCCCCACAAATCGGTGGCGCCGGGAAAGGCTTTCCTTCCGGGCGCCACGGATCATGCGGGCGTCAGACCGCGACGCGCTTGCGGCCCTTGGCGCGGCGGGCGTTGATCACGGCGCGACCGGCCGCCGTCTTCATGCGGACACGGAAGCCATGCGTCCTCTTGCGACGCGTGGTGGAAGGCTGGAAAGTGCGTTTCATGGAAACCTCGGTCGTCTGGTCCGCCCTTTCGGGCGAGAAAAGCACGCGATTATAGCCGATCGACCACCCGAGCGCCATCTCGCGGGCTGAACGCGCCCCAAATGGACCTGTGGATAACCCACCTCGTTCCCTATAGAATCCCGAATCGTCCCGCCTCCCGCTTTTCCCCCGATCCCGCTGCCCGCCGCCCGCCGCCAACATGGATTCGCTCTGGCTTTCGCTCGTTTCCGAGCTCAAGAAGGATCTGCCGGCGCAGCAGTACGACACCTGGATCAAGCCCCTGCGCGCGGAGCGCCACGGCAACCAGCTGCGTGTCCTCGCCCCGAACCACCACGTGCTCCGGTGGATCCGTGCGAACCTGCTGGCCAAGATCGAGTCGCGAGCCGAGCGGGCAGCCGGCACGGCCCTGCAGGTCGACCTCGTGCTGGACGAAAGGCAGTCCCAGGAAACGGAGATCATCCTTCCCGAGCCGGTGCCGGTCGCGCCCGAACGGCCCTCACGCGAGGAGCATCGCCTGAACCCGTCGTTCACGTTCACCAACTTCGTGAACGGCAAGGCCAACCAGATCGCCAGGGCGGCCGCCATCCAGGTCGCCGAGAACCCCGGCACGGCATACAACCCGCTCTTCATCTATGGCGGAACCGGCCTGGGCAAGACCCACCTGCTGCAGGCGATCGGAACCGAGGTCCTCAAACGCAACCCGAAGGCGAAGGTCCGCTACATCCACGCCGAACAGTTCGTCGCCGACGTCGTCCGCGCCTACCAGCACAAGAGCTTCGATTCCCTCAAGCGCTACTACCGGTCGCTCGACCTGTTCCTGATCGACGACGTCCAGTTCTTCGTCGGGAAGTCGCGCTCGCAGGAAGAGTTCTTCTACACGTTCAACGCGCTCTTCGAGGCGCACAAGCAGGTCGTCATCACCAGCGACAGCTTCCCGAAGGAGCTGACCGGGATCGAGGATCGGCTGATCTCGCGCTTCGGCTGGGGCCTCACCGTGGCAGTTGAGCCCCCGGAACTCGAGATGCGCGTGGCGATCCTGCTCAAGAAGGCCGAAATGGACGGCGTGCACGTCGACGAGGCCGTGGCCTTCTTCATCGCGAAGCATATCCGCTCCAACGTTCGCGAGCTCGAGGGCGCGCTGAAGCGGGTGCTCGCCTACGCACGGTTCAACAACACCGTCGTGAACGTCACCACCGCCCGCGAGGCTCTCAAGGACCTCCTCGCCGTCCTCACGCGGCAGGTGTCGATCGACAACATCCAGAAGACGGTGGCGGACTACTTCAAGATCAAGGTGTCCGACATGTATTCGAAGAAGCGCTTCCGTTCCGTGGCGCGGCCGCGCCAGGTGGCGATGGCGCTCGCCAAGGAACTCACCCAACAAAGCCTCCCGGAAATCGGCGAGGCCTTCGGAGGCCGCGATCACACGACCGTGCTGCACGCCTGTCGCAAGGTCCAGGAATTGCGCGATACCGACCAGGATTTCTCGCGTGGCTACGCGCAACTTCAGCAGATCCTTCTCGGTTGAGGCCCGCCATGCCCCGGGAAAACCTGT
>JAGRPO010000278.1 GCA_019449455.1 Betaproteobacteria bacterium | reverse complement strand
GAGGATCTCGTCCGAGCCGTTGCCCAGGATGAGGTCCGGCCCTTCGGGGATCGCCATCGCCGCGCGAAGCGCCGCCTTGAGGCGAGGCGCCTCGGGGTCCGGGTAGCGGTTGATCGCGACCCGCGCCAGGTGCCGCCCGAGTTCCTCGGCGAGAGCCGGCGGCAGCGCGTACGGGTTCTCCATCGCATCGAGCTTCACCAGCCCGGCCGCGGGCGCGACGTGGTAGGCCGAAAGGGCGCGGATCTCGTCGCGCACCCAGTTGGCGGGGCCTTTCACTTGCCCGCCTCGCCCCGCAGCTCCGCGCTGCGCGCGTGCGCCTCCAGCCCCTCGGCGCGCGCCAGCGCCGTGGCCGTGGCCCCCAGCCGCCCCGCCGCGCCGCGCGCGACGCGGATGAGGCTGGAGCGCTTCTGGAAGTCGTAGACGCCGAGCGGGGAGGAGAAGCGCGCGGTGCGCGAAGTCGGCAGCACGTGGTTCGGCCCGGCGCAGTAGTCGCCCAGCGCTTCCGAGGAAAAGTGGCCCATGAAGATGGCGCCGGCGTGGCGGATCTTCGGCAGCAGCGCGTCCGGGTCGTCCACCGCGAGTTCCATGTGCTCCGGCGCGATGCGGTTGGCGAGCGCGCAGGCCTCGTCCATGTCGCGCACGTCGATGATCGCGCCGCGGTTGGCGAGCGACGCCTCTATGATCGCGCGGCGCGGCATCGTCGCGATGGCCTTTCGCATCGAGGCGAGCACGCGGTCGGCGAAGGCCGGGTCCGGCGTGAGCAGGATCGCCTGCGCGATCTCGTCGTGCTCGGCCTGGGAGAAGAGGTCCATCGCCACCCAGTCCGGGTTCGCGGAGGCATCGGCCAGGACGAGGATCTCCGACGGGCCCGCCACCATGTCGATGCCGACGCGACCGAACACGCGTCGCTTGGCCGCCGCGACGTAGGCGTTGCCGGGGCCCACGATCTTGTCGACGGCCGGCACGCTCCCGGTGCCGAAGGCGAGCGCGCCGACCGCCTGCGCCCCGCCCACGCGGAAGACCCGGTCGACGCCGGCGATGCTCGCCGCCGCCAGCACGTGGTCATTGGCCACGCCGTCCGGGGTCGGGACGACCATCACGAGCTCGGGAACGCCGGCGACCTTGGCCGCCACCGCGTTCATGAGCACCGAGGACGGATAGGCCGCCTTGCCGCCCGGCACGTACAGGCCGACGCGGTCGAGCGGCGTGACCTGCTGGCCGAGCATCGTGCCGTCGGCCTCCTCGATGCGCCAGCTCCTGAGGTGCAGGTGCGCGTGGTAGTCGCGGATGCGCCCGGCCGCCGATTCGAGCGCCTCGCGTTCCGCGCGGCCGATCCGCGAGAGCGCCTCGCGGCAGTCGGCACGGGAAACCTCGAGCGCGGCCGCGGAGGCGGGCGACCAGCGGTCGAACCTGCGCGTGTACTCGAGGAGCGCCTCGTCCCCGCGCCGTTGCACGTCCGCGAGGATCGCGGCCACCGTGCGGTCCACTTCCTCGTCCTGCGCGCCCTCGAAGGCGAGGAGCGCGGCGAGCTCGCCCTCGAAGCCCGGATCGCGGGTGGACAGCCGGCGCGGCTCAGCCACGGCTCGCCCCCTCGAACGCCTCGATGAGCGGCATCACCTCCGCGCGCTTCACCTTCATCGAGGCGGGGTTCACGATGAGCCGGCTCGACACCGCGAGGATCTCCTCGACGGCCTTGAGGCGATTGGCGCGCAGGGTGCTGCCGGTGTCCACGAGGTCCACGATGGCGTCGGCGAGCCCGACGAGCGGCGCGAGCTCCATGGACCCGTAGAGCTTGATCAGGTCGACGTGCACGCCCTTGGCCGCGAAGTGCTCGCGCGCGATCTGGATGTACTTGGTCGCCACGCGCAGCCTCGCGCCCCTGCGCACCGCCGCGGAATAGTCGAAATCCTCGGGCACCGCCACCATCATGCGGCAGCGCGCGATGCCCAGGTCGAGCGGCTGGTAGAGCCCCCGGCCGCCGTGCTCGATCAGGAGGTCGCGCCCGGCGACGCCCAGGTCGGCGGCGCCGTACTGCACGTAGGTCGGCACGTCGGATGCGCGCACGATGATCACGCGCACGCCCGGCTTGCCGGTGGGCAGGATAAGCTTTCGGGAGACCTCCGGATCCTCCGCGGGAACGATGCCGGCGGCCTCGAGCAGCGGCTTCGTCTCCTCGTAAATGCGTCCCTTCGACAGCGCAATGGTGATCATGGCGAGATTCTCAGTTCGTGCGGCGGATGCGGGCGCCGAGCCGGGACAGCTTGTCCTCGAGCCGCTCGTAGCCGCGATCGAGATGATAGATGCGGTCCACCACCGTCTCGCCGTCGGCCACCAGCCCCGCGATCACCAGGCTCGCGGAGGCGCGCAGGTCGGTCGCCATCACCGTTGCCCCGGCCAGCCGCTCCACGCCCTGGACGACCGCGGTGTTGCCCTCGATGTCGATGCTCGCGCCGAGGCGGCGCAGCTCCTGCACGTGCATGAACCGGTTCTCGAAGATCGTCTCGATCACCAGCGCGGTGCCCGACGCTATGGTGTTGAGCGCGAGGAACTGCGCCTGCATGTCCGTCGGGAACGCGGGATACGGCGCCGTGCGCACGCTCACCGAACGGGGACGGCCGGCCATCCGGATCGACAGCGTTTCGCCGGCGGCGGAAATCTCCGCGCCCGCCTCGCGCAGCTTCTCGATCACGGCATCGAGGGCGGCCACCGGGGCGTGCGTGATCGTGATGTTTCCCCGGGTCGCCGCCGCCGCGGCGAGGAACGTGCCCGCCTCGATGCGATCCGGCATCACCGAGTAGTCGACGCCGCCCAGCCGCTCCACGCCCTCGATCGCGATCACGTCCGTTCCGTGCCCGCGGATGCGGGCGCCCATCGCGACGAGGCACCTGGCGAGGTCGACCACCTCGGGCTCGCGGGCCGCGTTCTCCAGCACGGTCTCGCCCTCGGCGAGGCACGCGGCCATCATCAGGTTCTCGGTCCCGGTGACGGTGACCGTGTCCATGAAGATCCTGGCGCCCTTCAGCCGCGAAGCCTTGGCGTGGATGTATCCCGACTCGATCCCGACCGAGGCGCCCATGGCCTCGAGGCCCTTGATGTGCAGGTCCACCGGCCGCTCGCCGATGGCGCATCCCCCGGGCAGCGACACTCGGGCCTCCCCGAACCGGGCCACCAGCGGGCCGAGGGCGAGGACCGAGGCGCGCATGGTCTTCACCAGCTCGTAGGGCGCGAAGGGGTCGGCGAGGCGCGCCGCGTCGAGGCTCGCGCCGCCCTCGTCGCGGGTCACGCGCACGCCCATGCGCTCGAGGAGCGCCAGCATCGTCTCCACGTCCTTCAGGCGCGGAAGGTTGGCCACGCGCATGGGAGCGCCGGCCAGGAGCGCGGCTGCGAGGATGGGGAGCGCGGCGTTCTTCGCCCCGGAGACGCGGATTTCGCCGGAAAGCGGGGTGCCGCCTTGGATCGAGAGCTTCTGCATGGATCGTTCTGGCTAGGGGGCCGGACGGGCCGGCCCCGGGAATCGGGTCAGCGGGCGGCCCACTCTTCCGGCGAAAGGGTCTGCATCGACAGCGCGTGGATCTCCTCGCGCATGCGTTCGCCCAGTGCCGCGTAGACCATCTGGTGACGGCGCACGCGGGAGTTCCCCGCGAAAGCCGGGCTCACGATGAGCGCCTCGAAATGCACCCCGTCGTCGCCCCGGACCTCGACGTGCGAGCACTCGAGCCCCTGGCGAATCGTTTCCTCGATGGATTTTCTGTCGGCCATGGCGGCCTCAATTCCTCAACTTGTAGCCGGAACGCAGCAGACGCAGAGTCAGCCATGATAGGGCACAGAACGCGGCGCTCGCAATCGCGAGGCTCGCCCACGGCGACACGTCGGACTTCCCCAGGAAGGCATAGCGGAAGCCGTCGATGGCGTAGAAGAACGGGTTCAGGTGCGATGCCGCCTGCCAGAACGGGGGGAGCGAATCGACCGAGTAGAAGACCCCGGCGAGGAACGTGAGCGGCATCACGAGGAAGTTCTGGAAAGCCGCGAGCTGGTCGAACTTGTCCGCCCAGATCCCCGCGATGATGCCCAGCGCGCCGAGGATGCCCGCCCCCGTGAACGCGAACGCGACGAGCCACAGGGGGTTCGGGACCGGCAGGGGAACCAGCCAGGCCACCGCCAGGAACACGCCCGCCCCCACGACGACGGCGCGCGCGACGGCCGCGAGCAGGTAGGCCGCGAAAAGGTCCCCGGGGGTGAGCGGCGACAGCAGGATGAAGACGATGTTGCCCGTGATCTTCGACTGGATGAGCGACGAGGACGTGTTGGCGAAGGCGTTCTGGAGCATCGACATCATCGCGAGGCCCGGCACGAGGAACTCGGTGTAGCGCACGCCCGGGTAGGCCTCCACGCGGGCCGACAGCGCATGCGAGAAGATCACGAGGTAGAGGAGCGCGGAGAGCACCGGGGCAGCCACCGTCTGGAAGCTCACCTTCCAGAAGCGCATCACCTCCTTGCGCAGGAGCGTCGGGAAGCCGCGCGTCATGCCGCCTCCCGGTCCGGGGCGTAGCCGCGCGCCATGATCTTCACGAACACCTCCTCGAGCTCCGGCTCGGTCACCTCGAGGTGCGACACGCGCGCGCCGGACTCGCGAAGCCGCGCGAGCGCGCTTTCGACCTGCGTCGCGTTCTCGACGGGAATCCGGTGCCAGCCGGTCGGGTCCACGGTGGCGCCGGCGGCGAGCGACGCGGGAAGCTCGCATCCCGCCAGCTTCACCCGCAGCACGCGCTCGGAGAAGGCCGCCAGGAGGCGCTCGGTGGAATCGAGCGCGACGATCCGGCCCGCCTTCATCATCGCGATGCGCGAGCACAGGTTCTGGGCTTCCTCGAGGTAGTGCGTCGTGAGGACGATGGTGTGCCCGGCCGCGTTCAGCTCGCGGACGAACTGCCAGAGCGTCTGGCGCAGCTCCACGTCCACCCCGGCCGTGGGCTCGTCGAGAACGATGACCGGCGGGCGATGCACCAGCGCCTGCGCCACCATCACGCGCCGCTTCATGCCGCCCGAGAGCGAGCGCATGTTCGCGTCGGCCTTCGCGCCCAGCGCAAGGCGCTCGAGCAGCTCGTCGATCCACTTCCCGTTGTCGCGCAGCCCGAAGTAGCCCGATTGCAGCTCGAGGGTCTCGCGCACGCTGAAGAAGGGATCGAAGACGATTTCCTGGGGAACGATCCCGAGGAGCCTGCGCGCCTCGCCGAACTCGGTCGCGACGTCGCGGCCCATGACGCTCAGGCGGCCGGCGTCGGGCCGCACCAGGCCGCCCAGCGCGGAGATCAGCGTGGTCTTTCCGGCCCCGTTCGGCCCCAGCAGCGCGAAGAACTCGCCCTCTTCCACCGTGAGGGAGACGCCGTCGAGGGCGCGCAGCGCACCGTAGCGCTTGGAGACGTCGCGCACCTCCACCGCGGCGGTGGCCATCCTTCAGGCCCGGCAGGGTTGGATGAGCCCGGTGACGCCGTAGAGCTCGGCCAGCGAGAGGAGGTTGGCCGGGAGGTTGACGAAATAGAGGCCCTTGCCGCGGCGGGCGGCCTCGCGCCGCCATTCGAGCAGGAGCGCGACGGCGGAGGAATCGACGTCGGTGATCGCCGAGAAGTCGATGGTGAGCCGGTCGGGGAGGTCGGAGCGCGCGCTGTAGGCCTGGCTTTCGGCCATTACCTTCGCCAATGTCCCGAAGGAGAGCGCTCCCTCGAGGGCCAGCACCTCCGCGCGCGTTTCCCCGTTCACTTCTTGAGGTCGACCTTCACGGCCGCCTTCGGCGATTCCGGGGAGTGGTTGCGCTCCGCGAGGGTCTTCACGAGCCCGTCGATCCCGGATTTCTGGATCTGGTCGTTGAACGAGCTGCGAT
>JAGRPO010000277.1 GCA_019449455.1 Betaproteobacteria bacterium | reverse complement strand
TTCCGCTGGCCGCCCGGACGCTTGGCGAGACCTCCGGCGACGAGGCGCCGATGCGCGTCACGCTGCGCGGATTGCCGATCTTCTCCTGCCCCGCGCCGCACCGCTATTTCGTGGGCCAGCAGTTCCCGATCTGGCTCCTGAACGCCCTGGTCGACGGGGAACTCGGCAGGATCCCGGCGGGAAAGGAAAAGGGGCTCGTCTTCAAGAGCTACGCCTGCGGCGAGTGCGGTGGCGCGCTGGCCGCATCCGGCGGGGACCCCCGGACGTATACCTCGAACCTCGCCTGGAACGAGACGCCGGGTTTCGCGGTCGATGTCTCGATGCCGGTGTTCCGCTGCGACTCGTGCGGGCGGGAACAGGCGCGATCGGGCGCCGAGCTCGCGAAACTCCTGCCGGCCGCGCTTGTCCATGCCTTCATGGCCGCGGGGCTCAAGGCGCCGGGCTGAACCCCCATCCCCACGTACGGAGCCCGAATGAAACGCCGCCAGTTCGTCGCCGCCCTCACCGGCCTTTTCGCGCTGCACCGTGCCGCCGCAGCCGCGCCGTCCGACCCCGTGAAGATCGACAAGATCGTCCTCAAGCCCGATGAATGGAAGAAGCGCCTGTCGCCCGAGCAGTACGCGGTGCTGCGCGAGGAAGGCACGGAACGCGCCGGCTCCAGCCCGCTGGATCGCGAGAAGCGCAAGGGCACCTTCGTGTGCGCCGGCTGCGACCTGCCTCTCTTCACCTCCGAGATGAAGTACGACAGCGGCACGGGGTGGCCCAGCTTCTTCACCTTCATCCCGGACAGGCTGGCCACCAAGACCGACTTCAAGCTCATCCTGCCGCGCACCGAGTACCACTGCGCCCGCTGCGGCGGCCACCAGGGCCACGTCTTCGACGACGGCCCCAAGCCCACGGGCAAGCGCTACTGCAACAACGGCGTCGCCCTCAAGTTCATCCCGTCCTGAAAAACGGGGACGGTTCCCAGGAACCGTCCCCCCGTTCATTCTTCGGGGCCGAGCCTGCCGGTGACCTTCGCCCGCACCCTGGCCGTCCACATCCAGCAATAGTCCTCGCCGGACTTGGCGGTGAACCGCCCGCCGCCCTTGCGCTGGGCATTGAGCTTAACCGGGTAGGTCACCTTGTCGCCCTGGTGGAAGTGGATGTTGAAGTCCACGGGGCCGTCGGCCGTCCACTCGAAGTCGCGGCTCCTGCCGCCTTCCAGGCGAAGGCATTCCTCGGCGATGGCGCCGGGTTTGAGGTCGTGGACGAACTCGCGGGCCTTGCCGCCGGTGTCGGCGGGCGCGGCAAGGGCGGCGGGGACGAGGAGGGCAAGGGCCAGGGCGGGTAGTCTCATGCGCGCATGGTGCCAGACAATGCCCGGCGCCAGGCACCGGTGCGTGGGGCCACCGTCTTGTGGTAGGATTTCGCGACATGAACCGCTTCGCCGCCTGCTTCTTCTTCTACTTCTGGTTTCCCACGCCCACGGCGGTCGGGAGAAGCTAGCGCGAGCGAAGTCGAACGCGAGATTCCCAGAAAACCGCCAGCCGCAAACTGGCGGTTTTTTGTTGTCCGAGAGCCGGAAACGACCATGACCCACTACAGAACCGACGACGTACGCATCGAGCAGGGCGACGAGCTCCTCGCCCCCATGCAGGTGATGCGCGAGCTTGCCGCCACAGACGAGACCGAGCGCGTCACCTTCGAGGCCCGCCAGGGCATTCACGACATCCTGCGCGGGGCCGACGACCGCCTCCTCGTGGTGGTGGGCCCGTGCTCCATCCACGACCTCAAGGCCGCGACCGAGTACGCCGCGCGCCTGAAGGCCGAGCGCGCGCGCCTCGCCTCCGACCTCCTCGTCGTGATGCGCGTGTACTTCGAGAAGCCGCGCACGACCGTGGGATGGAAGGGCCTCATCAACGACCCGCACCTCAACGACACGTTCGACATGAACGAGGGCCTGCGCCTCGCGAGGAAGCTCCTGCTCGACATCGCCGGCATGGGAGTGCCCTGCGGCACCGAGTTCCTGGACCTCATCTCCCCGCAGTACATCGCCGACCTCATCTCCTGGGGCGCCATCGGCGCGCGCACCACCGAGTCGCAATCCCATCGCCAGCTCGCCTCGGGCCTTTCCTGCCCCGTGGGCTTCAAGAACGGCACCGACGGCAACATCCGCATCGCCGTGGACGCGATCAAGGCGGCCAACGCGCGCCACCACTTCATCTCGGTGACCAAGAGCGGGCACGTGGCCGTGTTCAAGACCGCCGGCAACGAGGACTGCCACGTGATCCTGCGCGGCGGCAAGGCACCCAACTACGACGCGGCGAGCGTGGACGCGGCCTGCAAGGACCTCGCCGCGGCCGGCCTCGCCCAGCACCTCATGGTCGACTTCTCCCACGCCAACTCGTCCAAGCAGTACCAGAAGCAGGTGGACGTGGCCGCCGACGTGGGCGGCCAGATCGCCCGCGGCGAATCGCGCATCGTGGGCGTGATGGTCGAAAGCCACCTCAATCCGGGGCGCCAGGACCTCGTGCCCGGCAAGCCCCTGGAGTACGGCGTGTCCATCACCGACGCCTGCCTGGGGTGGGACGACACGGTCAAGGTGCTCGACATCCTGGCGGCGGCGGTGCGCCAGCGCAGGGTCAAGCCGGAGGAGCCCGAGGAATGAGCGCGAAATCGGGACCGGGTCCCGGTCCAGTGAAGGACAAGCAGGGCCGGGGCGCGGGCAACCCGGCACCGGTGAAGGTTCTAGGCCGGACCGACGACCTCCGCATTTCCAGCATCCGCGCCCTCATCGCCCCGCAACTCCTCATCGAGCAGCTCCCCATGGACGCGGCGGCGCTCGCCACCGTGGGCAGCGCGCGCCAGGCCATCCATCGCATCCTGCACGGAGCCGACGACCGGCTGGTGGCCGTCGTGGGGCCGTGCTCGATCCACGACTACGACGCGGCCGTGGAGTACGCCGGGCGCCTGGCCGCCGAGTCGCGGCGCCTCGAGGCAGAACTCCTCGTGGTGATGCGCGTGTATTTCGAGAAGCCGCGCACGACCGTCGGCTGGAAGGGCTTCATCAACGACCCGCACCTCGACGGCAGTTTCGCGATGAACGAGGGCCTGCGGGTCGCGAGGAAGCTCCTGCTGGACATCAACCGCAAGGGCCTGTCCTGCGGCACCGAGTTCCTCGACCTCCTGTCGCCGCAGTACATCTCGGACCTGATCGCCTGGGGCGCCATCGGGGCGCGAACGACCGAATCGCAGTCGCACCGCCAGCTCGCCTCGGGCCTGTCCTGCCCCGTGGGGTTCAAGAACGGGACCGACGGCTCGGTGAAGGTGGCGGTGGACGCCGTGCGCGCCGCCGCCGCGCCGCACGCCTTCATGGGCATGACCAAGTCCGGGCAGGCGGCCATCTTCGACACGATCGGCAACGAGGATTGCCACGTCATCCTGCGCGGCGGCAAGACGACGAACTACGACGCGGCGAGCATCGGGGCGGCCGCGCGCGAGCTCGCCGCCGCCGGCCTCGCGCCGCGCCTGATGGTCGATTTCTCCCACGCCAACTCGTCCAAGCAGTACCAGCGCCAGATGGACGTCGGCGCCGACGTCGCCGCCCAGCTGGCCGCCGGCGACGACCGCATCATGGGCGTGATGGTGGAGAGCAACCTGAACCCGGGGCGGCAGGACCTCGTCGCCGGCCAGCCGCTCGCCCGCGGCGTGTCGATCACCGACGCGTGCATCGGGTGGGAGGACACCGCGGCCCTCCTCGAGACTCTCGCCAACGGCGTTCGCGCCCGCCGGCTCGCCCGCGCGGAATAGGCGCGCGACGCCCCCGCCCTCTGCTAGCATCGACGTCCATGTCCAAGACCGACGAGTTCCGGATCCTCGGCCGCCGCCCCGGCAACGACGAGTCCATCCGCTTCGAATACAAGGGGATCAGCTTCGACCAGGAGTCCTTCCACGTGGTCGCGGGGCTGAACGCCGTCGACACGCGCGAGTACGTCGAGCAGACGTTCGCGGCGCTCAGGGATGCCGGCCAGCGCTGCGCGCGCATGGGCGCCTACAAGCCGCGCACCAGCCCGTATTCGTTCCAGGGCTACGGCAGGCAGTGCCTGCCCTACGTCTTCGAGCTCGCCGGCAAGTACGACATCCGCGTGATCTCCATGGAGGTCACGCACGACGAGCACGTCGACGAGATCCGCCAGGCGCTGCACATGACCGGGGAGCCCACCGGCGTCATGCTGCAGATCGGCACGCGCAACACGCAGAACTTCGAGCTCCTGAAGACCGTGGGCAGCCAGCGCGACTTCCCGATCCTGCTCAAGCGCGGCTTCGGCATCACGCTGCACGAGTCGCTGCTCGCCGCCGAGTACGTGGCGAGCGAGGGCAACCGCGACATCGTCTTCTGCCTGCGCGGCATGAAGACGAACTTCGGCGACCCGCACCGGAACCTCGTGGATTTCGCCCACGTGCCGACCGTCAAGCGCCTCACGCGCATGCCGGTATGCGTCGATCCCTCGCATTCCGTGGGCGTTCGCGACATCTCGCCCGACGGCATTCCGGACATCTTCCACGTCGCCGCGCAGGGCGTCGTCGCGGGCGCGAACATGGTCCTCGTCGACATGCACCCGGAGCCGCGCCGCGCTCTCGTGGACGCCGGCCAGGCGATCACGCTGGAGGAGCTGCCGTGGCTCCTCGAGGACATGGCCATCGCCCGCGAGGCCTACCTCGTGCGCCGCGAAGTGGCCGCGCGCCACGGCGAGGCGTGACCGCCCTTTCGCGGGCGCTGGTCTTTTTCGCGCTGGCCCTCGCCGCGACCGCCGCGCGCGCGGCGATCTCCCTCACCGACGACCTCGGCCGGCAGGTGGTGCTGGCCCAGCCCGCGCGGCGCATCGCGACTCTCGCCCCTTCCATCACCGAGGCCGCCTTCGCCGTCGGGGCGGGCGCGCGCGTCGTGGGCGTGAGCGCGTGGAGCGACCACCCGCCCGCCGCCGCGGGCCTGCCCGTCGTCTCGACCGCCTTCGCGATCGACCTGGAGGCGCTGGCGAATCTCTCGCCCGACCTGGTCATCGCCTGGAAGGACAGCTTCCGTCCGGCCGACGTCGCGCGTCTCGAGTCGCTGGGCGCGCGCGTCTTCGTGGTGCAGTCGCGCACGCTCGCCGAGATCCCGCGCCTGCTCGCCGTGGTCGCCGCGCTCTCCGGCGGGGACGCCGCGCCCGCCACGCGCGCCTACGAGTCGAGGCTGGCCGCCCTGCGCTCGCGATACGCGGGCCGGGCGCGCGTGCGCGTGTTCCTCGAGATCTCGCACCGCCCGCTCATGACCATCGGCGCCGGGCATTTCATGGGCGAGGCGCTGGACGCCTGCGGGGCGGCCAACGTGTTCGCGGACCTCGCGCAGGCCGCGCCGCAGGTGTCGTGGGAAGAACTCTTCGCGCGCAACCCCGACGCGATCCTGGGCACCGGCCCGGAAGGCGGCGAGGCCGATTTCCTGGACGCGTGGGCCGGGCGCGAAGGCCTCGCGGCCGTTCGCCGCGGCTCGCTCGCCTACGTGGCCTCGCGCGCCCTGGGGCGCCCGTCGCCGCGCGTGGTGGAGGGAATCGAGGCGCTTTGCCTCGCCGTGGACCGACTGCGGGCGGCCGCCAGGTAGCGGGCAATCAGGCGCGGCGCCCGCGCGCGATCGCGCCCGAGCAGAGCACCTTGCCGGTGGGCTGGCCGGTGGGCGATCCGCCCAGCGGCTCGCTCGAGATGGCGAACGCGACGCCGTCCTTCAACATGGCGCCCATGTTGGCCATGCGCACCTCGCCGTCGCGGTCCGACGGAACGACGCCCAGCGAGCGCGGCTTGCCCTCCTTCGGGATCACCCACAGCTCGAGGTCGTTTCGCGTCATGCCGGCCCACGGCTTCACCATGCGAAGCCGGAGCATCCCGTCGCGCGGCTGCTCCACGACGATGCGCGGAACCTGCTCCGGGGTGGCGAGCACCGCGACCAGCATCGTCTCCGGCTCGGCCGGCGCGCGGTTCCCGAGCGTGAAGGCGAGAAGCGCGATCGAGGCGGCCGCGAAGCCGGTCCCGATCCAGCGCCAGAAAGCGACGCTCGACCACAGGCCGGCGGGCTTCGGCGCGCGCGGCCCGGCGATGCGCGCCTCGACCGCCTTCCAGACGCGCGAGGGCGGGGCGACGGGAGCGACGCGATCGGCGAGCGGCGTGAGGAACGCCTCCCACTGCCCGCGGATGCGGGAGAGCTCGGCGTCCTCGGCCGCCATCGCCTCGAATCGCCGGCGCGCGCGGCCGCGCATCGTCCCGAGCACGAAGTCGGCGGCCAAGGCGTGCTTGAGGTCGGCCGTCCAGCGCTTCATCGCGATGGCCCTGCGACGCCGACGCGCGCGAGGCAGTCCTTGAGCCGCGCGAGGCCCCGGCGGATGTGCGTCTTCACCGTGCCCAGCGGCCGGCGCAGGTGCTGCGCGGCCTCCGAGTGCGAAAGCCCGTGGAAGAACGCGAGCGCGATCGACTGGCGCTGGTCGGCGTCGAGCTCGCCCAGGCAGTCGCGGATCGAGTGCTCCTCGGCGGCCCGCTCGAGGTCGCGGGCCGGCGCCGCCGACTCGTCCACCAGCGCCGAGGCCAGCGCCTCGTCCACGTCCTCCACCTCGTGCGCGCCGCGGCGAAGGACGTCGAGGCTGCGGTTGCGCACGATCGCCGCCATCCACGTCGTGGGCGCGCTCTTCGCCCGCGCGTAGTCCGAGGCGTGGTTCCAGATGGAGACGAAGCTGTCCTGCAAGACTTCCTCCGCGAGCTGCCGTTCCCTCACGATACGCAGGGACACGGCAAACAGTTTCGCGCTGGTTTCGCGGTAGAGCTCCGCGAATGCCTTCCGGTCTCCCAATGCGGAGGCGGCGAGCATGGCGGCCAGTCGGTCTGCGGGGTCGGCGGGCGTTGGCATGGGCGCGATTCTAACGAGGAACCGCGGGGGAAGGGGAAGGAACAGGCGAATCCTTTCGAATCCCGGGCATGCAAGCGCGACCGTCGGACGGGTCCCGGAAATTCGAGGCCAGGCAACACACGCCAGGCCTCGAATTTCCACCCATCTACTGACGAGGGCGCTCGCGCTGCCTCGTCCGCGACGGTCGCATGCCCAGGGATTCGAAAGGATCTGCCTGTTCCTTCCCCTTCCCGGATGCAGCGGGGGCCCGCGTTCGCCTTCCCCGGGCTTCCCGCACTCCCCTCCCTGCTATCATTTCTCCCAATTCGCATCGCAAGGCACCACGTGAAAACCACTTTCCTGGATTTCGAGCAGCCGATCGCGGAGCTCGAGCAGAAGATCGAGGAGCTGCGCTTCGTGCAGGACGACAGCGCCGTCGACATCTCGCAGGAGATCGAGCGGCTGTCGAAGAAGAGCCGCGACCTCACGAAGGACATCTACGCGAAGCTCTCGTCGTGGCAGATCTCGAAGGTCGCGCGCCACCCGCAACGGCCGTACACGCTCGACTACATCGCGGCGATCTGCACCGACTTCGAGGAGATGCACGGCGACCGCTCGTTCGCGGACGACCCGGCGATCGTGGGCGGGCTGGCGAGGTTCAACGGCCAGAGCGTGATGGTGCTGGGCCACCAGAAGGGCCGCGACACCAACGAGAAGATCCTGCGCAACTTCGGCATGCCGCGCCCCGAGGGCTACCGCAAGGCGCTGCGCCTGATGAAGCTCGCGGAGAAGTTCGCGATCCCGCTGCTCACCTTCGTGGACACGCCCGGGGCGTACCCCGGCATCGGCGCCGAGGAACGCGGCCAGTCGGAGGCCATCGGCAGGAACCTCTACGAGATGGCGGGGCTTCGCGTGCCGATCGTGGTGTCCATCATCGGCGAGGGCGGCTCGGGCGGCGCGCTCGCGATCGCGGTGGGCGACACGACGCTCATGATGCAGTACTCGACGTACTCGGTGATCTCGCCGGAGGGCTGCGCGGCCATCCTGTGGAAGAGCCCCGAGAACGCGCCCGACGCCGCCGAGTGCCTCGGCATCACGTCGTCGCGCCTGAAATCGCTGGGCCTCATCGACAAGGTCGTGAACGAGCCGCTGGGCGGCGCGCAGCGCGACCCGGCCGAGGCGGCCAAGAACCTCAAGAAGGCCATCGCGGACCACCTGCGCCAGCTGCAGGACCTGCCGATGACCCAG
>JAGRPO010000276.1 GCA_019449455.1 Betaproteobacteria bacterium | reverse complement strand
TGCATGTGTAAAGCATTCCGCCAGCGTTCAATCTGAGCCAGGATCAAACTCTTCAGTTCAATCCATCAAAACTCACAAAGAATCACATGGATTCCAAGTGAGCACTGCAAGATGCAATTTATTACGGCCACCCAGACAGGCGTGACCAGCGCACCCACAGCACCCACCATCTATCGGCTGTAACTTGTTAAAGAGCGATCGCCTTCTTCCCCGATTGGGGTAGGGGCGAAAAGACAGCGATTATAGCGCGTTTTCCGGGCCGGTCAAGCAACCTCGACTGGCGCCGGTCAGGGAACCACGCGCAGGCTCACCCGGGCGAACTTGCGCTTGCCGACCTGGAGCACGTAGGTCGACCCGGCGGGCAGCCGCAGTCCCTTGTCGGCGACCTTCTCCCCGTTCACCTTGACGCCCCCCTGCTCGATCATCCGAAATGCCTCCGAGGCGCTCGGGCACACGCCCGAGGACTTGAGAACCTGCCCGATCGCGCCACCCTCGGCCGGAACCTCGATCACCTGCTCGGGCAGGTCGTGGGGGATCTCGCCGTGCCGGAAACGGGCCTCGAACTCCTCCAGGGCACGTGCCGCAGCCGCCCGGTCGTGGAAGCGCGCGATGATTTCCTGGGCAAACCGCACCTTGATGTCCCGCGGGTTCTGGCCCTCCGCAACCGAGCGTTTCCATCCCGCGATGGTGTCGAGCGACTCGAAGGACAGCAGCTCGACATAGCGCCACATCAGTTCGTCCGAGACGCTCATGAGCTTGCCGAACATCTCCTCGGCCGGGTCGTGGATGCCGACGTAGTTCCCGAGGGATTTCGACATCTTGTTGACGCCGTCGAGCCCCTCCAGAAGGGGCATGGTGAGGATCACCTGGGGCTCCTGCCCATAGTGCTTCTGCAGCTCCCGTCCCACCAGCAGGTTGAACTTCTGGTCCGTGCCTCCGAGCTCGACATCCGCCTTCATCGCCACGGAGTCGTAGCCCTGCATGAGCGGATACAGGAACTCGTGGATCGAGATCGGGCGCTGCTCGGCGAACCGCTTCGAGAAATCGTCCCGCTCGAGCATCCGGGCCACGGTCGAAGTGCCCGCCAGCCTGATCATCCCGGAGGCGCCCAGCTGGTTGCACCACGTGGAATTGAAGACGACCTCCGTCCTGTCCGCGTCGAGCACCTTGAAAACCTGCGCCTTGTACGTCTCCGCGTTCTCGGCGATCTGCTCCGGCGTGAGCGGCGGCCGGGTGGCATTGCGCCCGCTCGGGTCGCCGATCATCCCGGTGAAGTCCCCGATCAGGAACATCACGTGGTGCCCCAGCTCCTGGAACTGGCGCATCTTGTTCAGGACCACCGTGTGACCCAGGTGGAGGTCGGGAGCGGTCGGGTCGAAACCGGCCTTCACGCGCAGGGGCTTGCCTTTGGCGAGCTTCCGAACGAGGTCCGCCTCGACGATCAGTTCGTGGGCACCGCGTCGGATGACCTCGAGGTCGGCTTGATGACTCATTGATTTGATTCCATTTTTTACCTGATTGCGGGATATTTCTGCTATTCTGCGGCCTTTGGATTCCGCCCCGCCGATGAGCATCGAAAAGGCTGCCATTCTAGCGCAGCGCCTCGCCTCGCTCCTGCGTGCCCGCCAACTGGCGTTCGGCGCGCTGCTTCTCGTTCTCCCGGCGCTGGGTGTGGTCACCGCTTTCGGCATCGCTCCCGGTACCGTCGCGGACTCCATCGACCGCTCGACAGTCGTCGTGGACGTTGCGCTGCGGGAACTCGCGCCGCGCGAGTCGCCCACGGTGCAGCAGTTCGCCAGCCAGGAGCGAGTCCTTCGCGGCGATACCGTTGCCGGTCTTGTCGCGCGCCTTGGCATCGCGGACCAGGGGGCGCTCGCCTTCCTGCGCGCCGACCCCGTAGGTCGCCAGATATTCCGCCAGCTCATCCCGGGACGAACGATGCAGGCCGAGACGGACGGGAATGGCGGTCTCGTATCGCTTCGCTACTTCGTCGGGCCAGGCAAGGTTCTCGAGGTGACTCGCGGCCCCGACGGCTATTCGGCCCGCGAGCGCGCAACCGTCGCCTCGCCCCGGGCCTACTACAAGTCGGCCACCATCAGGTCCTCTCTGTTCGCGGCAACGGATGCCGCCGGCATTCCCGATGCGATTGCCATGCAGCTCGCGCGCGTTTTCTCGACCGACATCGACTTCCACGTCGACATCCGCGGCGGCGACAGCTTCTCCGTGATCTACGAGATGTCGTACGAGGGCGGCGAACTCGTGTCGTCCGGCCGGATCCTGGCCGCGGAATTCGTGAACCAGGGCCGCACCTACAGCGCCGTCCTGTTCCGGGACGAGGAAGGCGACGACGCCTATTACGAGCTCGACGGCACCAGTCGCGCCAAGGCGTTCCTTCGGTCTCCCGTCGAGTTCTCGCGCGTGAGCTCCGGCTTCGGCAAGCGCTTCCACCCCATCTTCAGGAACTGGCGAGCGCATACCGGCGCCGATTTTGCCGCGCCGAAGGGAACCCGGGTGCTCGCGGCTGCCGACGGCCACGTCGTTTTCGCGGGCTGGCGAAACGGTTACGGCAACACCCTCGAGTTGCGGCACGGCGGGAGCATCTCGACGCTCTATGCCCACCTCTCCGGGTTCGCATCGGGCGTTCGCACCGGTTCGCGAGTCAGGCAGGGCGACCCGATCGCATTCGTCGGCGCCACGGGCTGGGCGACGGGGCCGCACCTGCACTACGAGTTCAAGATCTCGGGCATGCACCAGGATCCGATGCGGGTCGCGCTGCCGAAGGCGACGCCCGTTCCCGCCCGCCTGAAGGCCCGGTTCGACGTCGAGGCGGCGGACGCCGGCGCGCGGATCGCGATGGTTCGCTCCACGACGTCGCTGCGATTCGAGTAGCGTGCGCAACCTGGCGATCGGCGTCATGTCGGGGACCAGCCTCGACGGGGCCGACGGCATTCTCGCCGACCTGTCGTCCAGCCCCCCCCGCAGCGTCGCCGCGTCGTTCGTTCCCTATTCCCCGGGCCTGAGGGATCGGCTGCTCGGGTTGAGCGCCCCGGGAAGCGACAGCCTCGACGCCTCGGGCGCGTGTTCCATCGAGCTCGCAGACATCTACGCCGACGTCGTGGCGCGCCTGCTGGCCAGTGCGGGGATTCCCGCCTCCGCCGTGGAGGTGATCGGTTGCCATGGACAGACGGTCCGGCACCGCCCGGACCTCGGCTACACGATCCAGCTGAACGACGCGGCGCGCCTTGCCGAGCGGACCGGCATCGAAGTGGTTGCGGATTTCCGCCGCCGGGACATGGCGGCCGGCGGTCAGGGGGCCCCGCTCGTTCCCGTCTTCCACGACGCGGTATTCCGCCACGGCTCCCACCATCGTCTCATCGTGAATATCGGCGGGATCAGCAACATCACGTCGCTGCGTCCCGGGCATGAGATCTCCGGATTCGACTGCGGACCGGGCAACGTCCTGATGGACGCCTGGGTGAAGCGCCATCTGGGCGAGGATTTCGACGAGGACGGACGCTGGGCATCGCAGGGGCAGGTGAATCCAGGCCTCCTCGACCGCCTGATGCAGGAGCCCTATCTCGCGAACCGGCCGCCGAAGAGCACCGGCCGGGAGTTGTTCAACGAAGCCTGGCTGCTAGACCGCCTTGTCGGGCACTGCGAGCCCGCGGACGTGCAGGCTACCTTGCTCGAGTACACCGCCGCATCGATCGTGGATGCCGCGCGCCGCTTTTGCGCCACGCCCGATGAGATCTATCTCTGCGGCGGCGGCGCGCGCAATCGGCGCCTGGCGGCGCGGATCGGCGAAATGGCGTCGCCCTGCCCGGTTCGTCTCACCGACGACCTGGGTGTTCCCACCGGTCACGTGGAGGCGATGGCTTTCGCATGGCTCGCCGCCAGGTGCGTTCGCCGCGAGGCGCTCGACCTCGCCAGCATCACCGGCGCGGCGCACCCTTGCATCCTGGGCGCCATCTATCCCGCCTGAGAATGCAGAAGGGGGAGCGGAAGCTCCCCCTTCGAAGGCGAATCGCCGGAGACTCAGGCGGTGAACGACGACCCGCAGCCGCAGGTGGACGACGCGTTCGGGTTCTTGATCACGAACTGCGCCCCCTCGAGGCCCTCCGAGTAGTCGATCTCGGCGCCCACGAGATACTGGTAGCTCATCGGGTCGATCAGCAGGCTCACGCCGTTCTTCTGCATGACGGTGTCGTCCTCGTTGGCGACCTCGTCGAACGTGAAGCCGTACTGCAGGCCCGAGCAACCGCCGCCGGTGACGAAGACGCGCAGCTTCAGCTCCGCGTTGCCCTCTTCCTCGATGAGGGCCTTCACCTTGTTGGCCGCGTTGTCGGTGAAGACCAGCGGGTCGGGCATCGTGGAGGACATGTCGTTCATGGATATCTCCTGTTGTGTTGGGCCCGCGTCAATCGGACGCGCCGCTCGCGGGCTTGAATTCGACGATCTTGTCGCTCTTCTGGGGGTTCTCGTACACGAGCTGTCCCATCACGATGGCGCCGACGTGGACCTCGATCGACTTATAGGCTACATCGCCTGTGACCCGGGCTTTGGGCAGAAGTTCGACGTACTCCGTCGCCCGGACGGGGCCCGCGACCGTGCCGTTCACGACCACGTGCGCGACGTCGATCTCGCCTTCGACCTTTGCCAACTCGGAAAGCACCAGCGTGCCCGGCTTGTTGCCGGTCGCCTTCACATTGCCCTTGACATGCCCGTCGATGCGCAGCCCGCCCGCGAAGGTGATGTTGCCCTCGATGACGGTTCCCGCGCCGATCAGGCTGTCGATCGGGCTCGGCTTGTTGCCCTTGCCGAACATGACATTCCCCTATTGGACGTTGACGCTTCGGGAGAGTTTAACCTGTCCCCCGGGAATCGCAATAACCCGAACTTCGTACCCCTTGAGAACGGCCCCTTCGGGAATCTGGAACCTGCCGTCGACCTTCTGGTAGAAACGGAACTCCACCAGCCCCGCGCTCTCGCCCGCGGACGGTTCCGGGAACGGAAGGGTGGACACGGCCCCCTGGTGGGCCACACGGGCCAGAAGCTGGATCCGGCCCTTGAAATCCTGCTTGCGCTGCCCGCCTTGCGTGAGAAGCATGCGGTAGCGGTACTCGTTGGGCTTGCCGTCCTGCTCGACCTTGAGGTTGGCGATTCCCAGGCCCTCCGGCGTCGCGACGGTCGACATGATGTTGCGCAGGAAACCGAGGTCCTCCTTCAGGGCGGCATTTTCGTCCTGCAACTGCCTGACGCTCCTCGCGAGCTCCATCTGCGCCGACTTGTCGATGGCCAGTTGCCGGTCACGCTCCGCGATGATGACGCGGGCGGCCTCGAACTCCCGCTTGAGGCGGACATTCTCCTCGCCAAGCGAGGCGATCTGCTGCTTCGCCTCGTCGCGGTTGAACCCCGTGATCTGGTAGCTGTTCTCCATGACCCACCAGACCGCTGCCGCAACGGCGGCCATCATCAGGATGTTCAGGAGCCAGCGCCAGTACCACGCGAGGTGCGAGCGGATCGTCATCCGCGAGGAGCGGATGCCGAAGTTGCTGCGCAAGCGCCGCGTCAGCCCTCTCACGGCAGCAGGGCCACCTGGTCGAGGCCGCGCCCCTCGGGAAAGCCGAACGCGATGTTCATGTTCTGCACTGCCTGGCCCGCGGCCCCCTTCACGAGATTGTCCTCGACGGCGAGAACCACCAGCGTGTCGCCGCCCATCGGCCGGTGCACCGCGATGCGGCAATGGTTCGACCCGCGCACCCACCGGGTCTCCGGTTGCGTCCCGGGCGGCAGCACATCCACGAACGCCTCGCCTTCATAGCGCGTCTCGAAGAGCTTCTGGAAGTCCGTCTCGCGCGTGACCCGCGCGTAGACGGTCGCGAGGATCCCCCGGATCATCGGGACGAGGTGCGGCACGAACGTGAGGCCGACGTCCTTGCCGCCCGCCTGCCTCAGGCCCTGCACGATCTCGGGATGGTGGCGATGGCCGCCGACGGCGTAGGCCTTGAAGTTGTCGGACGCCTCGGAAAACAGGAGGTCGACCTCCGCCTTCCGCCCGGCGCCGCTCACCCCGGACTTGGCGTCCGCCACGAGGTGGTCGCGGTCCACGAAATCGGTCTCGACGAGCGGGAGCAACGCGAGCTGGACCGCGGTGGCGTAGCAGCCGGGGTTGGCGACGAGGCGCGCGCCGCGGATCCCTTCCCGGTTGGTCTCCGGCAGGCCGTAGACGGCCTCCGCGACGAGTTCCGGGGAAGCGTGCTTCATCTTGTACCAGCGCTCCCAGGTCGCGATGTCCTTCAACCGGAAATCGGCGGAGAGATCGATCACCTTCGCGCCGGCTTCGAGCACCGGCCCGGCCTGCCCCATCGCGACGCCGTTCGGCGTGGCGAAGAACACGCAATCGCAGGCACCGAGATCCGTCGCCGCGGGGTCGGTAAACGCGACGTCGACCCGCTTGCGCAGGGAGGGGAACATGCGCGCGACGGGCGTGCCTGACTCGCCGCGGGAGGTGATCGCCGCGATTTCGACGTCGGGGTGGACGGCGAGCAACCTGAGCAGCTCCACCCCCGTGTATCCCGTGCCTCCGACGATGCCAACCTTGATCATCTATCGACACCTCTCCCGTGGGCCGCGCATGGCGGCGGCGCGATCGCCGAACGAAAAAGCCGCCTTGCGGGGCGGCTTTGTCGTGTTCGGGCGAAACCGGACAGTGCGCTCCTGCGTTAGCGCTTGGAGTACTGCTTGCGGCGTCGCGCCTTGTGGAAGCCGACCTTCTTGCGCTCGACCTCGCGCGCGTCGCGCGTGACCAGGCCCGCCTTCGACAGCGCAGGCTTGAGCGTCGGGTCGTACTCGATGAGGGCCCGCGTGATGCCGTGACGAACGGCTCCCGCCTGCCCGGATTCGCCGCCGCCGAAGACGTTCACCTTGATGTCGAACGTCTGGGCGTGGTTCGTGAGCTCGAGCGGCTGGCGCACGATCATGCGACCCGTCTCGCGCGAGAAGTACTCGTCGAGCGGCTTCTCGTTGACGACGATCTGCCCCTTGCCGGTCTTGATGAAGACCCGGGCGACCGCGTTCTTGCGGCGGCCGGTGCCATAGTTGTACTTGCCGATCATGGTCGCTCCTTAGATCTCGAGGGACTTGGGCTGCTGGGACGTATGGGGGTGCGCGGGGCCGGCGTAGATCTTGAGCTTCTTGATCATCGCGTATCCCAGGCGCCCTTTCGGCAGCATGCCCTTCACTGCGAGCTTGAGAACCCGGTCGGGGTGGCGCGCCTGCAGCTTGTTGAACGTCGTTTCGTAGATGCCGCCCGGATAGGTCGAGTGGCGGTAGTACATCTTGTCGCTCGACTTGGCGCCGGTGACGCGAAGCTTTTCCACGTTCACGACGACGATGTAGTCGCCGGTGTCGACGTGCGGGGTGAACTCGGGCTTGTGCTTGCCGCGGAGCCGGCGCGAAACCTCGACCGCGAGACGCCCGAGCACCTTGTCGGTAGCGTCCACGACGAACCAGTCGCGCTTGACTGTCCGCGGATTGGCGGAAATGGTCTTCATGGTGATCCTTGTCGTTTGGGTGCCCCTGGGTGCTTCCGGCGGGCGCCGGAAATACTTTGGGCCCCTTGTTTGGGAAAAGCGAACTCGAAATTTTAGACAAATCAGGGTCTTGTGTCAAACCAGGCTTTTTGCCGGGGCCGTCCGGGGGACGCGTGCCGGCCCCTCGGATAGAATTCCGTACCCCTACCGCGCGCCACTCATGGACATCAACCGCTTCGAGCAGTACGCCCGCATCGCCGGGATCGCCCTTCTGGTGATCGGCTGCTTCCTGGTCGTTCGCCCCTTCCTCGCCGCCTTGTTGTTCGCCGCCGTGCTGTGCCTGTCGACGTGGCCCGCCTTCCGCTGGGTCAAGGGCCGCCTCGGCGGGCGAAGCGCCCTGGCGGCGCTGCTCTTCGCGCTCGGCATGCTGGTCGCCATTGCGCTCCCCGTGGCCCTCGCTGCGCACAGCCTCGTCACGCACTCGGGCCAGGCGATCGATATGGTCCGAAGCTTCCTCGACCGCGGCCCTGTCGGGTTGCCGGCCTGGCTTACGGGCCTGCCGCTTGCCGGGGCCTGGATCGACGAATACTGGCAAAGGCTGGTGGGCAGCCGCGAGGAAATCGTCGCCCTTGGGCGGCGCCTGGCCGATCCGGCGAAGAACATGCTGTTTGCCGCGGGTGCGGCCGCCGGGGAAGGCGTGCTCCAGATCCTGCTCGCGATCTTCGTGGCCTTCTTCTTCTACCGGGACGGCGACGAGGTCGCCCGGATGATCCGTGCCGGCATGACGCGCCTCGCTGGCGGCGAGAGCGGCGCGTCGGTCGTCGCGATTGCCCAGAACGCGGTCAAGGGCGTGGTCTACGGCCTCATCGGCACCGCCCTCGCGCAGGCGGCCGTGGCCCTGGTCGGCTTCCTTGTCGCCGGCGTTCCGGCGGCGCTGCTGCTGGCGGCGCTCACCTTCGTCCTGTCGCTGGTCCCGATGGGACCGGTGATCATCTGGGGGGGCGCGGCCGCGTGGCTCTACGCGCAGGACCAGACCGGGTGGGCGATCTTCATGGTCGCCTACGGGACGCTGGTGATCAGCTCCGTCGACAACTTCGTCAAGCCGATCCTCATGAGCCGCGCCGGCGGGCTGTCGATGCTCCTCGTGGTCCTCGGCGTGTTCGGGGGAGCGGTGTCCTTCGGCTTCATCGGAATCTTCGTCGGGCCGGCGCTGCTCGCTGTCGGCTGGAGCCTTCTCAACACCTGGCTCGAGGTCCACAAATTCAGGGAGTCGGTATGAAGGCGCGCGTGAAACTGGTCGAGGGCATCACGTTCGTCGCCGAGAGCGGCAGCGGGCACGCCGTCGTGATGGACGCCTCTCCGGACGTCGGCGGCCGTGACATTGGCGCGCGCCCGATGGAAATGGTCCTCATGGGCGCCGGCGGTTGCAGCGCGATCGACGTCGTCCACATCCTGCGCAAGGCGCGGCAGGATCTGGTCGACTGCGTCGTCGAACTCGAAGCGCAGCGCGCCGACGATGACCCGAAGGTCTTCACGCGCATCCATATGCACTACGTGGTCACGGGCCGCAACCTCAATCCGGCCCAGGTCGAGCGCGCGATCAAGCTCTCGAAGGAAAAGTACTGCTCCGCGACGATCATGCTCGCGAAGACGGCGGAAGTGACCTCCGACTACGAGATCCGCGAGGCCTGAGGCCGTCCGCGATCACCGCCTAGAACCGGTAGGCGGTCCCTGTCATCACCTTCGCCGCCAGGCGCATCGCGCCCCGGACGGGCGCCGGAAGCTGCGCGGCGCCCAGCGCCTGCCCCGTGTTCGCGTGCCCGATTTCGTCCTCGCGCATCTGCTCCAGGATCGCGCGGCTGCGCGCGTCGCTGACAGGAAGGCGACCGATATGGCCGTCGATGTGCTTCTCGACCTGGCGCTCGGTTTCGACGAGGAAGCCCATGCTCCATCGGTCTCCGGCGGCCCCGGAGGCAACCCCCAGCGCGAAGGAGCCCGCATACCAGAACGGCGCCAGCAGGCTGGGGCGTGAATCGAGTTCACGCAGGCGCTGCGCGCACCACGCGAGGTGATCACGCTCCTCGGCGCCGGCGTGCTCGAGAGCCTTCCTCACACCGGGGTCGCGCGCCATGAGGGACTGTCCGGCATAGAGCGCCTGGGCGCAGATCTCGCCCGCGTGGTCCACGCGCATGAGTCCCGCGACATGGCGGCGTTCGTCTTTCATCGCGGGATTCGCGTCCCTGTCGCCGGGCGTGACCCGGCCTGGAACGACGGCACCCGAGAGGGTCCGCAACGCGTTGTCTGCGACGATCAGGAGTCGATCAAGTGCGCTGAACATGGAATCGAAGGTCGGAAGTTGGTAAAGAAAAAGGGCGCGGCTTTCGCCGCGCCCCCTGCACTGACTTCGACTTGCGTCGAAATGCGATCAGAACGTGTGGCGGATGCCGGCAGCGAAGCCTTCCTTGTCCGTGCCAGCGGCGCCAATATCCCCGGCGCCAAAGCGGCAGTTCGAGCCGTTCGAGTTATCAACTTCCGAGTACAGCGCGATGAACATCGTGCGCTTCGAGAAGTTGTACTGGTAGCCCACGGAGCTGACATCGCATTCCGGCTGGTTCGCAGCGCCGCTGGCGCCGCCGTCCTTGGCGTTCTGGAACTGCGCCATGATCTGGTGCTTGCCGGCGGTGTAGACGGCGTTGGCCATGTACGCCTTCTGCGTCGTCAGGTTCGTCTTCTTGTACTCCTGGTACTCGGCGCCGATCTTGACGGGACCGAACGTGAACGCGCCGCCGGCCGCGGTGGCCTTCTGCTTGGCGAACGTGCCGATATCCTTGAGTTCCTCATACGCGGCGAACGCGTAGACCGGGCCCTTGCCGTAGGTGATGCTCACGGCGGTTTCCTGGGGGTCCGCCGTCGCGGTCTTGTTTTCGTTCACGCCGTGCGCAAGCCGGAACGCGAAGCCGCCCATGTTCGGGGACCAGTACTGGACCACGTTCTGCACGCGACGGTCATGGTTGCCGCGGTCGTTCAGGGCCGAGGTGATGCCGGCGATCGTGAGGTCGCCGAACGGGTCGATCGCGATGGTCGCCGACTTGTACGGCGAGTCCCAACGGCCGGCCATGAAGCTGCCCCAGCCGCCCTGGAGGCCGACGCCACTGTTGCGGGTGGCGTACGTGTTGCCGGCGCTGTTGCCGGTCTCGAAGGCCGTCTCGAGCTGGAAGAAGGCCTTGAGGCCGCCACCCAAGTCTTCAGTGCCACGAACGCCGATGAGCGAGGAGCCGTCGGTGACGCGGGTGCGGCTCGGAAGGCCGTCAGCCTTGACGTTCTCCACCATCACATAGACGCGTCCGTACAGGGTCACGGGGTTCGCGGTCTGGGCCATGGCCGTCGGGGCAACACAGGCGCCCGCAACTGCCAGAGCCATCAGTTTCTTGTTCATCAGAATCTCCTTTGTTGAAGTGAGGCCGAATTCACTAAAAGCGCTTGGGAACCGCTTGGGGATCTTCGCCCCGATTCTTGGCACTTCTCCCAGATATTTATTGAGAAGCCGGTAGCATGATGCCAAAGGTGGGCCCTTCTCTCAAGGGGGGGGTGGGAAATGCGCAACAAACCCCATCCCTTGTTGTTTCCCCGCAACGTGCGATCACGACCCGGAAAACAACCGGGAAAGCTCGGCTCCGGGATCGTCGGCCGCCATGAATGCGCTGCCGACCAAGTATGCGCTCACTTTCGCCTTGCGCAAGCGCCTGACGTCGTCCGGCCCTGCGATCCCGCTCTCCGTCACGAGGAGTTTTCCGGCCGGGATCCGGCCCGCAAGCTCCAGGGTCGTGTCCAGGCGGATCTCGAATGTGCGCAGGTCGCGGTTGTTGACCCCGACCAGGGGGGTGGACAGGCGAAGCGCCCTTTCAAGCTGTCCCGCGTCATGGGATTCGACGAGAACATCCATCCCGAGCGACTTCGCCAGGGTCTCGAGCTGCGCGAGCGTCGCGTCAGGGACCGCGTCAACGATGAGCAGGATGCAATCCGCGCCCCAGGCCCGCGACTCGACGACCTGGTAGGCGTCGACGATGAAATCCTTGCGGATCACCGGAAGCGAGCACGCGGCACGGGCTGCCTCGAGGTCGCCGCGCGATCCGCCGAAATACTCCCGGTCCGTGAGAACGGAAAGGCACGCGGCCCCGTTGGCCGCATACGACGCCGCGATGCGCGCCGGGTCGAAATCGGCGCGGATCAATCCCATGCTCGGGCTGGACCGCTTGATCTCCGCGATCACCGCCGGCTCCCCGGCGGAGACCCGGGACTGCAGGGCGGCCGCAAACCCGCGCGGCGGCGACGCCGCAAGCGCCTGCCTCTCGAGCTCCGGCAGCGGCAACGCGGCACGCGCGGCCTCCACCTCGATCCTCTTGGTGGCGAGGATCTTGCGCAGGATGTCGCTCACTCGTCCGCCTTGGCGAAGGCCTGGGTGAACGAAACGAGCCGGTCCAGTTTCTCCTTGGCCGCACCGGAGGCGATGGTGTCGCGCGCGAGCGCAACGCCGTCCCACAGGCTCTCGGAAACGCCGGAGACGTAAAGGGCGGCCGCGGCGTTGAGGAGCACGACGTCGCGGGAAGGCCCCGGCTCGCCGGCGAGCACGGCCAGGACGCGGGCCCGCGACTCCTCGGGACCGGCGACCTGGATCGATTCGATGGGTGCGGTATCCAGGCCGAACTGCTTCGGCTCGATCACGTATTCGGTGATGAAGTCGTGCTTCAGCTCCGCCACGGCCGTGGGCCCGGTGATCGTGATCTCGTCGAGTCCCTCGTGGCCGTGGACCGTCAGCACGTGGCGGCTGCCAAGCATCTTGAGTACCCGCGCCTGGATCCCGACGAGATCCGGGTGGAACACGCCCATCACCTGGTTCGGCGCGTTCGCCGGGTTCGTGAGTGGCCCCAGGATGTTGAGGATCGTGCGCATGCCCAGCTCCTTGCGCACCGGCGCGGCGTACTTCATGGCCGGATGGTGGCTGGGGGCGAACATGAACCCGACGCCCACCTCGCGGATGCACAGCGCCTCCTGCTCGGGCGTGAGGGCGAGGTTCACGCCCAGCCCCTCCAGCACGTCGGCGCTCCCGGACTTCGAGGACACCGCCCGGCCACCGTGCTTGGCGACGCGCGCGCCGGCGGCCGCCGCGACGAAGGCCGCGGTCGTGGAGATGTTGAACGAGTGCGACTTGTCGCCGCCGGTGCCGCACGTGTCCACGAGGTGATCGAGGCCCGACGCATCCACCTTGGTGGAGAATTCGCGCATCACCGACGCGGCCGCAGCGATCTCCGACACCGACTCCGTCTTGACGTGCAGCCCCATGAGGATGGCGGCGAGCTGCACCGGGGTGACCTTGCCTTCCATGACCTGGCGCATGAGGTCGACCATCTCGTCGTAGAAGATCTCGCGCTTGTCGCAAAGGCGATTGATTGCTTCGTGGGCGGTGAACATGGCTACTCCTGCGTGAGGAAGTTCCGGAGCAGGGCGTGGCCGTGCTCCGTGAGGATCGATTCCGGATGGAACTGCACGCCCTCCACCGCCATCGACCGGTGGCGGATCCCCATGATCTCGCCGTCCTCGGTCCACGCCGTGATCTCGAGATCGGCAGGGCAGCTCTCGCGCTCGACGGCGAGCGAGTGGTAGCGGGTCGCGTTGAACGGCGACGGCAGCCCGCGGAACACCCCCTTGCCCGCATGGTGGATCGGGGAGACCTTGCCGTGCATGAGCGTCTTCGCGTGCACCACGCGGCCGCCGAACGCCTGGCCGATGGCCTGGTGGCCGAGGCACACGCCGAGGATCGGGATCCGCCCCGCGAAGCGCGCGATCGTGGCGAGCGACACGCCCGCCTCGTTGGGCGTGCACGGGCCCGGGGAGACGACGATGCGCGCCGGCGCCAGGCGCCCGATGTCGTCCACGGACAGTTCGTCGTTGCGCACGACGCGCACTTCCTCGCCGAGCTCGCCGAGGTACTGCACGAGGTTGTAGGTGAAGGAATCGTAGTTGTCGATCATGAGCAGCATCGCGGGCTCCTCATTCGACGGGGGCGTCGAGCCCCGCGTTCATCAGCTCGGCGGCCGCGAGCAGCGCCCGCGCCTTGTTTCGCGTCTCCAGCCATTCCTGCTGCGGGATCGAGTCGGCCACGATGCCGGCGGCCGCCTGCACGTGCAACTCGCCCGCCTTCACGACGCCGGTGCGGATGGCGATCGCGAGGTCGAGGTTGCCGTTGAACCCGAGATAGCCCACGGCCCCGGCGTAGACGCCGCGCCGCTCCGGCTCGAGCTCGTCGATGATCTCCATCGCGCGAACCTTCGGCGCCCCGGCGACCGTGCCGGCGGGGAAGGTCGCCCGCAGCAGCTCCATCGGCGAGAGGTCATGGGCCACCTCGCCCTCGACGTTGGAGACCATGTGCATCACGTGCGAGTAGCGCTCCACGGCCATCTGCTCCGTGACCCGCACGGTGCCGACCTTCGCGATCCGTCCGACGTCGTTGCGGCCCAGGTCGATCAGCATGAGGTGCTCGGCGCGCTCCTTCGGGTCGTTCACGAGCTCGCGCTCCATGGCGAGGTCCTTCTCCGGCGTGGCCCCGCGCTTGCGGGTTCCGGCGATGGGCCGCAAGGTGACCTTGTCGCCTTCGCGCCGCACGAGGATCTCCGGCGAGGCGCCGACCAGCTGGCTGTCTCCGAAGTCGAAGTAGAACATGTAGGGCGAGGGATTGATCGAGCGCAGCGCCCGGTAGAGGTTCACCGGCGACCCGGCGAAGCGCTGGGTGAGGCGCTGCGAGACCTGCACCTGCATCACGTCGCCTTCGGTGATGTAGCGCTTCGCCTTCGCCACGGCGGCGTAGAACGCCTCCTCGCCGATGTTGGACCTCGGCGCCACCGGGGCGGCCACCGGGACGTGCTCCGGGAGCGGTGCGGCGCCTCGCAGTCTCGCGCGCAGGACTTCGAGCCGCGCCCGCGCGCGGGCGTGCGCTCCCGGCTCGCGGGCGTCGGCATAGACGATGAGGTGCACCTTGCCCGCGAGGTTGTCCACCACCGCGAGCTCCTCGGAGAGCAGCAGGCGGATGTCGGGCAGGCCGATGGGGTCCGGGCGCGTGTCGTGCGCCAGCTTCGGCTCGATATAGCGCACGGTGTCGTAGCTGAAATAGCCGGCGAGCCCGCCCGCGAACCTCAGCCCCGAGGCGAGAGGCGCCGCCGAGACGCGCCCGAGGTATTCGTCCACGAACGCGAGCGGGTCTCCCGCGTCGCGCTCCTCGACCACGGCGCCGTCGACGAACACCCGCCCTCGCCCCCCCGCCACCTCGATGCGCTCGCGGGCGGCCAGGCCGATGATCGAGTAGCGTCCGAAGCGCTCCCCGCCGATCACCGACTCGAGCAGGTACGAGCCCGGGACATTCGCGAGCTTCAGGTAGAGCGAAAGCGGGGTGTCGAGATCGGCGAGCGTCTCGAGCGTCAGGGGGATCCGGTTGTAGCCGGCGCGGGCAAGCGCCAGGAATTCGTTCTCAGTCATGGTTCACCACACGGTATTCGGGTCGAAGGCAGGTCGGGGCCGGGCGTTTCAGCGCCAGCCTTGCCATCGCCAGTCGAGCAGGAATCCGCGCAGTGCCATGATGAGGGGTGGTGAGGGATGCCGTTTTCTACCAGCCAATTGTAATCGATCTGGCGGCTTCTTCCACGCTCGCCACGACTGCATCGGCGCCGAGGTCCTCCAGCGCGAGGCCTTCGCGATAGCCGTAGGGGACCACGACCACGGG
>JAGRPO010000275.1 GCA_019449455.1 Betaproteobacteria bacterium | reverse complement strand
TGCCGCGCATGGAGTCGCTGCGCGAGGTCGCCGACCTGCACGGCGTGAACTTCATGGCGACCATCTGCGCCATCTGCAAGGCGCAGTTCACGAAGGTCCTGCCGTACTACGGATTCAACCGGAACATGGTCGGCGGAGTGCACCAGCTGGTGAGCACCGCCATCCGCCTTGGCGCGAAGCAGTAGCCGCGCCGCGAACACGACACCTACGACACAGAGGATCCCGTGGCCACCAATCCCCAGGAAACGAATGCGCTCACCTTCCGGCGCTACCAGGACGGCGACGCGAAGCCGACGCGCCTGCAGGAGGTGATCTTCCAGGCGTCCTACACGCACAAGTGCCCGACCTACATCCAGTCGACCCCGCCGTGCCAGGGCAGTTGCCCGTCGGGCGAGGACATCCGCGGGTGGCTCGCGATCGTCCGCCAGACGGAGAAGCCGCCGCAGGGCGTGGCGTGGCAGGAATACGCGTGGCGCCGCCTCACGGAAGCCAACCCGTTCCCGTCGGTCATGGGCCGCGTGTGCCCCGCCCCGTGCGAGACGGGCTGCAACCGCAACGAGGTCGAGGACCACGTCGGCATCAACTCCGTCGAGCATTTCCTCGGCGACTACGCGACGGCCAACAAGCTCGCGTACAGGAAGCCCGAGAAGTCCACCGGGAAGAAGATCGCGGTGCTGGGCGGCGGCCCCGCGGGCCTGTCGTGCGCCTACCAGCTCGCGCTCAAGGGCCACTCGGTCACGATCTTCGACGACCACGAGCACCTGGGCGGCATGATGCGCTACGGCATCCCGGGCTTCCGCACGCCGCGCGACATGCTCGACGCCGAGATCCAGCGCGTCCTCGACCTGGGCATCGAGACGCGCATGAAGTGCCGCGTCGGCACCGACATCTCCATGGAGGAGATCCGCAAGAACTACGACGCCGTTTTCCTCGGCATGGGGGCCCAGGGCGGCCGCCCGCTGCCGGTGGCCGACTCGCAGGCGCCCAACGTGGTGACCGCGACCTCGTTCCTCAAGGCGTTCAACGACGGACGGCTGCGCCACGTCGGCAAGCGCGTGGTGGTGGTCGGCGGGGGCGACACGTCCATCGACGTGGCGACGGTCGCGCGGCGCCTCGGCCACATCGCGCACGCGAAGGCGACGGATTTCGAGGGGGCGATCGCCGGGCACATGGCGAGCGACGTCGCGCACGTCTCGGCCAAGCAGGGCGCGGACGTGACCCTCACGTCCGTCTTCCCCGTCGACAAGATGCAGGCCAACAAGCACGAGATCGAGCAGGCGGCGGCCGAGGGCATCGAGATCCGCGGCGGCTATTCGCCGATCGGGCTGGTGAAGGGCGCCGACGGGCGCGCGACCGCGCTTCGCGTGGCGCAGTGCGAGGCGAAGTTCGTGGGCGGGCGCCTGCAGATCGACGTGAAGCCGGGCACGGAAGAGGACATCCCCGCCGACCTCATCGTCTCGGCCATCGGCCAGTCGGTGGACTTCACCGGCCTCGAGGAGTTCGACAACGGCAAGGGCGCGGTGGCGGCGGACCGCAACTACAGGGTGGCCGGCAAGGACGGCGTCTTCGCCGGCGGCGACGTGCTGCGCCCGCACCTGCTCACCACCGCCATCGGCCACGGCTCGATCGCGGCCGAGGGCATCGACCGGTTCCTGCGCGGCGAGGAGCCCGAGAAGCGGCCCAAGATCGACGTGCACCAGTTCGACCTGATGCGCAAGATGGTCGAGAAGGGCCTGCCGATCGAGAAGGCCACGGAGCCCATGTGGGGCACGTGCGACTCGAAGGCGGCGGTGCACAACTACGACAACCGCTCTGACCGGCACGTGATCACCCACGAGGAGCTCTTCCTCGGGCACTTCGGCTACACGCCGCGCGTGAAGCGCAAGTTCATCACGCTCTCCAAGGAGACGGCGCTGGGCAACTTCGAGGAGCGCCTGGGCCAGCTCGCGGAGGCCGAGGCGATCGCGGAGGCCAAGCGCTGCATGAGCTGCGGCCTGTGCTTCGAATGCGACAACTGCGTCGTCTACTGCCCGCAGACCGCCGTGTTCAAGGTGAAGAAGAACCAGAGCACGATGGGGCGCTACGTCGACACCGACTACGACAAGTGCATCGGCTGCCACATCTGCAAGGATGTCTGCCCGACGGGCTACATCCAGATGGGGCTCGGGGAGTAGGGCAACGATGACGGCGGCCGGCACCCTGCGCGCGGCGCTAGCCGCCATGCTCCTGCTGGCGGTGGGCGCGGCCGGCGTGATCGCGCGCGCCGCCGCCCCGGCGCTCGATGCCGCGCGCTCGGGGCCCTGCGTCGAGGACCCGCTGGTCATGCGCCGCTCGCACATGGACTTCCTCAAGCACGACCGCGACGACACCGTGCGCCGCGGCATCCGCGGGGTGAAGCACAGCCTCGCCGCGTGCGTCGACTGCCACGCCAGCAAGAGCGACGGGCGCGTGCTGGGCTCCGACCGGCATTTCTGCCAGGGCTGCCACCGCTACGCCGCCGTGAAGCTCGACTGCTTCGACTGCCACGCCTCGAGCGCGCGGCCGGCGGCAACGGCCGCCGCCGCGCCCGTCTCCGGAGCGGCGCGATGAACCCCGTCGACAAGCGCCGGCGCGAGTTCCTCGGCCAGGCGACCGCGATCGCCGGCGCCATGATCGCGCCCGGCGTCTTCCTATACGACTACGCCCACGCCAAGGCCCCGGGCGAGCCGGCGAGCGGCAAGGTCCGCTGGGGCATGCTCATCGACACCACGAAGTGCGAGAGCGGCTGCCGCGACTGCGTGGACGCCTGCAACAAGGAGAACGGCCTGCCGGGGACGACGCGGCCCACCGATTCGCAGTGGATCCGCAAGGTCGAGCTGAAGGACCTGCGAAGCGGCAAGGCGATTTCGGCCCCGGTCATGTGCCAGCACTGCGCCGAGCCGCCGTGCGTCGACGTGTGCCCCACCGGCGCCTCGTTCAAGCGCGAAGACGGCATCGTGCTGGTCGACCGCCACACGTGCATCGGCTGCCGCTACTGCGTCATGGCCTGCCCGTACAAGGCGCGCAGCTTCGTGCACGAGGCGACCACGGGGCAGAAGCCCGATGTCCCGCGCGGCAAGGGCTGCGTGGAGAGCTGCACGCTGTGCGTGCACAAGGTCGACCGGGGCGGCACGCCATCGTGCGTCGAGGCCTGCGCGGCCGCGGGCCACCACGCCATCGTCTTCGGCGACCTGAACGACCCGGAAAGCGCGATCTCGAAGCGCGTTCGCGCCGTGGCGACCACGCAGCTGCGCGCGGACCTGCGCACCGACAACGGCGTTCGCTACCAGGGACTCTAGGCGATGGACGCGATCTCTTCCTCCGCATCGGCACGGCGCGCGTTCTGGACGCTCATGGCTGCCGGCGCCGCGCTCCTCGCCGTGGCCCTCGGCGCGGCGCACTACATGGAGGAGCACGGCCACATCGTCACCGGGATGAACAACCAGGTGGTGTGGGGCCTGCCGCACGTGTTCGCCATCTTCCTGATCGTCGCGGCCTCGGGCGCGCTCAACGTGGCCTCGATCGGTTCCGTCTTCGGCCAGGCCTCCTACAAGCCGTTCTCGCCGCTGTCGGTGCTCCTCACGGTGGCGCTCCTGGCCGGCGGCCTCATGGTCCTCGTCCTCGACCTCGGCCGCCCGGAGCGGCTGGTGGTCGCGGCGACCCACTACAACTTCCGCTCGATCTTCGCGTGGAACATGATCCTGTACAACGGGCTCTTCGCGATCTGCGCGCTGTACCTGTGGTCGCTCCTCGAGCGGCGCATGGGCGCGTTCGCCAAGCCCGTCGGCCTCGCCGCGTTCGCCTGGCGCATCATCCTCACGACGGGCACCGGGTCCATCTTCGGGTTCCTCGTCGCGCGCCAGGCCTACGCCTCCGGCGTCATCGCGCCGCTCTTCATCGCGCTCTCCCTCGCGTGGGGCCTCGCCGTCTTCCACCTGGCGCAGGCCGGGTTCGCCCGCCTGGCCGGGCAGTCCATGGATGAAGAGCTGCAGGCGCGCGTGCGCCGGCTGCTCGGGATCTTCGTGATCGCGGCGCTGTATTTCGTGGCCGTGCACCACCTGACCAACCTCTATTGGGCGAAGCAGGCCGCCTTCGAGCGGTTCATCCTCGTGAGCGGGGCGCCGTACCCG
>JAGRPO010000274.1 GCA_019449455.1 Betaproteobacteria bacterium | reverse complement strand
CTCCGGAAGGCACGGCACGAGGGTCAGCCGGTCGCCTTCCCGCCGCAGGCCCAGGAGCGACTCCACGACCAGCCGGTACATCCAGCCCGCCGATCCCGTGTACCAGCTCCAGCCGCCGCGGCCGATGTGCGGCGCAAGCGCGTACACGTCGGCGGCGACCACGTAGGGCTCCACCTTGTAGGTCGCGACCGCCGCCGCGGAAGTCCCGTGATTCACCGGATTGATCAGGTCGAACACCTCCCACGCGCGCCGGCTGTCGCCCAGCTCGGCGAACGCCATGGCCGTCCAGATCGCGGCGTGTGTGTACTGCCCGCCGTTCTCCCGCACGCCGGGAACATAGCCCTTGATGTAGCCGGGGTTCAGGCTCGACCGGTCGAAGGGCGGGTCGAGCAGCTGCACCAGCCCGTGCTCCCGGCGGACCAGGCGCTCGTCCACCGCCTGCATGGCCCGGCGCGAGCGCGCCGGATCGCCGGCGCCCGAGAGGACCGACCAGCTTTGCGCGACGGAGTCGATGCGGCATTCCGCGTTGCCCGCGGACCCGAGGGGCGAGCCGTCGTCGAAGTAGGCGCGGCGGTACCAGTCGCCGTCCCAGCCGTGCTCCTCGATGTTGCCGCGGACGGTCGCCGCGTGGGTTTCGCAGGTCTGCGCGAAGGCCGTGTCGCCGTGGCGGCGCGCAACCTCGGCGAATTGCGTCAACACCTGGAAGAGGAAGAATCCCAGCCAGATGCTCTCGCCCTTGCCGGCCGCGCCCACCGCGTTCATGCCGTCGTTCCAGTCGCCGGAGCCGATCAGGGGCAGGCCGTGGCTGCCGAAGCGCAACCCTCTCCCGATCGCCCGCACGCAGTGCTCGTACAGGGTGGCCGCTTCGCCGGACCGGCCGGGCAGGTCGTAGTACGAGTCGGCCTCGGGCGCGACCTGCCGGCCCTCGAGGAAGGCGACCGGCTCCAGGAGAACCGTCCGGTCCCCGGTGCCCAGCACGTAGCGGCAGGTCGCCGACGCGAGCCACAGGTAGTCGTCGGAGCAATGCGTGCGCACGCCGCGGCCCGCCGGCGGGTGCCACCAGTGCTGCACGTCTCCCTCGACGAACTGGCGCGCCGCGCAGCGCAGCAGGTGCTCGCGCGCGAGCCCCGGCTCGGCGTGGGTGAGCGCCATCACGTCCTGGAGCTGGTCGCGGAACCCGAACGCGCCCCCCGACTGGTAGTAGCCGCTGCGCGCCCAGAGCCGGCAGGCGAGGCTCTGGTACAGGAGCCAGCCGTTCGCCAGCACGTCGAGGGCCGGATCGGGCGTCAGCACCTGCACCGCGCCGAGCGTGCGCTTCCAGTACTGGCGCACCCGGACGAGGGCATCGCGCGCCACGGCCGATCCCCGGAACCGGCTCGCGAACTTGCCGGCGCCGTCCGCGCTGCGATCGTCCGCGACGCCGAGCCGGAAGACGATCTCGCGCGACTGCCCCTCCTCGAGCTCGAAGGGCACCTGGATCGCGGCGCAGGGGTCGAGGGCCGCGCCCACCTTGTTGGAGAGCTGCGCGCGCCCGAGGGAGGCGGGATTGCCGAGCGTGCCGTTGCGCCCGAGAAACTCGGTGCGATCGCAGGTCAGCGTCCGCGCCGTCTCGTCGACGTCGAAGAACGCCGTCCGGTCGGTCAGCTCGAGGTTGTAGGCGTTGCGGGCGCAAAGCGCGCCGCTCGACGGATCGAGCTCGGTGACCACGTGCATGGCCGTCTTCGCCCGCAGGTCTCCCAGCACCCACTCGACGTAGCCCGTCGCGGAGAGGCGGCGCGGGCGGCCCGACCGGTTCGACACGGCGAGCACCGAGTACTTGACGGCCGCCTCGAGGTCCACGTAGACCCGCAGCTCCGAGTGGATCCCGTCCTCGATGTGCTCGAACAGGCTGCAGCCGAAGCCGTGCCGGGTGATGTAGGGCGTCTGTCCCGGGCAGGGCAGCGGCGTCGGCGACCAGAAGGCCCCGCTTTCCTCGTCGCGAAGGTAGAACGCCTCGCCGCTCGCGTCGGTGACCGGGTCGTTGCCCCAGGGAGACAGGCGGAACTCGTGCGCGTTCTCGCACCAGGTGTAGGCGAGCCCGCTCTCGGAGATGACGCTCCCGAAGTGCGCATTGGCCAGCACGTTGACCCAGGGCGCCGGCGTCACGAGCCCGGCGAGCGGCGCCGTGGTGATGACGTACTCGGTTCCGTCCGGGGAGAAGCCGCCGAGCGGGTTGTCGAGGACGACGCTCGGGGCGGGAAGCTGCGCGGCCGCCATCAGCTCGGCGCGGGCGAACCGCGCCGGCGTGAAGCGCGGCAGGTTCAGGTGCAGGCCGCGCGCCTCGGTCATGCCGCGGGCGATCTGCTCGGCGAGCGTTCCCCGCCGGTCGCTCAGGACGGCGCGCGCGACCGACTGGAACAGGATGCGGTCCTCGTCGGCGATCTGCTCCGCCCGCCGCACGAAGATGCCGCCGGGCCGCTCGCCGACGTGCGCCTCGATCCCCGCGGCGACCAGCCCCACGATCTGCTCCTGGAGCAGCTGCCGGTACCCGGCGTGATCCTCGTTCCAGATCACCAGGTCCACGGCAAGCCCCTTCATGCGCCAGTAGGCGTGCGCCTGGACGAGCTGGCGCACCAGCTCGATGTTCGCCGCGTCCGAGATCTTCAGCAGCACGATCGGCAGGTCGCCCGAGATGGCATAGCCCCAGAGGCCGGATTGCCCGCGGCGGTTCTGCATCAGGACGCCGGGCTCGGCGCGCAGCGCGGAGTTGGCGTAGAGGACGCAGCTCGCCAGGCGCCCGTAGAGCTGCGCGTCCGCCTCGGTCGCGTTGATCTGCCGCAGCGTCACCCAGTTGTGCGTCCACGCCAGGTCGAAGACGCGGTCGGCGAGGTTGCGGTCGTGGTACTTGCCGACGAGGGCCAGGCACGCCTCGCGCGAGGCGCCGACGCCGATGACCATGTCGATCGTCACCGACTGGCCCGGGTCGAGCGTGACGCGATGGCGGATCGCGACGATCGGATCCAGCACCGAGCCCTGGCTTCCGGTGAGGGCCGCGGGCCCGGTCATCGCCTGCGGGGCGGCCACGGTCCGGGCGCGCCCGATGAACTGCGCGCGGTCGGTCTCGAACGAGCTCTCGTCGACTTCCGCGCCGCGCACCGCGCTCAGGTGGAACATCCAGGGCGCCGCTTCCGTTTCCGAGCGCGGCCGGCGGGTGCAGAGGATCGCCTGCGGCTCGGCGACGATCTCGGTCTGGACGAAGAGGTTGCCGAACGCCGGATGCAGCGCGTCGGCGGCCGGCGAGTCGAGGACGACCTCGGCATAGCTGGTCACCTCGATCGCCCGGCGCGCGCGCGCGCGGTTGGTGACCCGGACCCGGCGCAGCTCGATGTCGTCCTCCGGGGAAACGACGATCTCGGTGTGCGTCTCGAAATCGTGGTCGCTGCGGCGGAACTCGGCGCGCGCCTCCGAGAAGATCGCCTCGTAGCGGTCGGGGCGCTCGAGCGTCGGCTGGTGCGCGCTCGACCAGAACGCGCCGCTCGCCACGTCGCGCAGGTAGCAGAAGGCGCCCCAGTCGTCGCGGGTCGCGTCCTCGCGCCAGCGCGTCACCGCGAGGTTCTTCCACCGGCTGTAGCCGCCGCCCGCGTTCGTCACCATGACGTGGTAGCGCCCGTTCGACAGCAGCTGCACCTCGGGGACCGCGCTGTCGGGGCTCGCGAGCACGCGCACCGGCAGGTCCGGCGCGCTCGCGCGCGGGTGCGCGTCGAACAGCCCGACGGTGCTCGCGTGGAACGCGGTGGGCTTCGGAATGCGCTCCTGCAGCAGCAGCATCGCCGCCTGGAACAGCGGCTCCGAGGCGAAGCGCTTCTGCATGGGCCGGTCGAGGACGAGGCAGCCGATCGACAGCAGGATCATGCCCTGGTGGTGCGCCATGAACGAGCGCACCACGGCGCTCGACTGGCCGCGCGGCAGCCGCGTCGGGGTGTAGTCCACCGACTCGTAGAAGCCGAACGGGCCCTCGAGTCCCGCGCCGGCCAGCCGCTGCAGGTTCTCGCACGCCGCCTCGGGCGCCACCATCAGCGCGAGCGCCGAGGCGTAGGGCGCAACCACCAGGTCCTCCGTCAGCCCGCGCTTGAGCCCGAGGCCGGGAACGCCGAATGCGCGGTACTGGTAGTTGAGGCTGGCGTCGACGGCGTTGTAGCCGGATTCGGATATCCCCCACGGCACGCCGCGCAGATCGCCGTACGCGATCTGCCTCTGGACCGCCGCGCGGCACGTCTGGTCGAGGAGCGTGTCCTCGTACGCCGGCATCACGAGCTGCGGCATCAGGTACTCGAACATCGAGCCGCTCCACGACAGCAGGGCCGTCTCGCCGTTGGCGCTGGTCAGCAGGCGCCCGAGAGCGAACCAGCTTTCCTGGGGCAGCTGGCCCTGGGCGATCGCCACGAAGCAGGAAGCCCGCGCTTCGGACGCGAGCAGGTCGTAGAAGCTCGCGTCGCGCCGCGCCTCGCCGACGTTGTAGCCGATGGCGAGGAGCTTGCGCTCGGGATCGAACAGGAAGTCGTACGACATCGCGGCGAGGTCCCCCGCGATCCCCGCCAGGCGCTCGATTTCCGCGATCCTCTCCCGGGCACGCCGCCCGGTCTCGCCGTCGCGGCCGGCCAGCTCGCGCAGCGTCGGGATGCCGGCCTCCCCGGGAGCCTCCTCGGGGATGAAGTGCGCGAGATCGTCGAGCAGGTCGCCGCACTGCCTGGCGAGCGCCTTGGCCCACTCCGGTGCATCGCTCCCCCCGCCGGCGGGCGCGCCGGCCACGGCGCGGGCGGCAATCTCGCTCACGATGGCCCGGGCGGCGCCCAGGGTGGCGGGCGGAGACTGCAGGGCGGAGGCGAGCGCCTCGCGCGCCCGGTCGTCGCCCATGAGGCTCGCCGTGTCCTGCAAGCCCTCCAGCCATCGCGGCGCCAGGATCGGCGCGTCGCACAGGGCGAGCAGCCCGGGGCGCAGCGTGAGCAGGTGGCAGGCGAGATTGCCGCTGTCCACCGACGACACGTACAGGGGCGGCAGCGGCTTGAGCGTGCGCGTGTCGTACCAGTTGTAGAAGTGGCCCCGGTAGCGCTCCAGCGACTGCATCGTGCGCAGCGTGTGCGCGGTGCGCTCGAGCAGCCGCCCGGCCGGCACGTAGCCGAAGTCGCAGGCGGCCAGGTTCGCGAGCAGCGCGAACCCCATGTTGGTCGGCGAGGTTCGATGCGCGAGCACCGCGATGGGGTGCTCCTGGTAGTTGTCCGGGGGCAGCCAGTGGTCCTCGGGACCGACGAAGCGGTCGAAGAACGCCCACGTCCTGCGCGCCATCATGCGCAGGAAGCCGGTCTCGCCGGCCGTGAGCCTCGCCTCGCGGCGGGCGCGCGGCCGACCGAGCCACCAGGCGATGGCGGGAGACGCGAGCCACAGGACGAGGATCGGGGCCGCGACCGCCAGCGCGGCGGGCCTGGAGACGGCGAGGTGGATCGCCACCGCGCCGGCGAGCGCCGGGCCGAACCACATGGAGCGCATCGCCGCCGCGAGCTCGCCGCGGCCGCCGCCTCGATCGAGCTCGCTCGACGCGGTCCATTCCAGCAGCCGCGACCGCGTCACCAGCATCCGCGCCGCCGTGCGCGCGATCGCGTGCAGGCTGTAGTAGGCCTCGTGGGGGAGGCACGCGAGGTTGAATCCGGCCAGGGCGAGGGTGCGCGTCGCCGCGTGCGATGCGGCGGCAAGGTGGCGCCGCCAGGGCGCCTCGGCCGGCTTCGCGAACAGCTCCAGGGTCGACGCCAGCAGGGGAGGCGCGAGGATGATCCCGAGCACGCACAGGGTCCAGGTCCCGGCCGGAGCGAGGACCGTCCAGCCGGCGACCAGCAGCAGCGTCAATGCCGCGGGCACGACGCTGCGCCGCAGGTTGTCGAATATCTTCCACTGCGACAGGTGCGAGATCGGGTTCGCGTGGTCGCGCTCCCCGCCGGCTCCGCTCCCGGGCACGCGCGAGAGCAGCCACTGCACGATCTGCCAGTCGCCGCGAATCCAGCGGTAACGGCGGCTCACGTCCGCGCCGTAGCGGGACGGCGATTCCTCGTAGAGCTGCACGTCGCTCAGCAGGCCCGAGCGCGCGTAGCAGCCCTCGAGAAGGTCGTGGCTGAGGATCTGGTTCTCGGGGAAGCGGCCCTTGAGGGAACGCTCGAAGGCGTCCACGTCGTAGATCCCCTTGCCGATGAACGAGCCTTCGCCGAACAGGTCCTGGTAGACGTCGGAGACGGCGCGCGTGTAGGGGTCGATGCCGGACTCGCTCCCGCACAGCCGCGCGTAGCGCGACCGGTTGGTGGCCGGAAGGCTCACGCCCATGCGCGGTTGCAGGATTCCGTACCCTTCCATCACGCGCTGCCCGCCCTCGTCGAAGCGCGGACGGTTCAGCGGATGCGCCATCGCCGCCGCGAGGTCGCGCGCGGCGCCGCGGGGCAGCTGCGTGTCGGTGTCGAGCGTGATCACGTACTTCACTTGCGCGAGCGCGGCCGTGTCGCCCGCGACCAGCGCGAAGGCGTCGCGGGGGCCGCCGCGCAGCAGGGCGTTCAATGCCGCGAGCTTGCCGCGCTTGCGCTCGTAGCCCATCCAGCAGCGCTCCCGGGGATTCCAGCAGCGCGCCCGGTGGAAGAGGAAGAACGTGCCGCTGCCGTACTTGCGGTTGAGCTCCTCGATTCTCGTGGCCGCGAGGAGCGCCAGCGGCACGTCCTCGGGAAGCGATTCCTGGTCCGCGTCCCGGTAGTCGGTGAGCAGGCCGAACTGCAGGTTCTCGTCCCGGTTCGCGAGGAACCGCACTTCGAGGGCCTCCACCAGGTCCTCGATGGCCGACGCGCCGACCAGCATCGCGGGGACCACGGCGAGGGTCCGGCATCGCGCCGGTATCCCCGTGGAGAAATCGAGCCGCGGGAGCGGTTGCGGGGCCGCGAGCCGCACCGCCAGCCGGTTGGCCAGCGCCACGGCCAGTTGGCTCGCGGCGAGGAGCGACAGGACGCCCACCAGCGCCAGCAGCGCATCGGAGACCCCTTGGGCATCGGCCATCGCCACCAGGCCCGCGGCGAGGACGCCGGTGACCACCGCGATCGCGCCGAGGTACAACGGCAGGGCGAACCGGCGGCCCAGCCGGCGCGCCCGTGCCATGCCCGAAAGCCGCACCTGCGCCGCCCGCTCGAGCTGCGGCACGCCCCTGTCGACCAGGTAGAAGCCGACGTGCGACGCGCGGCCGTCGCCGGCCGGCGCCCCGTTCGCAAGCCCGATCGCCAGTCGCGCCACCTCCCCTTCGGACAGAGGGCTCGCCCTGGCCATCCTCTCGACCGCGTGGCGGTAGCGGTCGCGGGTCGCGAATTCCATCTCGCCGTAGACCGGATCCTCGCGCAACCGGCGCTCGACCTCGCTCATCGTCTCGACGAACTCGCGCCAGTCCATCGCCCCCAGGAAGCGCAGGCTGCCGATGCTGTTGCTCATCGAGACCTGGTCGGCCGCCTGCTTGCGGGTCTCGGACTGGACCAGCTGCTCGATGGTCAGGCCGGACTCCGACAACCGCTGCTCGATCCAGGTGAGCGGCAGCGCCAGCGCGCGGCTCTGTCCCTGCAGGCGGCGGGCAAGCTCCGCCACGAAGGAGCTCACCATCGGCGGGTTGGAGCGCGCCATGTCGGCGGTGACGAGTATCAGGCTCTTGGGATCGCGCTCCGCCGTCTCCAGCATCTGCTCCGCCCAGCGGTCGGCGCGGGATCTCTCGGTCGTGCCGACGGCGATTCGGGACGCGACGCGGCGCAGGTTCTCGATGAGCGCCAGGCGCAGCATGATGGGGATGGCCCACAGCTCGCCCAGCTTGAGGGGCGTCACCGTCTGGTAGGCGGTGACGAAGCGCCGCAGGCTCTCCGGGTCCACCCGCCCGTCGCCGTGGGAGATCGCCTCCAGCGCGATGTCGTAGGCGCGCGGCAAGCCGGCCGACGGGCCGCCCTGCAGATGCGGCAGCTCCCGGCTGTAGGCCTTGGGCAGGTGCCGCCTGGCGGTGCGGACCTGCTCCTCGATCAGGTAGAAGTTGTCGAGCAGCCATTCGCCGGCCGGCGCGATGCGCTGGTTCGCCTCCAGCGCCGACTTGAGCAGGTTGCCGGCGGCGACCAGGATGCCTTCGTTGTCGGCGAGCCGCGCCAGGAGCCGGTCGCGGGTGCGCCGCGGGCTCAGCCGGTGCGCGGCCGCCAGCGCGCGGCCGTGCTGCTCCATCTGGTCGGCGCTGAAGAGCTCGGCGCGCAGCGGCGTCTCGCCGGCCGCCTGCGCCGGGCCCGCCCCGCGACCGAGGTTCCACCAGCGCCCACGCTTCGGTTGCTTCAACGGCACTGCCACTTGGGATCGACGCCTGGAATGGATACTCCCCGGAAGCGGGAGAATGCGTTGCGCGGCCCGCGGGCCGCGAATCCGGAACAGAAAGCGGCCCCGAAAGGCCGCTTATCCGATCGTTTCCGGAACACTGCTATTGACGCGGCAGGCCCTTGTTGTTGACCGAGATCGTACGCCCCGGAGGCGCGCTCATCTGCACGCGGTGCTCCACACCCCGGAACTCGTAGGTGACGTCCCAGTACTCCGGCGTGGCGTTCGTCACGTTTTCGCAGCGACGCACGTCGCGGCTGTAGGCGCCGCCGCCATCGCGTCCCGCATTGGAGCCTATCACGGCGCCGGCAACCGCACCGCCGGCCGTGGCCACGTCCTGCCCGCGTCCGCCGCCGATCTGGTGGCCGAGGACGCCGCCGATGATCGCGCCCAGCACCGCGCCGCCGACATTGCGGTCGCCGCGGCCCGCGTCACCGACCTGCTCGCGCTCCACCCAGCAGCGCTGCTCCGGCGACCCCACCACGGCGCGCACGGAAGTCACGGTCGCCTCGTAAACCCGTTCGTCCGGGCGGCGCCGGTATTCGTAGTTGGGAGCGGCCAGGGGCGCGGCCACTTCGTTGTCGTACCGGGCGTTGGCGCTCACCGGGCGCACCGAGGAGACGCGGTTCTCCAGCCCCATCGCCTGCAGCGAGTCGTAGCTGCCCCTGCGCAGGATCACGCAACGGCCCTCGAAGCGCGCGTCGTCGCAGATCTGCCAGCGGCCGCTGTCGACGACCACCGAGGAGGCGCGGTCGTTGAATCCGGCCCGCGCGAAATCGCGCACCTGCCTGTCCGTGGCGAACACGCGCCCCCGGAACCCTTCGCCTTCGTAGAAGGTGATCCTCGCGGCCATCGCCTGCGCGCTCAGTAACACCGCGGATACGCCAAGTGCGGCCTTCAGTTTCCAGTTCATCGTTGCCTCCAGCATGACATTGTCGACGGCCCGACATGGGCGCGCGGCGCCCATGCACAGGAATCGAATCGATCCTGCGTCCGGGCATCGACGCCATGTTCCGCCGCGCCGCCCGGCCCGTCGGTGCGCCAGCAGACAGACGGGCCGCGCCCCGGTGCGTAGCGTGCAATCCTCGATGGCGCACATTCCCGAGACCGGCAGTCCGCAGCTTCCTGAAGGCCCCGGCCCCGAAGCGGCCGGCGCCGGCGGCGCTTCGCCATTGGGCCTCTCGCTCGCCGTCCTGGCCATCCTCGCCCTGGTCGCCGCGCTCTATCTCGCGCGCGCGTTCCTGGTGCCCCTGCTCCTCGGCATCCTCACGAGCTACGCGCTGCGGCCGATCGTCGATGGAATGCAATTGCTGCGCATTCCAAGGGCCATTGGCGCGGCGCTGGTCCTCGCGGTGCTGGTCGGCGGGGCGTCCTGGGTCGCGTTCGCGGTGAGCGACGACTTCACCGCGATGATCGAGACGCTCCCGGAGGCCGCGCGCAAGGTCCGGCACGACCTGAACGCGGCGCGCACCGGTGCCCCGACGGCCCTGCAGAACATGCAGGAGGCCGCCAACGAGATCCAGGCCGCGGCCGCCGACGCGGGCGCGAAGCCGGGAGCGCGCGTGGTCACGGCGCGGGCGACGGAGCCGACCGCATGGCTGCGGGACTACGCCGTCGCGCAGTCCGCCCTCCTGTTCGCGATCGTCGGACAGACGCCGATCGTCCTCCTGCTCGCGTACTTCCTGCTCGCCTCCGGCGACCACTTCCGGCGCAAGCTCGTGCAGCTCGTCGGGCCGTCCCTCACGCGCAAGAAGGAGGCCCTGCGGATACTCGGGGAGATCGACACGCAGGTGCAGCGCTACCTGCTCGCGATGCTCGTGACGAACGCGCTGATCGGCCTCGCGACCTGGCTGGCGTTCCGCGCGCTCGGCCTGGAGCACGCGGGCGTATGGGGGGTGGCCGCGGCAGTCCTTCACTTCGTTCCCTACCTGGGTCCGGCGATCGTGGCGGTGGCCGCCGGCGTGACGGGGTTCCTCCAGTTCGGGGCGCTGCTGCAGGGCCTGGCCGTCGCCGGCGTCGCGCTGCTCATCGCGGGGCTGATCGGGATGGCGTTCATGACCTGGCTGCAGGGCCGGTTCGCGCGCGTGAACGCCGCCGTGCTGTTCATCGGGCTGCTCTTCTTCGGCTGGATGTGGGGAGTCGCGGGCCTGCTGCTCGGCGGGCCCCTGGTCGCGATCGCCAAGGTGATCCTCGACCGCGTCGAGTCCCTCAAGCCGGCCGGCGAACTGCTCGGGGACTAGCCCGCCGGGCCCGCGCGGCCCGACCTATGTGTGCGAACGCACCGATTGATCGCGCGAATAGGGGGGATACTCGCCGCATCGCAGGCATGCCCGCCGCCGTGGAGGCACAGGGCGTCGCCGGCGTGACGAGCACCAGGAAGGACCAACGCGACACAACGAAAGCGGCCATGACCGAAGCGGCAAGCGGCCCCGACCTCACCGGGGATGCCTGGAAGACGAGCAGCACATCCGACCTGGGCCGCGCGACCGCGCTCCTCAAGGCGGGCGCGCTGCAGAACGCGATTCTCACCAGCGCCAACTTCTCGATCATCGCCACCGACGAGAAGGGCATCATCCAGCTGTTCAACGTCGGCGCCGAGCGCATGCTGGGCTACCGGGCCGCCGAGGTCGTCAACCGGATCAGCCCGAGCGACATCCACGATCCGCAGGAGGTGACGGCGCGCGCCAGGGACCTGAGCCTCGAGCTCGCCACGCCCATCGCGCCCGGATTCGAGGCGCTGGCCTTCAAGGCCTCGCGCGAGATCGAGGACATCTACGAGCTCACCTACATCTGCAAGGACGGCAGCCGCTTCCCCGCCATCGTGTCGATCACGGCGCTGCGCGACGACTACGGCGACATCATCGGCTACCTGCTGATCGGCACCGACAATTCCGTCCGCAAGCGGGTCGAGTCGGAACTGACCGAGGCCATGGATGCCGCGGAGAAGGCCAACCGGGCCAAGTCGGACTTCCTCTCGGGAATGAGCCACGAGCTGCGCACGCCGCTCAACGCCATCCTCGGCTTCGCCCAGCTCCTGGAGACCGGCTCTCCGGCGCCGACGCCGGCGCAGAAGCGGCACATCGACCAGATACTCAAGGCGGGCTGGTACCTGCTGGAGCTGATCAACGAGATCCTCGACCTCGCGCTCATCGAGTCGGGCAAGCTCACGCTCTCGGAGGAGCCGGTCTCGCTGGGCGAGGTCATGCTCGAGTGCCGGGCCATGATCGAGCCGCAGGCGCGCAAGCGCGGCATCGGCATGACCTTCCCGCGGCTGGACGCGCCCTGGTTCGTCAGGGCCGACCGGACCCGGGTCAAGCAGGTCCTGATCAACCTGCTTTTCAACGCGGTCAAGTACAACAGGCCCGGCGGCGCGGTCGTCGTCGAGTGCGCCGTGAGGCCCGGGAACTGCGTGCGCATCAGCGTCCGGGATACCGGCCTCGGCCTGACGCCGGAGCAGCTCGGGCAGCTCTTCCAGCCCTTCAACCGCCTCGGCAAGGAGGCCGGCGCCGAGGAAGGCACCGGCATCGGCCTGGTGATGACCAAGCGGCTGGTCGAGCTGATGGGCGGCGCCATCGGCGCCGACAGCGGCGTCGGGACGGGAAGCGTGTTCTGGGTCGAGCTGCGCAAGGCGGAAGCGCCGCAGCTCGCGGGCCGCGAGGCCGGGCTCGCCTCGCCGGAGCTGCCGCGGACGCCGGAGGGCACGCCGCTTCGCACCCTGCTCTACGTGGAGGACAACCCGGCCAACCTGGAGCTGGTGGAGCAGCTCGTCGCGCGCCGCCCGGACCTGCGGATGCTGAGCGCGGCCGACGGCGCCCTCGGCATCGAATATGCGCGCACCTGCCAGCCGGACGTGATCCTGATGGACATCAACCTGCCCGGCGTGAGCGGGATCGAGGCCATGAAGATCCTGCGCGCGGACCCGTCGACGGCGCACATCCCCATCATCGCGCTCAGCGCCAACGCGGTGCCTCACGACATCGAGAAGGGACTCGAGGCCGGCTTCTTCAACTATCTCACCAAGCCCATCAAGGTGACGCAATTCATGGATGCGCTGGACGCGGCGCTGGCGTTCGCGAAGTCGGCGCCGGACCGGACAGATCCGAAGGAACAATCATGAAAGTCGCACAATCCGACATCCTCGACGCCGCCATCCTGATCGTCGACGACCAGGAGGCCAACGTGACCCTCCTCGAGCAGATGCTTCGCGAGGACGGCTACACGCGCGTCTCCTCCACCAGGGATCCGCACGAGGTCTGCGCGCTGCATCGCAGGAACCGCTACGACCTGATCCTGCTCGACCTGCAGATGCCCGGCATGGACGGGTTCGAGGTGATGGAAGGACTCAAGACCAACGACGCGGACGGCTACCTGCCCGTGCTGGTGATCACCGCCCAGCCCGGCCACAAGCTGCGCGCGCTGCAGGCCGGCGCCAGGGATTTCGTCGGCAAGCCGTTCGACCTGGTCGAGGTGCGCACGCGCATCCGCAACATGCTGGAGGTGCGGCTGCTCTACCGCAAGCTCGAGGCCTTCAACAAGGAGCTGGAGCAGCGGGTGCGCGACCGCACCGCGGAGCTGCGCGAAAGCGAGGCCCGCTACCGCAGCCTGACGGAGCTCGCCTCCGACTGGTACTGGGAGCAGGACGAGAACGGCAAGTTCACGAAGGTCTCCGGGCCGGTCCTGGAGATGCTGGGGATCCGGGTCGACGCGCTGGCCGAGGGCGCGAGCGGCGCCCCGGTGGAGGGCTGGAACGAGGCGGAGCGCGAAGTGCTGCAGGCCCGCATCGCGGCCCGCCAGCCGTTCCTCGACTTCGTGTTCAGCCGCGTGAACACCGATGGCTCGAAGCAGAAGTTCCAGGTGAGCGGGGAGCCGATGTTCGACCAGGGCTGCCGCTTCATCGGGTACCGGGGAATCGGCGTGGAGCTCACCCCGCAGACCTAGGCCACGCGCCATCGACCCGACCATGACTTCGCCCGACAGCCCGGTCCGCAACCATCTTCTCGCCGCCCTTCCGAAGGCGGACTTCGAGCGCCTGGCCGCGCGCCTGGAGCCCGTCGCGCTGCCGCTCGGCGAGATCCTCTACGGGCCCGGCGGACAGTTGCAGCACGCCTACTTCCCGACGACCGCCATCGTCTCGCTGCACTACGTGACGGAGTCCGGCGCGTCGGCCGAGATCGCGAGCGTGGGCAACGAAGGGGTGGTCGGCATCTCGCTCTTCATGGGCGGCGACACCACGCCGAGCTCGGCCGTGGTGCACACCGCGGGGCAGGCGTACCGCATGGAGCGCCGCCTGCTGAAGGAGGAGTTCGATCGCGCCGGCCCGATGCAGCGGCTGCTGCTGCGCTACACGCAGGCGCTGATCACGCAGATGAGCCAGACCGCCGCCTGCAACCGGCATCACTCGGTGGAGCAGCAGTTGTGCCGCTGGCTGCTGGTGACCCTCGACCGGGTCCCCTCGGGACAGCTGGTCATGACGCAGGAACTGATCGCCCGCATGCTGGGCGTGCGCCGCGAAGGCATCACGGAGGCGGCCGGCAACCTGCAGCATGCCGGCTGCATTCGCTACCGCCGCGGCCACATCGAGGTGCTGGACCGGTCGGGGCTGGAGTCGCGCACGTGCGAGTGCTACGACGTGGTCCGGAAGGAGCTGCACCGGCTGCTCTCCGACACGCAGCGCCGGCAAGGCGAAACCGCCGTCGTCCTGTAGCCGCGGCCCGCGAGCGCGCCGCCATCGGGCTGCGGCCGCGAACTTCGTTCCTTTGTACGCGAGCGCACGGACAGGCTGCGCGACGAGGGGCAGGATGGCTTCAGCAGGCCAAGTCGAATGTCGGACCGTGCCATGCACAAGGAGAGACACCATGCTGTACACCATCGCCGTCGTACTTCTGATTCTGTGGCTTCTGGGACTGGTCACCTCCACGACCATGGGCGGGTTCATCCACATCCTGCTGGTGATCGCGATCGTCGTGGTGCTTCTGCGCGTGATCGGCGCGCGCGGCTCGCCGTAGATCGCCGCCGGCTGCGCACCAACGAAAGGGGGCCGGTCTCGCGACCGGCCCCCTTTCGTCGTCGCCCGGCCGCGGGCGGCCAGGCTATTTCTTGCAGTTGAGCGTCGTCTCGACCGCCTTGCCGAGGCTGCCGTCCGCCTTCTGCGGGACGTAGCTGACCGTCAGGAACCGCGGCGACAACGTGACTTCCTCCATCGCGCTGCCTTCCCGCGAGAACGCCTGGTCCACGCCCGTCACGGTGAGGCTCGACAGCGTCAGCTTGTAGTATTCCGTCTGGTCCTTCGCCCCGGAACGGCGCACGACGAGCGTCGCGGTATTGAGCGGCTTTCCGTTGGCCACCGCTTCCGCGAGGCCCGGCGACGCGGTGTCGACGTGCTTGACGATGTTGAGGCGGGCGCAATTCCTTTCGTCCACGGACTGCGCGAAGCTCACGACGTCGATATCGTCCTTGTGCTTGCTGTCCGTGGATTCGCCGGGCAGGCCGGTGATCCTGAGGAAGATGTCGTCCGCCAGGACGGCCTGCGAGGCGCCGACCGCGACGCCGGCGGCGACGACGACCTGGATGGCCTTTCGAGCGTTTCCGGACTGGCTGGTTTTCATGTCGCCCCCTTGCTGACCGCTTGGTGAGGAATCGGAGGCACACCGTATCCTTGACTCCCGCCCCCGTCAAGGCGCGATGCCGCCCGCGGGAGGGGACTAAGATCCCGCCTTTCGCCCAGGAGGTTCCATGGCAGCGCCCACGGCCTACGACGAGGTCGACTACCCCGGCTGGCCCTATCCCCAGTCCCATCCCGACCGCCTGGCGACGCTGGCCCGCCTGTTCGGGATGGCGCCGGCGGACCCGGCGCGCTGCCGGGTGCTCGAGCTGGGATGCGGCGACGGGGCGAACCTGCTGCCGGTCGCCGGCGCCTGGCCGCAGGCGCGCATCGTGGGCATCGACCTCGCGGCCAGCGCCATCGCGCGCGGCCGCGCGGCGGCCGAGGCGCTGGGGCTCGCGAACCTCGACCTGCGATGCGGGGATCTCGGCAGCCTGCCGGACGACCTGGGCGAATTCGACTACGTGATCGCCCACGGCGTGTACTCGTGGATTCCGGCGCCCCTGCGCCGCGCGCTGCTCGAGGCCTGCCGGCGCTTCCTCGCGCCCCAGGGCGTCGCGTACGTCAGCTACAACGTCTACCCCGGCGGCCACCTGCGCGCGATGCTGCGCGAGATGCTGCTCATGCACATCGAGGACGTCGCCGGGCCGGATCGACGCTGCGCCGCCGCGCGCGAGTTCCTGGCGTGGGTCGCCGACGCCCAGCCCGACGGGCAGCCCGATGCGGCCCGGAGCGCGCTCGCGCTCGAGGCCCGGCGGCTGGCGAAGCGCTCCGACGGGAGCCTCTTCCACGACGACCTGTCCGGGACGTTCCACCTCTGCTACTTCCGCGACTTCTGCGCCGAGGCCGATGCGCACGGGCTGCAGTTCCTGGCGGAGGCCGACTTCTTCGAGATGCAGGACCAGGACCTGCCGCCGGCGGCCCGGGAGCGGCTTGCCGCGTTCGCCCCGGACCTCGTCGCGCGCGAGCAGTACCTGGACTTCCTCAAGGAGCGCCGCTTTCGCCAGACGCTGCTGTGCCGGTCGGAGGTGCCGTTGCGCAGCGAGCTTCGCGGCGACGCGGTATGGGAGCTGTCCGTCTCCTCGGCGGCGGAACCGGAGATTCCCGGCGTGGAGCTCCCGTCCCGCGAGGAGCAGCGCTACCGGGGCCGCGGCGGAGCCGCGTTTTCCACAGGCGAGCCGCTGCTCAAGGTCGCCCTCGACGAGCTGCGCCGCGAATGGCCGCGAGCGCTGCCGATGAGCGAGTTGCTGGACGCCGCGGCGGCGCGCTGCGGCCTGAAGGCGGGCGCGGCGCAGCGCGCGCTGATGGGCGACTTCGCCCTCGCGTGTTATGCGGCCGGCTGCGTCGAGCTGCACCTGCGGCAGTCGCCGTTCGCGCGGTGGCCGGGGCCGCGCCCGCGCGCCAGCACCCTGGCGATACGGCAGGCGCGGGACGGACGAAACGTCACCAGCCTCCTCGGCAGCATGATCGAGCTCGACGATCCGCTGGCGCCCCGGCTGCTCCCCTTGCTCGACGGCACGCGCGATCGCGCGGCGCTCCTGCGGGCCCTGCGCGGCGACGGTGCCGCCGTGGATCGTTGCCTCGAGGCCTTCGGGCGATGCGCCTTGCTGCGGGCCGATCCACCCCAGGACTGACGCCGGCAAGGCGGCCGCCATCGGCATTCGAAATTGTGCCGAGCGCCTCGCGCGCGTTCAGGAAGGCATCGGGGGGGAGGCGCCGCCTCCCCCTTTTTT
>JAGRPO010000273.1 GCA_019449455.1 Betaproteobacteria bacterium | reverse complement strand
TACTGCAGGTGGTTGAAGATGCGGTGCACGCCCAGCCGCCACGGCGCCCAGGCGAGCAGCAGCCGGTTCATCTCGTGGTAGACGACGTTGCGCTCGGGCCCGGCCGGCAGCGCCTGCGAGCGCAGGTAGAGGCGGTCGTACTCGGCGAGCTTGAAGGACGCCTCGTTGGACTGCCCCGTGTTGGGGCCGTAGAGGAGCTGCAGGAAGTTCTGCGCGTCGGGGTAGTCCGCGATCCACGCCGAGCCGGCCACCTCGAACCTGCCCACCTTCTTGTCCTTGAGCAGGTCGACGAACTGCACCGCGGTGGCCTGCATCCGCAGGCCCACGTCCGCCATGGACTTCACCCACAGCTCCCCGAGCTCCCGGCCCTCCTGGCTCCCCGCCAGGTACTTGTAGTCCACGACGAACGGCCGGCCGTCGGGCTGCTCCCGCCAGCCGTCGCCGTCGCGGTCGACGTAGCCCGTCATGTCGAGCAGCGCCTTGGCGCGCGCCGGGTCGTAGTCCTGCTCGCGGGACCGGAACGCGGGATCGTAGCCCACGACCCCGGGCGGAATGGGGCTCTGCGCGGCGACGGCCTGGCCCTTGCGCAGGACCGTGATCTCGCGGTCGCGGTCGTGGGCGAGCACCATGGCCCGGCGAAGCGCCACCCGCTCCGGCGTGTATCCCCCGACGGGGTTCTCGCGCCCGTCCACCCTGTCGTTCATGTTGAACACGTCGTAGGTGAACTCGGGCTGCTCCTCGCGGAACACCTTCACGCCCTGCTTGGCGAGCGATGGCGCGAGCTTCCCGTTGGGCAGCACCTGGTGGATGAACGAGAAGGGCGTCTCGTCGATCAGGTCGTGCTCCTTGTTGAGGAAGGCGAGGAAGCGCGGCTGCTGGTCGTCGATGGGATAGATCTCGACGCGGTCGATGAGGGGCAGGCGCTTGCCGCGCAGCGCGTCGATCGCCGCGCGATCCCACGGGTCGGCGGGGTCCGCCCAGCGCGGGTCCAGCTCGTAGCCGCGATGGTCGGGGTTCCTCTCCAGCACGATCTTGGAGCGCCGCACCCATTCCTTGAGCACGTAGGGGCCGGTGCCCACCGGGTGCGCGTGCGTGTCGGCGTCGTAGCGCTCGATCACCTCGCGGGCCACGGGAACGACGTTGGGCATCGCGAGCACGTAGAGGAAATTGAAGTCGGGCGCCACGAGCTTGAAGCTCAGGGTGTACCGGTCGCGGACCTCCAGCCCCCGAACCTTCGCGTCGTAGTCGAACTTCCCCGTCTTCCTGGCCTGCTCCGCGAGCTCGTCCAGGCCCACGATCTTGTGCTCGAAGAGCCACTCGTAGGGGCTTCGGTTCTTCGGGTCGCGGAAGCGCTTGATGGCGTACTCGACGTCCTTCGCCACCAGCTCGCGCCTGGCGCCCGCGAAGACCGGGTCGTCGGCGAACAGGATCCCGGGCTTCAGCCGGAAGGTGTAGCGCGTGCCGCCCTCCTCGGGATCCGGCACCGCCTCGGCCACCAGCGGCACCAGGCGCACCGGCCGGGCGAGGTAGTCGTAGGTGAGGAGCGGCTCGAAGAGGTTCTCGCACACCCCCACCGAGTACCGGTCGTCGATGCGCTGCGGGTCGAACCCCGCCTCCGCCGTGCGCAGCGCCATCCGCAGGACCTTGCGCTCCACCGCGCCCGCGGCCGGGCCGGCGGCGGCGAGCGCGCAGGCGAGGCAGGCGGCAACGAGTGCGAGGGGACGACTCAACCAGGACTCCCGGGACGGGCAAATCTGCGGATTATAGAGGAGAAGCCGCGGCAAACCCCCTCCGCGTAACACCTTGGCACGCCGCCCCCCGACCGGGGTGACCGTGGAGGCGGCGCGTGCCCGGGGTCACTTGAGGTACTTCGCCCTCAGGTCGAGGTCGATGTCGACGTAGCGGTAGGCGTCGTGGATGAACTGGTGCTTGCGCCAGCCCAGCACCCACGGCTGGATGAGCTGGTTGCGCAGGCGATGGACGAAGGTCTTCCACGGCGCGTAGACGGCGACCACGCGGGCCATCTCGCGGTAGATGCGCTCGCGCTCGGGGCCCGGGGGGACGCCCGCGGCCTGGTCGTAGAGGCGGTCGAAGGCTTCGAGCTGGAAGCAGCCGTCGTTGGACGAGCCGCAGTTGGGGCCGTAGAGGAGCTGGTAGAAGTTCTCGCCGTCGGGAAAGTCGGCGTTCCAGGCGAGGTGCCAGGCCGGGAGCTGGCCCAGCTTCGATTTCTTGCGCAGGTCGGGCCACTTGGCGACCTCGACCTCCATGCGCACGCCGACCGCGTCGAGGTTCTTCTTCCACAGCTGCGTGAACAGCCGGTCGAGCTGCGCCGGCGTCGTGGCGTAGTGGAAGAAGAGCGGGCCGCCGTCGGGGCGGTCGCGCCAGCCGTCGCCGTCGCGGTCGACGTAGCCGTACATGTCCAGCAGCGCCTTGGCTCGTGCCGGGTCGTAGGACGGTCCCGTGGTGAACGCGGGGTCGTGCCCCAGCACGCCCGGGGGCAGGGCCGTGGCCGCCTCGACGGCGGTGCCGTTTCGCACGAGGAAGATCTCCTCGCCCATGTCGTAGGCGAGCGAGATGGCCCGCCGGAGCGCGATCCGCTCCGGCGTGTAGCCGCCCCACACCGGGTCCTTCATGTTCCAGTACAGGTAGGTGAGGTCGAGGTCGACGCTCGGGATGAACTTCACGCCCTTCTTCGCGAGCCACGGCGCGGGCTGCCCCCCGGGGATCGCCATGCTGTTGAACTCGTAGGGCAGGTTCACCCAGTCGAGCTCGCCGTTGAGGAAGGCGAGCCAGCGCGGCTGCGACTCCTCGATCACGTAGATCTCGACGCGGTCGAGCTGCGGGATGCGCTTGCCCGCCATCTCCCGGTGGAGGCGCTGCGAGACGGGGTCGTCGGCCGGCGGCTCGGCCTCGAAGTACTCCTCGCGGAAATCCGGGTTCCTCTCGAGGACGATGCGCGAGGAGCGGCGCCACTCCTTCAGCACGAAGGGCCCGGTGCCCACGGGGTGCGCCCCGATGTCGGTCCCGTAGCGCTCGACCACCTCCCTCGCCTGCGCGCCCAGCGTGTTCATCGCGAGGATGTAGAGGAAGTTGTAGTCGGGCTTGGCGAGCCGGAAGCGGATGGTGTGCGCGTCCAGCACCTGGATGCCGGGTATCGGCTTGTCGTAGTCGAGCGCCCCGGCCTTCTTCGCCTGCGCCGCCGCGGCGTCGATGCCCTCGATGCGCCCTTCCACCAGCCACGCGTTGGGCGAGGAGACCTTCGGGTCGATGAGCCGCTTGACCGCGTACTCGTAGTCGCGCGCGTGCAGCTCGCGCTTCGCGCCGTTGAACGCGGGGTCGTCGGCGAAGCGGATGCCCTTCTTGAGGCGCACGGTGTACACGCGCCCGCCCTCGGTCACCTCCGGCATCGACTCGGCCGTCTGCAGGCGCAGCTTGTAGGGCCGCGCCAGCATGTCGTAGGTGAGCGGCGCCTCGAAGATCTCGTCGATCACCGTGTTGGAGTAGGTGTCGGAAGCGAACGCGGGGTCGAAGCTCGTCTCCGCGATGACGAAGGGGACGCGAAGGACCTTCTGCGGGGCGGCCGCGCCGGCCAGGGAGATTGCGAAGGCGGCGGCGAAGGCCGCGGTGCGCGCGAGGACCCGGTATCCCATGGCGCTAGCGCGTCGCCTGGGCGAGACGGGAAAGGTCGATGTCGAGGAACTTCCAGGTGCCGCGCATCACCGGGTGGCGGTAGAAGCCCACGACCCAGGGATGCACGAGGTCGTTGTAGTAGCGGTGCACCCCCAGCCGCCACGGCGCGTAGACGAGGAACAGGCGGTTCATCTCGCGGTAGATCGCGTTGCGCTCCGGCCCGTTGGGCAGCCGCTTGGCCTGCTCGTAGAGGCGGTCGAATTCCGGGAGGCTGAATCGCGAGTGGTTGGCCTGCCCCTCGTTGGGACCGTAGAGCATCACGAAGAACGCATCGGCGTCGGGGATGGCCGCGCTCCAGCCCAGGCCCCACATCTGCAGCTTGCCGGCCTTCGATTCCTTGAGCAGGTCGGGCCACTTGGCCTTCTTGAACGTCATCCGTATCCCGATGTCGTTCATGTTCTTCTTCCAGTTCTCGTCGAGCGGCTTCTGCGGGCCGTCGGGGCGCGAGGCGTACTCCACCGAGAACGGCCTGCATTCGTCGGCCGCGTCCTTGCGCGGCAGGTCGCGAAAGCCGTCGCCGTCGCAGTCGAGGTAGCCGTACATGTCGAGCAGCGCCTTCGACCTGGCGGGGTCGTACTCCGTGGCCGTGGAGTGGAAGTCCGGGTCGTAGCCCATGGCGCCGGGGCCGATGGGGCTGTGCGCGGGGATCGCCTGGTTCTTGCGGGCGATGCGGATCTCGGCGCCCACGTCCTGGCCCAGGATGATCGCGCGGCGCAGCGCGATCTTCTCCGGCGTGTAGCCGCCGATGACCGGGTCCTTCATCGCGAAGTAGGAGTAGGTGATCTCCATGCCGGGCTGCCGGTCGAGCTCGATGCCGCGCTTGGCGAGATTGGGCGCGAGGCGGTTGTTGGGCACCGCCACGTTGGAGAACTCGTCGGGGAGGCGCTCGATGTAGTCGTGCTCGGCGTTGAGGAAGGCGAGCCAGCGCGGCTGCGACTCCTCCACGATGTAGACCTCGACCTTGCCGACCATCGGCAGGCGCTTGCCCTTGTTGGCCGCGTGCGCCGCCTGTGCCCTCGCGTCCCCCTCGGCGGGCTCGCCCTCGAAACGCTGCTCGCGAAACCCGGGGTTGGCCTCCAGCACGATCTTCGAGGAGCGCTTCCAGAAGGCGAGGCGGTACGGGCCGGTGCCCACGGGGTGCTCGCCCGTCTTCTCCCCGTAGAACTCCACGACCTCGCGGGCCAGGGCGCAGGTGAGGTTGCAGTAGGCAAGGTAGTAGAGGAAGTTGTAGTTGGGCTGCTTGAGGCGGATCTGGAACGTGTACCGGTCGAGCGCGCGCAGGCCTTCGACGGGCGTGTCGTAGTCCATGCGGTTCGACTTCCGGGCGGCCGCCAGGATCTCGTCCATGCCCGCGATCAGCCCCTCGAACAGGTACAGGTTGGGCGATTTCTTCTTCGGGTCGAAAAGGCGCTTGATCGAGTAGACGTAGTCCGCGGCCACGAGCTCGCGCCGCTTGCCGTTGAAGGCCGGGTCTTCGGCGAAGTAGATCCCCGGCTTCACCCGCATCGTGTAGAGAGTGCCGTCCTCGGTGATCTCCGGCATCGCCTCGAGGGTGTTGGGCACGAGGCGGATCGGGCGCGCGACGTAGTCGTACTCCAGCGGCGTGTCGAAGATGTTGGCGATCAGGTTGCCCGAATAGAGGTCCGAGAGCTCCACGGGATCGAAGCCGGTCTCCGCGATCGGGAAGGCGAAGCGGAAGACCTTGGCGGGGTCGGCCGCGGCCGCCGGCGCCGCGGCGAGCAGGCTGACGGCCAGGGGGGCGACTAGGCGCGCGAGCTTCATGGAAAACGGACCTCCGGAGCGGAACTTCGGGGGAAGGACGCGTGAATGGGATAGAATTTGACCCCGACCGCGGCCGAAAATTGCCGCAATTCTACTGGGAAAGGCCGCCGCAAATGGGGTTCCTGCAGGGCAAGCGCATTCTCATCACGGGAATGCTATCCAACCGGTCGATCGCCTACGGCGTGGCGAAGGCCGTGGTGCGCGAAGGCGCCGAAGTCGCCTTCACCTACCAGGGCGAGGGCATCCGCGACCGCGTGGCGGAGCTCGCGGCGGAATTCGGCGCCGCCCCGACCTACCCCTGCGACGTGGCCGACGACGCCCAGATCGACGCGCTGTTCGCGAGCCTGGCGAAGCACTGGCCGGACGGGTTCGACGGCCTGCTGCACGCCATCGCGTTCGCTCCGAGGGAGGCGCTGAAGGGCGAATTCCACGAAAGCGTCACGCGCGAGGCCTTCCGCATCGCCCATGACGTGTCCAGCTACAGCCTCGCGGCCCTGGCGAAGGGCGCCGCCCCGCTGATGCAGGGACGGCAGGGGGCGATCGTCACCCTCACCTACCTGGGAGCGGTGCGCTCCATCCCGCGCTACAACGTCATGGGGCTCGCCAAGGCGAGCCTGGAGGCGGCCGTGCGCTACCTGGCCTCGGGGCTGGGTCCGCAGGGCATCCGCGTGAACGCGATTTCCGCCGGCCCCATCAAGACGCTCGCGGCCGCCGGCATCGGCGACTTCGGGAAGATCTTCCGCTTCGTCGAGCGCAACGCCCCGCTGCGCCGCAATGTGACCACCGACGAGGTCGGCAACGTCGCCGCATTCCTGCTCTCGGATCTCGCGAGCGGGATCACCGGCGAGGTGACTTACGTCGACGCGGGCTTCAGCACCACCACCGCCGGCCTCGCCGACGAGGCCTGATAAGGGGACGGTTCCTGGGAACCGTCCCTTTTTCTTACGGGGTCCCCTTCTTCTCGAGGGCGTCCTTGCTGACGCCGACCCCGATGCGCCCCCGAAGGCTCGTGAGGGACGCTTCAAGCTCGCTTATCGCCACCGTCTGCTGCAGGCGCTCGGCCAGGGCCTTGCGCTTGTCGTCGTCGATGGCCTCGATGTCGATGACCTTCGTGATCCGCACCAGCGAATAGCCGGCGGGAGTGGCCACGCCCACGACGGCCGGCAGCTTCTTCGCGTCCGCCCGGAAGACCTTGTCGAGCACCTGCGGCGCCAGCCCGCCGGCCTTCTGGCGGCTCACCGCGAGCGGCGCGGGCCACTTGAGCCCGGCCTCCTTGCCTTCCTGGGCGGCCTTTAGCTTCGCCTCGCCGTCGGCGATGGCGAGCTTGAGCGCCTCGTCGCGCTTGTAGCGCGCCTCGATCACCGCGCGCACCGCCTCGAACGGCCGCTGCTCGGCCGGCTTGTGCTCGATCACGCGCGCAGCCACCAGCACGCTCGGCGCGACCTCGACGGCGGCGGTGTTGCGCTTGGCCTTGATGGCGTTGTCCGAGAAGATCTCCGCGAGGATTTTCGGGCTGGTGAGTTGCGGCAGCGCCCCGGCGCCGGACTTGGCGAACCAGCCCGACTGCTGGATGGCGAGCTTGTACTGGTCGGCCACGGGCTTCAGGCTCGTCGACTGCTCGTAGACCATGTTGGTGAGGCCTTCGGCGACTTCCGCGAAGCGGCGCGCGGCCGCGCCCTTCTTCAGCTCCGCCTCGATTTCCGGCGTGGCCTCGGCGAGGCTCTTGCCCTTCTCGGGCCTCACGTCCGTCACCCGGATCACGTGGTAGCCGAAGTCGGAAAGCACCGGGCCCACGATCTCGTCCTTCTTCGCCGAGAAGGCCGCCTCCTCGAACTGCTTCACCATGGCGCCGCGGGCGAAGAATCCGAGGTCCCCGCCCTGGGCCGCCGAGCCCGGGTCCTGGGACTGCTTCTTCGCCGCCTCCGCGAAGCCCGCGGGCTTCTTCTTCAGTTCCGCCGCCAGCGCCGCCGCCTTGGCCTCGACGGCCTTGCGTTCCGCGTCCGAGGCACCCGCCTTCACCGTGAACAGGATGTGGCTCGCGCGCCTCTCCTCGCGCTGCACGAAGCGCGACTTGGTGGATTCGTAGAACTTCTTCACCTCCTCCGGGTCGACCGGGCTCTGCGCCGCCAGCGCATCGAGCGAGAGCTCGACGTACTCCACGCGCACCTGCTCGGGCACGGAGAACTCCCCGGCGCGCGCGTCGTAGTAGGCCTTCAGCTGCGTCTCGGCGGGCTTCACGGCCGCGAGGAAGGCCTCGGGGCCCACGTTGACCATGCTCACCTCGCGGCTCTGCTCCGACAGGCGGATGAACCCGTCGAGGGTCGTGCGCGGGACGATCGCCGTCTGGACGATGGCGTCGCGGTAGCGCGCGAGCCGCATGTCCTCGCGCAGCCTTTCGTCCAGGCCCACGACCGTGTAGCCCTGGGAGCGCGCGATGGCTTCGTAGCGGCTGCGGGAGAACTTGCCGTCCTCCTGGAAGGCCGGCTCGCTTGCGATGCGCTCGGCGAGCTGCTTGTCGTCGATCTTCACGCCCGAGCGCTCGGCGCCGAGGGCGATCAGGCGCTCGTTGATCACGCGGTCGAGGACGGAGCGGCGCAGCTCCGGGTTCTCCATGAGGGACGCGTCGAAGTTGCGCCCGAACTGCGCCTGCAGCGTCTCCTGCTGCTGGCGCAGCGCCTGGTCGAAATCCGCGCGGCTCACGCGCAGGTTGCCCACCGTGGCGACGGTGTCGCCGCCGATCGGGGCCCGGAAGTAGTAGTCGATCCCGAAGAGGCCGAAAGGGATGATGAGGAAGATCGCGAAGATCAGCTTCACGATCTTGTACTGGGCGAGCGTTCGAATCTTGTCGAGCATGGCGATCGGTGCCTTCGGGCCCGGCGAGCGGGCGGTCAAACAAAAAGGGCGAACCCGCACGGGTTCGCCCTGGTGGACTGGCGGAGTGGACGGGACTCGAACCCGCGACCCCCGGCGTGACAGGCCGGTATTCTAACCAACTGAACTACCACTCCTTGCGATTCTGGCCCCCGCCGCCCCGGCCTGCGTGCCACGGGGCCCGGCCGGCGACTGCTGGTGGGTGCTGAGGGTCTCGAACCCCCGACTTTCGCCGTGTAAGGACGACGCTCTACCAACTGAGCTAAGCACCCGGGAAGCCCGTTAGTTTAGCGCATCGCGGAGCGCTTTTCCAGCGCGGAACTTCGGCACTTTCGCCGCCTTGATCTTGATCGGCGCGCCGGTGCGCGGATTGCGCCCCGAGCGCGACGCCCGCCGGCCCACGTGGAACGTGCCGAAGCCGACCAGGCTCACGGGGTTGCCCTTGCGAAGCGAGGTCCGGATCGCGGCGAGCGCCCCCTCCAGGGCGCGCCCTGCGGCGGCCTTCGAGATGTCGGCACTCTTGGCGATCGCCTCGATGAGATCCGATTTGTTCACGTCTTGCTCCCTTAGCGATGGTTCGAATGGTGGTCAGTGCTTGACGACGACGCCCTCGCCGGCCGGCGCGGGGGCGGCGGCAGGCGGCGGGGAGGCCTGCGAGACGTCGGCAAGCGGCACGGGCTTGGTCTCGAGCGCGCGGTCCAGGACCTCGTCGATCCACCGCACCGGAATGATCTCGATCTCGCCCTTCACCTCCTCGGGCAGCTCCTCGGCGAGGTCCTTCACGTTCTCGTGCGGGATGAGCACCGTCTTCACGCCGCCGCGATGCGCGGCCAGCAGCTTCTCCTTGAGCCCGCCGATGGGCAGCACCTCGCCGCGCAGCGTGATTTCGCCGGTCATGGCCACGTCGCAGCGCACCGGGATGCCGGTGAGCACCGAGACGAGCGCCGTGGTGATGGCGATGCCGGCGCTGGGGCCGTCCTTGGGCGTGGCGCCCTCGGGCAGGTGGATGTGCAGGTCGAGGTTCTGGTAGAAGTCCTCGGGGATGCCCAGGCGCTTGGCGCGGGCGCGCACGACCGAGATCGCCGCCTTGATCGATTCCTGCATCACCTCGCCCAGCTTGCCGGTGGTGACGGTGTTGCCCTTGCCGGGCACCTTGGCCGCCTCCACGGTGAGGAGCTCGCCGCCGACCTCGGTCCACGCGAGGCCCGTGACCTGGCCGACCTGGTTTTCCTTCTCGGCGATGCCGTAGGTGTACTTGCGCACGCCCAGGTACTTGTCGAGGTTCTTCGCGTTGACGGTGACCGTGATGCCGTCCTTCTTCCTGATGAGGATCGACTTCACCACCTTGCGGCAGATCTTGGCCAGCTCCCGGTCGAAGCCGCGCACGCCCGCCTCGCGCGTGTGGTAGCGCGCGATGTCGCGCAGCGCGGAGTCTGTCACCGCGAGCTCGCCCGCCTTCAGCCCGTTGGCCTTCAGCTGCTTGGGCAGCAGGTATTCCTTGGCGATGTGCACCTTCTCGTTCTCGGTGTAGCCGGACAGGCGGATCACTTCCATCCGGTCGAGCAGCGGCGCCGGGATGTTGAGCGTGTTCGCCGTGGCGACGAACATCACGTCGGAGAGGTCGTATTCCACCTCGACGTAATGGTCGACGAAGGTGTGGTTCTGCTCGGGGTCGAGCACCTCCAGCAGCGCCGAGGACGGGTCGCCGCGGAAGTCCATGCCCATCTTGTCCACCTCGTCGAGGAGGAAGAGGGGGTTGCGCACGCCGATCTTGGTCATGTTCTGCAGGATCTTGCCGGGCATGGAGCCGATGTAGGTGCGGCGGTGGCCGCGGATCTCGGCCTCGTCGCGCACGCCGCCGAGCGACATGCGCGAGAACTTGCGGTTGGTCGCGCGCGCGATCGACTGCCCCAGCGAGGTCTTGCCCACGCCGGGCGGGCCCACGAGGCACAGGATCGGCGCCTTGAGCTTGTCCACGCGCTGCTGCACCGCGAGGTACTCGACGATGCGCTCCTTCACCTTCTCGAGCCCGTAGTGGTCGGCGTCGAGGATCCTCTCCGAGTTCTTCAGGTCCGTGGACACCTTGGTCTTCTTCTTCCACGGCAGGGCCACGAGGGTGTCGATGTAGTTGCGGACCACCGTGGCCTCGGCCGACATGGGCGACATGAGCTTCAACTTCTTGAGCTCCGACTCCGCCTTCACGCGCGCTTCCTTGGGCATGTGCGCGGCCTTGATCTTCTTCTCCAGCTCGTCGAGGTCGGCTCCCTCCTCGGCGTCGCCCAGCTCCTTCTGGATGGCCTTCACCTGCTCGTTCAGGTAGTACTCGCGCTGGCTCTTCTCCATCTGGCGCTTCACGCGCCCGCGGATGCGCTTCTCCACCTGCATGATGTCGATCTCGGTCTCGAGCAGCTGCAGCAGCTGCTCGAGGCGGCGGGTCACCTCGAACATCTCGAGGATCTGCTGCTTCTGCTCGAGCTTGAGCGGCAGGTGCGCGGCGATCGTGTCCGACAGGCGCCCGGCGCCGTCGATCCCGGAAAGCGAGGTCAGCACCTCGGGCGGGATCTTCTTGTTGAGCTTCACGTACTGGTCGAACTGCGTGAGGAGCGTGCGGCGCATGGCCTCGACCTCGGTCGAGTCGGCCTCGTCCACGACGATGGCCTCGACCTCGGCCTCGAAGTTGGCCTTCTCGGTGAGCACGCGCACGATGCCCGCGCGCTGCACGCCCTCCACCAGCACCTTCACGGTGCCGTCGGGGAGCTTGAGCATCTGCAGGATCGTGGACACGGTGCCCACGGCGTAGAGGTCCTCGGGGGCCGGCTCGTCCTTGGCCGCGGACTTCTGCGCGACGAGGACGACGTTCTTGCCTTCCTCCATGGCGGCTTCCAGCGCCTTGATGGACTTGGGGCGGCCCACGAAGAGCGGGATGACCATGTGCGGGAACACCACCACGTCGCGCAACGGCAGCAACGGGAGCACGCGGGATTCGGGGGATGGGGCGGTCATGGCGGTTTCCTGGGAGGTATCAGGCGAAATACATTGGGGCGGGCCGGCCGGCCGTCAAGGCCCGGCGGGCGCCTCGCGGCAGGGTCGATGAGCGGGCCGACACGTGGTCGAGGAACGGGCCGGCAATGGAATGGTCGGGGATCGGCCGCCGCGCGGCTACGACTGCCCGCTCGCGACCTTGGGCTGGTCGGCGTAGATGAGCAGCGGCTTGGTGTCGCCGGCGATGCAGCCTTCGTCGACCACCACCTTCTGCACGTTGGTGAGCGAGGGCAGGTCGAACATGATGTCGAGGAGCGCGTGCTCGATGATGGAGCGCAGCCCGCGCGCGCCCGTGCGCCGCTCCAGGGCGCGCTTGGCGATCGCGGTGAGCGCGTTGTCGCGGTACTCGAGCTCGACGCCTTCCATCGCGAGGAGCTTGTGGTACTGCTTCACCAGCGCGTTCTTGGGCTCGGTGAGGATCTTCACCAGCGCCTCGGCGTCGAGCTCCTCGAGCACGGCCACCACCGGAAGGCGCCCGACGAACTCGGGGATGAGGCCGTACTTGATGAGGTCCTCGGGCTCCACGTCCTGCAGGAGCTGGTTCATCTCCTTGCGGTCGGAGGTCGAGCGGACCTGCGCCCCGAATCCCATGCCCGAGGTGTCCGTGCGGTGCTGGATCACCTTCTCCAGCCCGCTGAACGCGCCGCCGCAGATGAACAGGATGTTCGTGGTGTCGACCTGCACGAACTCCTGGTTCGGGTGCTTGCGCCCGCCCTGCGGGGGCACGGAGGCGATGGTGCCCTCGATCAGCTTGAGCAGCGCCTGCTGCACGCCCTCCCCGCTCACGTCGCGGGTGATCGAGGGGTTGTCGCTCTTCCTCGAGATCTTGTCGATCTCGTCGATGTAGACGATGCCGCGCTGCGCCTTCTCGACGTCGTAGTCGCACTTCTGCAGCAGCTTCTGGATGATGTTCTCGACGTCCTCGCCGACGTAGCCGGCCTCCGTGAGCGTGGTCGCGTCGGCGATCACGAAGGGCACGTTCAGCAGGCGCGCGAGCGTCTGCGCGAGGAGGGTCTTGCCGGAGCCCGTGGGCCCGATGAGCAGGATGTTCGACTTGGCGAGCTCGACCTCGTCCTGCTTGCCGCCGGTCCGCAGGCGCTTGTAGTGGTTGTAGACGGCCACCGACAGGATCTTCTTCGCCTGCACCTGGCCGATCACGTACTGGTCGAGGATGTCGCAGATCTCGTGCGGGCTCGGCAGGTCGCTGCGGGCGGCCTTGGCCGTGGTGTCCGGCGCGGCCTCCTCGCGGATGATGTCGTTGCAGAGGTCGATGCACTCGTCGCAGATGAACACCGACGGCCCGGCGATGAGCTTCCTCACCTCGTGCTGGCTCTTGCCGCAGAAGGAGCAGTAAAGGAGCTTCTCGCCGCCGACCTTTTCCGTCATCGATATCCCCGTGGACTCAGGCCGCGACCTGCGCGCGGGTCGTGAGGACCTTGTCGATCAATCCGTACTTTACCGCTTCTTCCGCGCCCATGAAATTGTCGCGGTCGGTGTCGCGGTCGATCACCTCGATCGTCTGCCCGGTGTGCAGCGCCAGCATCTCGTTCAGGCGGCGCTTGAGGAAGAGCACCTCCTTCGCGTGGATCTCGATGTCGGAGGCCTGCCCGGAGAACCCGCCCGAGGGCTGGTGGATCATCACGCGCGAGTTGGGCAGGATGAAGCGCTTGCCCTTGGCGCCCGCGGCGAGGAGGAAGGAGCCCATGCTGGCCGCCATTCCCGTGCACAGGGTCGAGACGTCGGGCTTGATGAACTGCATCGTGTCGTAGATCGCCATGCCCGACGAGACGCTGCCGCCCGGCGAGTTGATGTAGAGGTTGATGTCCTTGTCGGGGTTCTCGCTCTCCAGGAACAGGAGCTGCGCCACGATGAGGTTCGCCATCGAGTCGTTGATCGGCCCGACGAGGAAGATCACGCGCTCCTTGAGCAGGCGCGAATAGATGTCGTAGGCGCGCTCGCCGCGCCCCGACTGCTCGATCACCATCGGGATCAGGCCAAGGCCCACCGGCCCCTGGTATTCGTCTCGCATCGCGTCTCCTCGATTACGCCTTCTTCGTGCCCATCAGCTCTTCGAAGGCCGTGGGCTTGTCCTCGACCTTCATGCGGGCGAGAGACCATTCTACGACGTTGTCCTCCATCACGACGGCCTCCACCTCGCCCATCCGCTCGGGCTGGGTGTAGAACCAGCGCACCATCTCGGCGGGCTGCTCGAAGCTCTCGGCGTGCTCCTCGATCACCTTGCGCACCTGGTCGGCGCGCGCGGCGAGCTCGTTCTTGCGCACGATGTCCGCCACCAGCAGGCCGAGGGTCACCCGGTGCCGGGCGCGGTCGGCGAAGAGGTCCGCGGGAAGCTCGATGTTCTGGGAGGTCATGCCGCGGCTCTTCAGGTCCGCGACGGCCGCCTCGTGCATGCGGGCCGTCTCGGCCTCGATGAGCGAGCGCGGGACCTCGAAGGTGGCCGAGCCGACGAGGCCTTCCATCACCTGCTCCTTCACCCTGGCCTGGATGCGCTTCCTCACCTCGCGCTCGATGTTCTGGCGGATCTCGTTGCGCATCCGGGAGACGTCGCCGTCCTCCACGCCGAGCGAGCGGGCGAAATCCGCGTTCACCTCGGCAAGCCTGGGCTCGGCGACCTGGTTCACCTTCACGGCGAATTCCGCGGTCTTGCCCTTGAGGTGCTCGACGTAGTCCTCGGGGAAGACGATCGGGAAGGACTTCTGCGCGCCCTCGGCGAGCCCCAGCAGGGCCGCCTCGAAGGCGGGGAGCATGCGGCCCTCGCCCAGCACCACGGTGAAGTTCTGGCCCGATCCGCCCTCGAACGGCGCGCCGTCGACCGTGCCGGCGAAGTCGATGTTCACGAGGTCGCCGTTGGCGGCGCCGCGCGCGACGCGCTCGTAGGTCGCGCGCTGCTTGCGCAGCGTCTCGATGGTGGCTTCGACGTCCTTGTCGGAGACTTCCGTCACCGGGCGCGTCACCTTGCGTTCGGCGAGCTCGCCCATGGTGATCTCCGGGTAGACCTCGAACACCGCCTGGAACTCGAACGCGGTCGCGTCGGCCCCCGCCTGCACGGGCTCGAAGCGCGGCATGCCCGCCACGCGGTAGTTCTGGCTGCGCACCGCCTCGGCGAACAGGCGCTGCACGCTGTCCGACAGCGCCTCCTGGCGCACCTGGAACCCGTAGTGGCGCTCCACCATCTTGAGGGGCACCTTGCCGGGCCGGAAGCCCTGCATCTTCACCGTGCGCGCGAGCTGCTTGATGCGCTGCGCGATGTCCGCCTCGAGCTGCGCGACGGGCACCGCCACCTTCAGTTGCCGCTCGAGCGGGCTGGGCTTCGTTTCGACTGCCTGCTGCATGTGGATAGTCCTGTGAGATTCCCCCGGAAGAATTTCCGCGAGGGGCGGCCGTCAGGGTATCGGCCGTACGAACTTGGTGCGAAAGAAGGGACTCGAACCCCCATGCCTTTCGGCGCCGGAACCTAAATCCGGTGCGTCTACCAATTCCGCCACTTTCGCGGTAAAGGCGAAATTATACCCGAAGAGCGCCCGCGCCCCGCGCGCGCGCATGGCGCGGCGGCGGACCGATATAATCCCGAAAATTCAAGCGTTTCCCCTTCCCCTTGCCGGTCGAGCATTACGAGAACTTCCCCGTCGCTTCCTGGCTTCTTCCGCCCGCCCTGCGGCCCCCGGTCGAGGCCATCTACGCGTTCGCCCGCAATGCCGACGATTTCGCCGACGAAGGCGCCCACACGGACGCCGAGCGCCTCGCCCTCCTCGACGGCTACGCCCGCAACCTGGAGCGCATCGGGCGCCGCGAGCGCCCGGCCGACCCCGTGTTCTCGCGCCTGCACGACGCGATCGTGGCCCACGACCTGCCCCTGGGGCTCTTCCACGACCTCCTCGACGCCTTCCGCCAGGACGTGGTGAAGAAGCGCTATGCCACCTTCGACGAGCTCATGGACTATTGCCGGCGCTCCGCCGACCCCGTCGGCCGGCTCTTGCTCGCCCTCTTCCGCAAGGACGACCCGGCGAACTTGCGCGACTCCGACGCCATCTGCTCGAGCCTGCAGCTCATCAACCACTGGCAGGACATCGCCGTGGACTGGGGCAAGGGGCGCGTCTACCTGCCGCAGGAGGACCTGGCGCGCTTCGGCATCGACGAAAGCCGGATCGCCGAGGGCCGCAGCGACGGCGCCTGGCCGGACCTGGTGCGCTTCCAGTGCCAGCGGGCGCGGGCCATGATGCGCGCCGGCTCCCCGCTGGGCACGCGACTGCCGGGGCGCATCGGCCTCGAGATCCGCGCCATCTCCGCGGGCGGGCTTCGCATCCTCGACCGGATCGACGCGGTGCACGGCGACGTCTTCCGCCACCGGCCGGTGTTGAAGGCCGGGGACTGGGCGCGCATCCTCTGGAAGGCGGCCTTCTGGAGGCCCGCCCCGGTGCGCACGGCCGCTCCATGACACCCGACGAATACTGCCAGCAGAAGGCCGCGGCCAGCGGCTCGAGCTTCTACTACAGCTTCCTGTTCCTGCCCCCGGAGAAGCGGCGGGCGATCACGGCCTTCTACGCCTACTGCCGCGAAGTGGACGACGTGGCCGACGAGGCGAGCGACGCGGCGGTGGCGCGCGCCAAGCTCGCGTGGTGGCGCACGGAGGTGGCGAACCTCCTGGCGGGCCACCCCTCGCACCCGGTCACGCGCGCGCTCGCGCCGTTCGTGGCGCCCATGGGCATCGACGGGGCACGCATGAACGAGATCATCGACGGCATGGAGATGGACCTCACGCACCACCGCTACGCCGATTTCGGCGCGCTTCGCGTGTACTGCCACCGCGTGGCGGGCGTGGTGGGCCAGATCTCCGCCGCCATCTTCGGCTACCGCCACCCGCAGACGCTCGAGTACGCGGAGCTCCTGGGCCTCGCCTTCCAGCTCACCAACATCATCCGCGACGTGGGCGAGGATGCGCGGCGCGGGCGCGTGTACCTGCCGGCCGACGAGCTCGCGCGCCACGGGCTCTCGGCCGAGGACATCCTCGCGCGCAAGGGCGGCGAGGCCTTCCGCGCGCTGATGGCCGAGCAGGCGGCCCGGGCCGAGTCGCTCTACGAGCAGGCCTTCGCCCGGCTGCACCCCGAGGACCGCCGCAGCCAGCGCGCCGGCCTCATCATGGCCGCCATCTACCGCACGCTCCTCGCGGAGATCCGCCGCGACGGCTTTCCCGTGCTCGAGGGGCGCGTCTCGCTCACCCCGATCCGCAAGCTCTGGATCGGATGGCGGACCTGGATCACCGCATGAGCGGAAGGCACGTCGCCGTCGTCGGCGCGGGCTACGCCGGCATCGCCGCCGCCGTCGGGCTCGTGCGCGGCGGCGCCGCGGTCACGCTCTTCGACGCCAACCGCACGGCGGGAGGAAGGGCGAGGCGCATCGAGTACCGGGGCAGCACCCTGGACAACGGCCAGCACATCCTGCTCGGCGCCTACCACCACACCCTCGCGCTCATGCGTTCCGTGGGCGTCCCGGAAAACGCCGTGCGGCGCGAGCCGCTCGCGATCCGCTATCCCGGCGAGCTCGAGCTCGCCGCGCCCCGCCTTCCCGCGCCGCTGCACCTGGCCGCCGCCCTCGCGCTCGCGCGCGGGCTCGCCTTCGGGGAGCGCCGCGCGGCCGTCGCCTTCGCCTTCGCCATCCGCCGCGCCGAGGCCGCGGCCCGGGAGGGCGAGACCGTGGCCGGGCTCCTCGACCGGCTGGGGCAGCCGCAGCGCTTGCGCCGCCTGCTGTGGGAGCCCCTGTGCGTGGCCGCGCTCAACACGCCGGCCGGCCGCGCCGACGCCCGCGTGTTCGCGCGCGTGCTCCGCGACGCCCTCATGCGGGAGCGCGGCGACTCCGACCTGGTGCTGCCCGCGTTCGACCTCTCCTCCCTGCTTCCCGACCCGGCGATCGCGTGGCTGGGCGAGCGCGGCGCGCAGATCGTGCTGGGGGGGCGGGTCCTCGGGCTCTCGCGCGGCGCCTCGCAGTGGCGCCTTGCCACCGCCGAGGGCGCGCGCGACTTCGACGCCGTGGTGTGCGCGACCGCCCCTTACGAGGCGGCCACGTTGCTGGGGACCGTGCCGGCGCTCGCGCCCCTGGCGGCGAGGATCTCGGCCATCGCGCACGAGCCCATCACCACCGTGTACCTCCAGTACGACGCGCGGGTGCGGCTGCCCTTCGCGATGACGGGCGTCGACGGCGGCCACGCCCAGTGGGTGTTCGACCGCGACGCGCTCGGCGGCACGCGCGGCCTCGTGGCCGCGGTGATCTCGTCCTCGCACGCCCAGGCGGCGCTGGACCACGACGTGCTCGCCACCGCCGTGCACCGCGAGATCGAGCGCCTGGGCGCCACGCTCGACCCGCCGCGCTGGACCAAGGTGATCTCCGAGAAGCGCGCCACCTTCGCCTGCGTGCCCGGCGCGTTCCGGCCGCCGGCGGCCACCGGCGCCCCCGGCCTGGCGCTCGCGGGCGACTACACCGAAGGCCCCTACCCCGCCACGCTGGAGGCCGCGGTCGTCAGCGGCGCCCGCGCGGCCCGAACGATCCTCGACTGGACGCAAACGCCATGACCGAATCCCGAACCCTTTCCGCCGCCTGGGAGGCTCCCGGCGACCTGCTGCGCGACCGCGTGGTGCTCGTCACCGGCGCCGGCCGCGGGCTCGGCCGCGCGGTGGCGCTAGCCTGCGCCGCCCATGGCGCCACGGTCGCCCTGCTGGGCCGCAAGCCCGAGGCGCTCGCCGAGACCTACGACGCCATCGTCGCGGCCGGCGGCAAGGAGCCCGCGGCCATCCCGCTCGATCTCGCCAGCGCCGGCGACCGCGAGTTCGAGACGCTCGCGGGCATGCTTCGCCGCGACCTCGGCCGGCTCGACGCCCTGGTCCATTGCGCCGTGCACTTCACGCCGCTCGTGCCGCTGCGCGACCAGCCCCTCGACCAGTGGATGACGCACCTGCGCGTGAACCTGGCCGCACCCTTCGCGCTCACGCGCGCCTGCCTGCCGATGCTCTCCGCCGCGCCCGACGGCGCCGTCGTCTTCACCGCCGAGACCCACGCCTTCCAGCCCGCCGCCTACTGGGGCGCCTTCGCCGTGTCCAAGTCGGGCCTCGGGACGCTGGCCGCCATCTGGGCCGACGAGTGCGAGCAGGCCGGCAAGCCCCGGTTCCACGTCGTGGTGCCGGGGCCGGTCGCCTCCCCGCAGCGTGCGCAAAGCCATCCGGGGGAGAACCGCGCCGCGCTGCCGACATCGGAAACGCTCGCCGTCGCGTACCTCCGGCTGCTCGGTCCCGAGGGAAGGTCGCTCGGCAGTTCGCCGCTCGCAATCGTGACGTAAACCACAGGCAACGGCGCCGGGAATCGGCTAAACTAGGACTCGCCCGAACTTCGTTCGGTAAGTCCCTTTTTTTAAAAGATATAACTACCCAAAGGGGGGCGGTGCGCCCGCCATCTCAGGTCGAACGATGCTCGATCAGGCCAACCGGACTTTCATCTGCAGCGTCGTGTTCATCGACCTCGTCGGCTATTCCAAGAAGCCGGTGGGCGAGCAGATCCGCCTGAAGACGAGCCTCACGAACAACCTGTCGGAAGCCATCAAGGACATTCCGGTCAACGACCGGATCATCCTCGACACCGGCGACGGCGCGGCGCTTTCGTTCCTCGGCGACCCGGAGGACGCGCTCTTCACCACGCTGTCGCTGCGCGAGGCGATGGTGCGCGAGAACCAGACCTCCACCCAGATCGAGGAGGCCGGCGACGACGCGGTGCGCATGGGCATCAACCTCGGGCCCGTGAAGCTGGTGAAGGACATCAACGGGCACCCCAACATCATCGGCGACGGAATCAACGTCGCGCAGCGCATCATGAGCTTCGCGCGCCCCGGCCAGATCGTCGTGTCGCGGTCGTACTACGACGTGGTGTCGAACCTCGCGAGCGAGTACGCCAAGCTCTTCACCTACGAGGGCTCGCGCACCGACAAGCACGTGCGCGAGCACGAGATCTACGTGGTCGGGCACAACGAAGGCGCGATGAAGAAGGCGCGCGACAGCATGCGCGACCGCACCGCCACCACGAGCACCAACGTGAAGCGCACGGCCTCCGCGGCCTCCCCGACCGGGACCGCCACGGTGACGCTCACCATCCCCAACTTCGTCCAGGACAAGAAGAAGCTCACCATCGTGGCCGGCACGCTGGCCGCCGTGGTCGCGCTGCTGGGCTTCCTGGTGGCCACGAAGAAGGGAGACGTTCCGGCCCCGGCGACCGCGCCGGCCGTGGCCACCGCGCCCGCCTCGACCCCGCCGCACCCCGCGCCCGTCGAAGCACCGGCGGCCGCCCCCGTCGCCAGCGTGGCCGACTCCAAGGCCGAGGCGGCGAAAGCCGACGCCGCGAAAGCGGATGCGGCGAAAGCCGCCGGGCCCGCCGTCCACGCCAAGGCCGAGCCGCAAAAGGCCGATGCCGCCAAGGGGGCGCCCGCCAGTGCCCCGTCCGCCCCGTCCGTGCCGCCCGCCACCCTGATCTTCGCCATCCAGCCGTGGGGCGAAGTGGTCGTGAACGGCAAGCCCGGCGGCGTGAGCCCGCCGATCAAGTCGCTCAAGCTCGCGCCCGGCAAGTACAGGATCGAGATCAAGAACACCACGTTCCCGGTCCACGTCGAGAACGTCGACGTGAAGTCGCGCGACGAACTCACCATCCGCCACCGCTTCCAGTGATGCGCTTCCTTGCCGCCCTTCGCCGCGCGGGTGCGATCGCAATCGCCGCTGCCCTCGCCTCGTGCGCCCTGGTGCCCCCGGACGCGCCGAAGCCGGTCGCGCCCCAGATCACGGAAGACACGCTTCGCGCGCGCGCCAGGGAGCAGCTCGCCACCGGCATCAAGCTCCATGAGGCGGGCGACTTCGACGGCGCCCTGAAGAGCCTGCAGGCGTCCCTCGACCACGGGCTCCTCGAGAAGCCCGACCAGGGTCGCGCGCGCAAGTACCTCGCCTTCATCCACTGCGCGGCCGCGCGCGAGGCGCAGTGCGCCGCCGAGTTCCGCAAGGCATTCGAGATCGACCAGGCCTTCGCCCTCACGCCCGCCGAGGACGGCCACCCCGTCTGGGGCCCGGTGTACCGCACCGTGCGCGCCACCCTCATCGCCGAGCGCGAGGCCGCGCAGGGCAAGCCCAAGGAGTCGCTCCCCAAGGCCGAGCAGATGCTGGTCGACGGGCTGGTGAAGTACGAGGCCGGGGAGTTTCCCGAGGCGTTGAAGCTCCTGGACGAATCGTTCAAGGAGGGTCTCAAGGACAAGAAGGACCAGGTGCGCGCGCTCAAGCACGCCGCGTTCTGCCTGTGCCTGATGGGCCGCTACCCGGCCTGCCGCGCCGGGTTCATCCGCATCTACGACGTCGATCCGGATTTCGACCTCACCCCCGCGGAATCCGGGCACCCGTCCTGGACGAGGACCTTCGCCGGCGCCAAGGCGCAGGCAAAAAGGGCGCTGGCCGACAAGGCACGGAAGAAGGCCCCATGACCCCGATCCTGGGCCGCTACAAGATCGTCTCCGAGATCGGGCAAGGCGCCATGGGCACCGTCTACAAGGCCGTGGACCCGATCATCGACCGCACGGTGGCGATCAAGACGATCAACCTGAACCTCTCGAAGCAGGAGCTCGAGGAGTACGAGCAGCGCTTCCAGCAGGAGATCAAGGCCGCCGGGCGCCTGAACCACCCCAACATCGTCACCATCTACGACGTGGGCAAGACCGAACAGGTCGCCTACATGGCGATGGAGTTCCTGGAGGGGCAGGAGCTCAAGGACATCATCGCGAGCGGCAAGCTCCTGCCCACCGAGCAGGTGGTGGACATCATCGCGCAGGTGGCAGACGGGCTGTGGTTCGCGCACCAGCAGGACATCGTGCACCGCGACGTGAAGCCGTCGAACATCATGGTGCTCAAGGGCGGGATCGCCAAGATCACCGACTTCGGCATCGCGCGGCTGCCCAACTCCGCCGTGAAGACGATGACGGGCCTGATCCTGGGAAGCCCGCGCTACATGTCGCCCGAGCAGGTGATCGGCAAGTCGCTCGACACGCGCACCGACATCTTCTCCCTGGGCGTGGTGCTCTACGAGGCGCTCACCGGCATGGCGCCGTTCGACGGCGACAACGTGAACGCCATCATGTACGCCACGGTGAACACGGCGCCGCCGCCGCCGTCCACGCACAACCGCGGCGTGCCGGCCATGCTGGACCTGATCGTCGCCAAGGCCATGGCCAAGGCCGTGGACGACCGCTACCAGTCGGTGAAGGAGTTCGCCGACGACCTGCGCGAGGTGCGGCGCCAGCTCGACGCGGCGCGACCCTCGGTGGCGCTGAAGGCGCGCTCGGCGCCGCCGCCCAGGCCTTCCGGCGAGACGCTCCCCGCGGACATCTCCACGATACCGATGAGCGTCGGCGGCAAGGCCGACAAGGCGCCGCTGCGCGAGGACGAGATCACCAAGCCCCTCGTGATCGACAAGACCTTCGACTCGTTCGACGCGACCCTGCGGCTGGCGTCGATGACGAACCAGACCGAGGAATTCGAGGACTACATCACGGCCACGCAGAAGATGCGCGCCTACCGCGGCAAGATCGAGGCGGGCAGCCCGCTCGCCCCTGCCGTCCCGCCGCCGGCGGACGCCGCGGCGCCCGAGCCCGAGCAGCCCAGGTTCCGGCCCATTCCCCGCTTCGCCGTCCAGCCTCCGGAAACCCGCGACGAAGGCCACGCCTTCCCCGAGGGCACGACGTCGAACATGCCGGCCATCGTGGCGATCGTCGTCCTCGCCCTCGCCGCCACCGGCCTCCTCGTCGTCCTGCTCGTCAAATAATTCGGGGACGGTTCCCAGGAACCGTCCCCGAATTATTTGTAGTCGACGGCCTCGGAGAGGCGCTCGACGGCGACGACCTCGATGCCTTCGATCCGGTGCCGCGGCTTGTTGGCGGCCGGGATGATGGCGTGGGTGAAGCCGAGCTTCGCGGCCTCGCGAAGGCGCTCCTGCCCGCGCTGGACGGGCCGCACCTCGCCGGCGAGTCCCACCTCGCCGAAGACCACGTGCTTGGCCGGCAATGCGCGGTTGCGAAGGCTCGAGACGATGGCGAGCGTGACGGCGAGGTCCGCGCCCGGCTCCACGATCCGCACCCCCCCCACCGCGTTCACGAACACGTCCTGGTCGAAGAGCGCGATTCCCGCGTGCCGGTGCAGCACCGCGAGCAGCATGGCGAGCCGGTTCTGCTCCAGCCCCACCGTGAGCCGCCGCGGCTGCGCGCCGTGCGCCTCGTCCACGAGCGCCTGCAGCTCGACCAGCAGCGGCCGAGTGCCCTCCTGCGTGACCATGACGCAGGACCCCGCCACGTCCGAGCGATGCTGCGACAGGAACAGCGCGGAGGGGTTCGTCACCTCGCGCAGCCCCTTCTCCGTCATCGCGAAGACCCCCATCTCGTTCACCGCCCCGAAGCGGTTCTTGAACGCGCGGATGAGGCGGAAGCTCGTGTGCGTGTCTCCCTCGAAATAGAGCACCGTGTCCACCATGTGCTCCAGCACGCGCGGCCCCGCGAGCGCCCCTTCCTTCGTGACGTGTCCGACGAAGACGATCGCCGTGCCCGACTGCTTGGCCACGCGAGTCAGCTGCGCGGCGCATTCGCGAACCTGCGCCACCGACCCCGGCGCGGAAGTCAGCGCCGACGAGTAGAGCGTCTGGATCGAGTCGATCACCGCCACGCCGGGCTTCAGCGCGGCGATCGTCGCCTGGACCTTCTCCAGCTCGATCTCGGGCAGCAGCTGGATCTTCGAGGCGTTCACCTCCAGCCGCCGCGCGCGCAGCGCCACCTGCTGCGCCGATTCCTCGCCCGTCACGTAGAGCACCCGCACCTGCTCCGAGAGCCGGGCCGCGGCCTGCAGCAGCAGCGTCGACTTGCCGATCCCGGGGTCGCCGCCGATGAGCACCACGCCGCCCTCGACGATCCCGCCGCCCAGCACGCGGTCGAACTCCCCGATGAGCGTGGGCAGCCGCGGGAAATCCTTCGCCTCGACCTCGCCCAGCGACACCACCTCGCCCGTGCCGCCCAGGCTCGCGAAGCGGTTGGCGCCCGCGGCCTTCCCGCCTTCCACGACCGATTCGACGAGCGTGTTCCACGCGTCGCAGTGCGGGCACTGGCCCTGCCACTTGGGCGACTGGCCGCCGCACTCGGTGCAGGAGTAGACGCTCTTCGCCTTCGCCATCAGTCAGCCGCCTTCGCCGAGAGCGTCGCGATCACTTCCGCGGCGGTGCGCGCCTGCGGGGCCGCCGCGCCCGCGAACGCGGCGAACGCCAGGGCGAACGCGGTGACGAGCCCGAACGGCTTCCAGGTGTGGGCGAAGAGCGCCCGGGCCCAGTTGCCCGCGTCCACGGCCTGCACGCCGCGCACGAGGGGAGACCCCAGGAGCACCTCGAAGACCACCTCGCCCAGGATCGCCGGCGCCTGCCAGATGACGAACGCCGCCGCGCCGAAGAGGACCGCCAGGACCAGGGCCAGCAGCGCGATCGCGATCACGAGCACGATGCCGCCGTCGTCGCCCGCGATTGCGCCCACCGCCTCGCCCACGGCCTCTCCTGCCGCGTCGCCGAGACCGTCCGCAATCCCCGAGGGCGCCGATACCGCCTGCGAGACCGAATCGCCCACCCAGCTTGCCGACGCCCCACGCCCGTCGAACGCGCCGCCGCCCGAGCGAAGCACCTCGCGCACGACCGAGCCGCCGCCGCGCGGCAGCGGGAGGTTGGTGAAGGCGTCGAGAACGTCGATGCCGTTGTCCACGAGCGATTCGCGATCGCGTCGCGCGGCCTCCCGCAGGTGCCGCCCGTAGGCGGAAAGCCGCAGCCACAGCCAGACGCCCGCGAAGAACGCGACATACGCGCTGGCGAGCGCCGGCAGCCAGCGCAGCCACAGGGAATCCACGCCGGCGCGCATGAGCAGCGCGGTGACCAGCGCGCCGACCGAGACGCTCCCCGCGATGATGAGGGTCATGTGCAGCCGCGTCGCATAACGCCGGGCCACCTCGGAGCGCACGTAGTCGCGGGTAAGGACCGGCTGCGTCCCCTTGCGCGCCTTCACGCCACCTCCGCCACCGGCACGCGCGGCGCCAGCGCGCACATGAGCTCGTAGCCCACCGTGCCGGCCGACTGCGCCACCTCGTCGATGGGCAGGCCCTCGCCCCAGAGGACGACGTCGGAGCCGATGCGCGCGTCCGGCACCGGCGTGAGGTCGACGGTGATCATGTCCATGGACACGCGGCCCGCCGTCCGCACGCGCACGCCGTCCACGAGCACCGGCGTGCCGTTGGGCGCGTGGCGCGGGTAGCCGTCCGCGTAGCCGCAGGCGACCACCCCGATGCGCATCGCGTGCGGCGCGTGGAACGTGGCGCCGTATCCCACGTGCTCGCCGGGGCCCGTTTCCTGAACGGCGATGAGCTTCGAGCGCAAGGTCATCGCTGGCGCGAGGCCGAGGCTTTGCGCGCTGCGGTCGGCGAACGGCGTGGCGCCGTAAAGGGCGATGCCCAGCCTGACCGTGTCGGCATGCGTGCGCGGATGCGCGAGGATGGCCGCGGAGTTGGCGAGGCTTCTCGGCAGGTCGATGCCGTGGGTGGCCGTCTCGAAGCGGTTCATCGCCTCGTGCACGCCTTCGGGGCCGTCGGCGGTGGCGAAGTGGGTCATGAGCGTGATCGACCCGACCGCGCCCGAGCGCCGAAGGCGGTCGAGGGCGGCCTTCGCGTCGCCGGGAGAGAAGCCCAGCCGGTTCATGCCGGTGTTTATCTTGAGGTAGGCGTCGAGCGGCGCCTGGAGGCGTGCGTGCTCCAGCATGCGAAGCTGCTCCTCGCAGTGCACCACCGTCGCGATGCGCCGGGCGACCACGTCCACGAGTTCGGCGGGCTCGAAGACGCCCTCGAGAAGGACGATCTCGCGCGCGAAGCCGGATTCGCGCAGGCGAACGGCGCCGTCGAGCTCCAGGGTCGCGAAGCCGTCGGCCTGAGGCAACGCCTTCGCGACGCGCGCGAGCCCGTGGCCGTAGGCGTTGGCCTTCACCACCGCCAGCACGCGCGAGCCGGGCGCATGGCGCCGGGCCACCTCGTAGTTTCGCCCGAGCGTGGCGAGAGAGATGTCGGCGCGGATC
>JAGRPO010000272.1 GCA_019449455.1 Betaproteobacteria bacterium | reverse complement strand
CTCTAGACGATGGGGACATGAAAACGGAAAGCCTGGCGGCCTTCCGTTCTCCGTCGTACTCGTTTGGTGGAGGTAAGCGGGATCGAACCGCTGACCTCTTGCATGCCATGCAAGCGCTCTCCCAGCTGAGCTATACCCCCAACCGAGCCGGCAATTATACCGAGGGACCCGCCGGCATGCAAAGCCTTGTCATCCCGCAGCGGCGTGGCGAAGACGCTCGAGCACCACTTCCTTGCGCAGCGCGGCCACGATCGCGTCGATCGCCTTGGTCTGCGCCCTGCGGGTGACCGCCACCCGAAGCGGCATCATCACCTCGGGCATCTTGAGTCCCCGGCCCTTCACGAACGCCTGCAGCGCCGCCTTCACGCCGGCCGCGCTCCATTCGACCGGCTCGAGCGCCGCGACGAGCTCGCCCACGATCGCCCGCCCTTTCGGATCGAGGTACTGCGCGACGATCGCCGGATCCGTGGTGACGGGAGAGGCGAGCTCGTGCAGGAACGCCTCGTGCTCGCCCACCAGCGACCAGCTGCCCTGCCCCACCGCCGTCATCGCGATCGGATCCATGGCCGCCACGATTTCCGCGTGGACCGCCGGGTTGCGGGCGCGGATGCCTTCCACCAGGTCCCCGGCGGGGATGCGCTTCAGGTACTCGCCGTTGAGCCACTTGAGCTTCTCGGGGTCCCAGCGCGCCGGCGAGCGGCTCACGTGCTCGAGGTCGAACCATTCCACCAGCTCCGCGCGCGTGAACATCTCCTCGTCGCCGTGGGACCAGCCGAGGCGCGCGAGGTAATTCACCAGCGCGTCCGGAAGAAACCCCTCGTCGCGGTACTGGAGTACGCTCACGGCCCCGTGGCGCTTCGAGAGGCGCTGGCCGTCGGCGCCGAGGATCATCGGCACGTGCGCGAAATGCGGCACATCGGCGCCGAGGGCGCGATAGAGGTTTATCTGCCGGGGCGTGTTGTTCACGTGGTCGTCGCCCCGGATCACGTGCGTCATCGCCATGTCCACGTCGTCCACGACGACACCGAAGTTGTAGGTCGGCACGCCATCGGCGCGAACCAGCACGAGGTCGTCCAGCTCCTCGTTCGAGACGGTCACGGGCCCCTTCACGAGGTCGTCCCAGGTGACGGCGCCCTCGAGCGGATTCTTGAATCGGATCACGGCCTGCCGGCCGGCCGGCGGCGTCTCGGTGGAATCGCGCCAGCGCCTGTCGTAGCGCGGTTTCTCGCCGCGGGCGACCTGGGCCTCGCGCATCGCGTCGAGTTCCTCCCGCGTGCAGTAGCAGCGGTAGGCCTTCCCCTCGCGCAGGAGCCTCTCGGCGGCCTCCCCGTACCGCGCGAGCCGCTGCATCTGGTAGTAGGGCCCCTCGTCCCAGTCGATGCCGAGCCACGCCAGGCCGTCGAGGATGGCCTGGACGGAGTCCTGCGTGGAGCGTTCCCGGTCCGTGTCCTCGACTCGCAGGATGAACTTGCCGCCGTGACGCCGGGCGTAGGCCCAGCAGAAGAGCGCGGTGCGGGCGCCGCCGATGTGGAGGTAGCCCGTGGGGCTGGGGGCGAAACGGGTGCGGACCATGGGAAGGATGAGCGGGAAAACACGCATTCTAAATCTTCGCGCGCCCCCGCCCGCTCTCGCGGCGCCGGTTTTCGGCTAAAATGTCGGCCTTCCGGGAAATTAGCTCAGCGGTAGAGCACGCCCTTCACACGGGCGGGGTCACTGGTTCGATCCCAGTATTTCCCACCAGCACAACCGGAGGGGCCCCGCTGCGGCGCGGGCCCCTCGTCATTTCCCGCGTTTGACGCAGGTCAACCGGTCAACGGATGGCACCCCCGGCGCGTTGTTTGGGTTGCCACCGCGCCGGCCAGGTGTGGAAGAATAGCGCCGCGTTCCGTCCACAGATCCAGGAGACCCCTCATGAAGAAGCTGCTCATCCCACTCGCCCTCGCCGCCGCGCTCGTTGCGCCCGGCCTCGCCTCCGCCGACGAAGCCGCGGCCAAGTCCAACGGCTGCCTCAAGTGCCACGCCGTGGACAAGAAGAAGGACGGCCCGTCCTACAAGGAAGTCGCGAAGAAGTACAAGGGCAAGGCCGACGCGGAAGCGAAGCTCACCGCGTTCCTGTCGAAAGGCGGCAAGATCAAGGTCGACGGCGTCGAAGAGGATCACAAGACGGTGAAGGGCGGCGACGCCGCGGTCGCCGGCAAGATCGCGAAATGGATCCTCGCGCAGTAGGTTCCGCGCCTCCCCAATGAAAAACGCCGGCTCGCGCCGGCGTTTTTTTTCGTCCCGCCGCGGCTACTTGGCGCCGACGGCGTGTCCGACGAGTTTCTTCAGCTCGGCATCGGTCGCGTCGACCTCGGGGTGGTCCTTGCCCTTCACCACGGCCGTGGCCTTGCCGACGTCGCCCTTGTACTTGGCCGACATCGCCTTGATGGCCGGCCCCTTCTTCTTCTTCTCCGCGTCGTGGCACTTCACGCAGCCCTTGGCCTTGAACAGCGCTTCGTCGGCGGAAGCCGGCAGCGCGGCGGCGAGGAACCCGGTGGCGGCCAGCGCGATCATCATGCGTTTCATGGCATCTCCTTGGTTGAAGGCGACCCCGGGGCCCATCCCCGGCGCGCCGTATCGGTCATCGCCGCAAGCCCGCCCCTAGCCCTTCTTCTCCGGCTCGACGGAGGCTTTCTTCGGGGGCTCGGCGGTCAGGTCCATCCCCGGCCAGGTCCGCCCGTGGCAAGCCGGGTTCGCGCAGAAGTTGCCCCCCTGCTTGCCTTGCTTGAGGGGCGTGCCGTGGCACTTCTCGCATTCCGGCCCGACGTCGTCGCTGTGCGTGTGCATGAAGTTCGGGCGCTGGTGGCTTTCGGGTTGCTTCTCGCCGGCCTTGTCCGGCAGCAGCGAAGCCACGGTCCCCTTGCCCTTCTCCCGCACGACCTCCGGCAGCGCGTGACACAGCGTGCACTGGAGCCGGATCGCCTCGCCCTTGTCGTTGTAGTGCTTGCCGTCGTGGCAACGGAAGCAGCCCGGCGTATCGGCATGCCCCGTGTGGTTCGGGAACGACTTCCACGAGAACCCCTTCTCACGGAAGGAGGCGGCCACGAGGATGTCGCGCATCGCCTTGTTGAACTTCTGCTCGGCCTGCTTGTGCTCCGCGGGCGTGGCGGCCTTGGCCGTCGCGTCGGCGATGAGCTTGTCGATCTTCGCCTCGCGATCCTTCGTCTCGCCGGTGATTTCGCCGAGCGCGTTGACCAGGGCGACCGCTCGCGCCTTGGCATCCGGCAGCGACCGGTCGATCCTGCCCGCCCGGATGGCATCGTCGACCGTGTTGGCCGGGTTGCGAAACGGATGTCCCACGGAGTTGTGGCAGTCGTAGCAGGCCATGACCCGCTTCTCGAGCTTCTCGATCTGCGGCACCGTGAGCTTCGAGCCGGCGTCGATGTAGGTGGCCTTCGTGCCGTCCGGCTTCTTCACCGAGACCCACGGGATCTCGCGCCTCTGCGGGTCCGGCGAGGCGAAGGTGACCTCGTTCTGGATGTGCCAGTGGATGCCCTTGGTGTAGCCCTGGCGAATCGCATCCATTCCCGTGTGCAGCACGATCTTGGTGCGCGACTCGCTGCTCTCCGCGTCGGTCCCGTAGTGGACCTTGACGTCGACGCTGTCGCGGTGCTCGACGGAGGGCCAGTGGCAGCTCTCGCAGGCCTCGCGCGACGGGCGCAGGGTGCCGGAGGTGATCGGCCGCTCGTAGCCGACGATCATTCCCCACAGCTCCTTCGCGTGCGTGGGCTTCAGGGCCATCAGGTGCAGCGTGGAATTGCGGCCCATGTGGCACTCGACGCAGTTCACGCGCGCGTGCATGCCGACCTTGTGGGCGGCGATTTCCTCGGGGTGCACGCCGTGGCACATCGTCGCGCAGAACGCGTTGCTGTTGGAGTACTCCCAGCCCGCGATGCCGGCCGCGCCGACGACGGCGAGTCCTGCCAGCCCCAGCACGATGGTGGTGACGGACCCCAGCATCAGCGACTTTCGGCCGAATCGAATGTTCATGGTATTGCGCTCCTCCTGGATGTGCCGTGCCGGCGCTCGTCGGCGCCCGTTCCCGATAGCCTCGGGGCCGGACGAGCCGGCCCCGACGCGCGAATTGTAATGCCCCCGGACTTCAAGTGACCACGCTGTAGACGATGACGATCACGGTGAGGGTCCCGAGTATCACCGCGGTGCCGCCCACGAGGTAGCCGAACGTCTCCGTCCACGGCGTGGGCCGCGTCGTCTCGGTCGACTCCAGCCTGCCTTCGCTCACCAGCCGCCGGTACTCGGCGGGGCGCTCGTCCTTCAGCTCGTGCTCGGGGATCCGACCGGTGAAGATCACCAGATCCATGGGGAACTTCTCGGGCCGAAGGTGCCCGTTGAAGAAATGGATCGTGAAGATGAAGCCCACGGCGAGGAGCGCCTCCTCCCCGTGCACGACCGTCGCCACGTTGAAGACCCAGCCCGGCAGGAACGCGGCGAACTGCGCGGGGAACCACAGGAGCAGCCCCGAGCCGCCGATGATCGCCATGCCCCAGAAGACCGCCCAGTAGTCGAACTTCTCCCAATACGTCCAGCGGTCGAACGGCGGCCGCGGGCCCTTGCCCACGAACCACTTGAAGTGCAGCCAGATGTCGATGATGTCCTGCGGCTGCGGGACCATCGAGTTGGGCCCCCAGACCATCGCGAGGAATCCCGTGCGGCGGATCGCGTCGCCGAAGATCCGCACGACGTGCAGGAGCCACACGATGATCATCACGCCCGCGCAGATGCGGTGGATGAGGGCCGCCATCTCGAAGCCGCCGAGGGCCCGGGCGAGACCCGCGGCCCAGGGCTCGTCGGAGAAGAGGGGCGGCATCCCCGTGATCGCGCAACCGATGAACGTGGTCATCAGGAACGCGTGCATCACGCGGTCGACGCGGTCGAACCGCTCGTAGTACTTCTGCGCGGCGCCGCGGCTTTCCGCCGCGGCGGCTTGTCCTGCCTGGACCTGGCTGGCCATCAGTGCTTCTCCGATTCTCGGGTCGGCCGGGCGCGCTTGGCCTTCATCTCGGCGAGCGACCGGTAGAGCCACAGGATGGTGTGCAGGCCGAAGAAGGCGAACACCCCGGCCAGCAGCAGCTGCATGAACAACGTCGTGTAATAGAGGATGAGGCCGCTTTCCTTCTTGTGCTTGTTGGCGTGCGGCTGGAACTTCACGAAATTGGCGTTGGCCTTCGGGTGGCAGGCCTGGCAGGTCGCGAGGATGCGCTGCTCGGAGACCTTGGACATCGGGTTGCTCTTCGGCAGCACCTCGTGGGCGCCGTGGCAGCTCGCGCAGGTCGCCATGCGGGCGAACCCGAGGTCGGTCACCTGCCCATGGTAGGTATCGCGGTACGTCTTGATGAACTCGGTGTGGCAGCCGCCGCACTCCTTGATCACGCCGACCTGCCACTTGGGCGTCTTCGGGTCCGCGATCGTGTGCGTCCCGTGGCAGTCCGTGCAGCCCGGCGCCTGCAGGACGTTGTTCGCGCGCAGCTTGCCGTGCTGGCTGCCCGCCCAGACCTTCTTCACCTTGCCGTGGCAGGTGCCGCAGGTCTCGGGGACGTTGGCGCGGGAGACGGCGCTTTCCGGATCCCGCTTCGGGCGCATGTCGTGCGTGCCGTGGCAGTCCGTGCAGACCGGGACCTTGTCCTTCGCCTTGGTGGTGCCGCCCAGCAGCCTGCCGTGGATGCTGTCGTGGTACAGCGCCGAGACGTTCCCGCCGGGGATCTTGCCTTCCTTGATGATCTTCTCGTTGCCGTGGCAGGCGCCGCAGGTCGCCTCCAGGTTCGCGCGGCTCGTCTTCGCCGCGTCATCCGAGGTGGCCTTGATGTCGTGGGTGCCGTGGCAATCGGAGCAGGTGGCCGCGACCATCCGGCCTTCGGCGCGCGCCATGCCGTGGATGGTCGTGGCGTATTCCTTGACCGCCTTCGCGTGGCAGCTTTCGCACTGCGCGGGCTTGGGAGACTTGTGCGGGTACTTGCGCATTCCCTCGTCGGCGTGGCAGTCGACGCACGCGGCCTTGCCCGAGCCGTGCAGGCTCTTCGCGTGCTTCGCGGGATCGAGCAGGACGGACTTGCCCGCGGCGCTCTTGTCGCCGGGCTCCGCTTCCGAGTGGCAGTCGATGCACTTCTGGCTCGCCTCGGCGGCCGTCTTGGCGGCAGCGGGTGCCTTCGGGGCGGGAGCCTCCTTCGCGAAGGCGGGTGCCGCGAGCCCCAGCACCAGGGCCATCGCCAGTCCTCGAATCGTCACGCCGATCATCGTCAGTTTCCCTGCGCGAATGGCCACCGCCCCTGCCCGGGAATCGGGCCCGCGCACCGATGGGTGCGTGCAGGCGCTGGCGCTGGACTACCTCGGGTGAAAAGGTCTCATGGTGGGGGGGTATCAATGTTGATGTGGGTCAATGGGCCAACCCTCCCCGGTCACGGACCGCCCGGCGGTTAGAATCCCGGGATGCAAATCCACTTCCTGGGCGCGGCGCGCGAGGTCACGGGGTCGTGCTTCATCGTCGACACCGGCCGCCTGCGCTTCGCCGTCGACTGCGGCATGCACCAGGGGGGACGAGAAGCGGGGCCGAAGAACCGCGCATTCCCCGCATTCGACCCCGCGAGCCTCGATTTCGCCCTCGTCACGCACGCGCACCTCGACCATTGCGGGTTGCTGCCCGTGCTCTCGGCGCGCGCGCCGGCGCTGCCGATCTACACCACGCGCGCCACCGCCGACCTGCTGCCGGTGATGCTTCTCGACAGCGCCCACATCCAGGCGCGCGAGAAGGCCCATGGCGGGCGCCGGAACGCGCCGGCCCTGGAGCCCCTCTACGGCGTGCGCGAGGTCGAGCACGCCATGCGAAAGGTGAGCGGGGTGCCCTACGGCGTGGAATTTCGACCCCACCCGGATGCCCGCGTGCGCTTCCTGGACGCAGGACACATCCTGGGCTCCGCGATTGCGGAAGTGCGGGTCCGGGAAGGCGGGCGCGAGCGCCGGATCGTGTTTTCCGGCGACCTCGGGCAACCGGCGCGGCCCGTGGTGCGCGACCCCGAGATGGTCGCGCTCGCCGATGTCCTCCTCGTGGAATCGACCTATGGCGACCGACTGCACAAGCCCATGGACGACACCGTGCGCGAGCTGGTCGGCGCCGTGCGCGACACGCTGGGCAATCGCCGCGGCAACCTCATCGTCCCGGCCTTCGCGCTCGGCCGCGCGCAGGAACTGCTCGTCCTCCTGTTCGAGCTTTGCGAGCGGGGCGAGCTCGAGGACCTCAACGTCTTCGTGGATTCGCCCCTCGCCCGCCAGGCGACCGCGGTGACCTTCGCCCACCTCGAGACGCTGGATCCCGCCGTCGGGCGGTTCGCCCAGGCGCTTCGCCGCCGGCGCCTGCCCTACCGGCTGCGCTTCACGCGGACTCCCGAGGAATCGATGGCGATCAACAAGATCCGCGCGGGCGCGATCGTGATCGCCGCGAGCGGCATGTGCGAGGCCGGCCGCATCCGCCACCACCTGCGGCACAACCTCGCGCGCGAGGAATGCGGCATCCTCTTCACCGGATTCCAGGCCGCCGGCACGCTCGGCCGGCGAATCGTGGACGGAGTGCGCAGCGTGCGGCTCTTCGGGGAAACGGTGCCGGTCCGCGCGCGCACCCACACCCTGGGGGGGCTGTCGGCCCACGCCGACCAGCGCGCGCTGCTCGGATGGCTGGGAGGCTTCCGGCGCGCGCCCTCTCGGACTTTCGTGGTCCACGGCGAGGAGGCCGCGGCGCTCGCCTTCGCCGAAACCGTCGAAACGAGCCTCGGGTGGGAAACCCGGGTGCCCGAGCCGGGAGAGGTTGCCGAGTGCTGAGCCCCGCGCCCCTGACGGGCGCGGCCTCACCTGTTATTCTTTTCCCACGGTTGTAACCACTCCCGTAACGCCCCGCCCCGATGATGGCCCCCCTCGACCCTCCCACGACCCAGGCAAAAGCGGATTGCTGGCGCGAAGCCGTCCTCACGGCCGGACTCGCGGTTTTCGACTGGGACGTCGGCGAGAGGCGCATCTACCGCTCGCCCGAAATGCTCGCCAACTGGGACTATGCCCCGGGGCCGAACGAGGCCGTCGACTCGGCCCGGGCAGTCATCCATCCCGACGACTATCCCGACTTCTGGGCCCGGATGAAGGACATGGAGGCCGGGATCGTGGAGCGTGCGGTCCTCGAGATCCGGATGCGCGCCCGCGACGGCTCCTGGCGCTGGGTGCGCTGGCGCGCGCGCATCGTCGCCCGGGGCGACGACGGACGGCCGGCGCGCATCGTGGGTACGGTGAACGACATCGACGAGATCTGGAAGGGCCGCGACCTCGCGCGCGAAAGCCAGATGCGCCTGCAGGGCATCGTCGATTCCGCCATGGACGCGATCATCTCGGTCGATCGCGACCAGCGGATCACGCTGTTCAACCGCGCGGCCGAGCGGATATTCGGCTACGAGCCGCTCGAGGTGCTGGGCCAGCCGCTCGCGATGCTCATTCCGTCGCGCTTCCACCAGCAGCACCACAGGCACGTGGAGGAATTCGGACGCGCGGGGGTCTCCAGCCGTCCGATGATGGCGCAACGGATCGTGACGGCGCTTCGCAAGGGCGGCGAGGAGTTCCCGATCGACGCCTCGATCTCGCAGAACGAGATCCGCGGGCACCGCTTCTTCACCGTGATCCTGCGCGACGTGTCGCTGCGCGAGCGCACGCGCCGCGAGCTCGCCCAGGCGCGGGAAGACCTGCGCGAGCTCTCGGTCGCCTCGCGCACGGCCCGCGAGCAGGAAAACAGCCGCATCTCGCGCGAGCTGCACGACGAGCTGGGCCAGAACCTCACGTCCCTCAAGATGGACCTCGCCTGGCTCGAGGCCAACACGCCGCGCGACGACGGCAAATTCCTGAAGACGATCGCCGCGATGCGCTCGGTTCTCGACAGCACGGTAGCCGCCACGCGGCGCATTTCCGCCGACCTGCGCCCCCTGATGCTCGACGACCTCGGTCTCATGGCCGCGCTCGAGTGGCTGGCGGAGGACACCTCGCGCCGCCATGGCTTCACCGTGCAGCTCGCGGTGGACGAGGCGAGCGAGAACCTGGCCGAGCCGCTGGCCTCGCAGGTCTACCGCATCGTCCAGGAAAGCCTCACCAATGCCGGCCGCCACGCGGCGGCGCAGAAGGTCCGCGTGACCCTGCGCACCATCGGCCGGGAGATCCACCTCGACGTCGTGGACGACGGCCGGGGGCTCGCGCCGGAAGACCTCCAGAAGAAGGGTTCCTTCGGCCTGGTCGGGATCCGCGAGCGGGTCTACATCCTCGCGGGATCGGTCGAGATGCGCGGCGACGCCGGGCACGGGACCGAAATACACGTGCGCCTTCCGTTCCCCGCCATCCACGAGGGCTCGCCATGACCCGCGTCCTCGTCGCCGACGACCATGCCATCGTTCGCGAGGGCATCAAGCGAATCCTCGAGGGCCAGGAAGGGGTCGAGATCGCCGGGGAGGCGACCAACGGCCACGAGGTGCTCGAGCGCGTGCGCGCGGGCGGCTTCGACATCCTGCTGCTCGACCTCTCGATGCCCGGCAAGAGCGGCATAGAGCTCATCAAGCAGGTGAAGGACGAGTCGCCGAAGCTGCGCGTGCTCGTGCTCACCATGCACGAGGAGGACCAGTACGCCGTGCGCGCCATCCGGGCCGGCGCATCCGGCTACCTCACCAAGGAAAGCGCGCCGGGGCAGCTCGTGTCGGCGATCCGCCGGCTCGCCGACGGGCGCCTGTACATCAGCTCCAACGTGGCCGAGCAACTGGCGCTCGACATACAGCCGCACGGCGACGAGGCGCCGCACCGGCATCTGTCGGACCGCGAATTCGAGGTCTTCCAGCTCCTCGTGAACGGGCGAAGCGTTTCCGACATCGCCGCCCACCTGCACCTCAGTGTGAAGACCGTCAGCACGCACAAGACGCGCATCCTGCAGAAGATGAGCGCGGCCTCGGTGGCCGACCTCGTGCGCTACGCGATCCGCCACCGGATATCGACGGACCCGCCGACCGCCTGACGGCGCAGTAGGACGACTCCTACCCCGCGCCGCGGCGGCGTCCTACCCCCAGATTCAGCCCGTGCCGATAGTCCGCCACGGGTGCGCACGCGCAGAATTCGGCCATGTCTCCCCTCCAGGCGTTCCACCTGTTCATCGTCGAGGATTCCATCCCCGTCCGTGAACGCCTCGTGCGCTCGCTCGAGGGCCTGCAGGGGCTCGACATCGTCGGCACGGCGGAGGACGTTCCCGCGGCCATCGACGGCCTCACGAGCTCGCCCCCGGACGCGCTGATCCTCGACCTCCAGCTCCCCAGCGGCAGTGGCCTGCAAGTGCTTCGCGCGGTGCGAGCGCACCTGCCGCGCATGCGCGTGATCGTCATGACCAACTTCGCCGCCGAACCGTATCGCAAGGCCGCGATGGCGGCCGGCGCCGAAGTCTTCCTCGACAAGTCCGCGGAGTTCGGCCGCGTTCGCGACATTCTCATCGAATGGCGCGACGAGGCCGAAGCCGGCCCAGTGCACTGAGTTCCCGATGCCTACCCGAAAGGAAAAAACCATGAGCACCGTCCGAGCCACAAGCCACGCCGATGCCCATCGCTCGACCCTCACCGAATCCTGCCGCCTGCTCGGACTCCCGGATGTCGCCGGCGCCCGACAGGTGGACACGACTTTCCTCCACCGGCGCCTGAAGGCGGGCCAGCGTCTCACGTCGCAGGGCGAACCCTTCGAGGCCCTGTACATCGTGGCCGAGGGATTCTTCAAGACCTTCGTGGCCGACGAGACGGGCAACCAGCTGGTGCTCGGCTTTCCGCTGCGCGGCGATCTCGTCGGCGCCGACGGGTTGTGCAACCACCGCCACGCGTCCTATGCCGTCGCCCTCACCGACGCCGAAGTGGTCGTCGTGCCGTTCCGCAGCATCGCCCTCCTGGGCCGCTCGCTGGACGACTTCGAGCAGATCATCTATCGCGCCATCAGCCGCGAGCTGGTGACGGACCACGCCCTGCGCTCGCTCATCGGCACGCTCGGCGCGGAAGCCCGCGTCGCGCGCTTCCTCGCCAACTTCGCCGACCGCTGCGGCCGCGCGGGCCGTCCCGCGACCCGCATCACCTTGCCGATGACCCGCCAGGAGATCGGCAGCTACCTGGGCCTCACGCTCGAGACGGTGAGCCGCGCGTTTTCCGCGCTGGCCGACGCGGGCCTCATCCAGGTCGCCCAGCGCGAACTGGAACTGCGCGACGTGGACCAGTTGCGCGTCCTGCAGAAGCTGCATCCCTCTGCGACGGCGCGCCAGGGGACGCGCCGCGGCGACCGTCCGACGCGCCGCAACGTGACCTGGGTGGACATGCTCGGCGCCGCGGCCTGAAGCTCTTCCTCGTCGCCGTGCCATGGCACGGCTCCCCAGAGAGGCGACCGAGGTCGCCTCTTTTTTTCCCCGTGCAGCGAGCGTAGGGTCGTGCCGTGGAAGATCTCGCGATGACGCTGCTCGCGCCGCGCACGCCGCTCGTCGCCGTGCGGCGTCCCGTGCCCTCCCCCGGCCCCGGCGAGGTGCTCCTCGAGGTGGCGGCCTGCGGCGTCTGCCGCACGGACCTGCATCTGGTGGACGGCGAGCTGCCCGCGGTGCCCCTGCCGGTGGTGCCCGGCCACGAGGTGGTCGGGCGCGTGGCACTGCTCGGCGCGGGGGCCTCTCGCTTCCGGCCCGGCGAGCGCGTCGGCGTGCCGTGGCTCGCGGGCGCGTGCGGGCATTGCCGCCATTGCGCGAGCGGCCACGAAAACCTGTGCGACGAGGCGGTCTTCACCGGGTATCACCGCGACGGCGGCTACGCCCGCTACGCCGTGGCAGACGAGCGATTCTGCCTCGCCCTCCCCGACGCCTATGACGACGCGCACGCGGCCCCGCTGCTGTGCGCGGGCCTCATCGGCTACCGCGCCTACGCGATGGCGCCCCGGGCCGCGCGGGTCGGGCTCTACGGGTTCGGCGCCGCCGCGCACCTCATCGCGCAGGTGGCCGTGGCCGAGGGCCGCGAAGTCTTCGCCTTCACCCGTCCCGGCGACGCGCGCTCGCAGGCCTTCGCCCGCGAACTTGGATGCGCGTGGGCGGGAGGGTCCGACGAAACGGCCCCGGCCGCGCTCGATGCGGCCATCGTCTTCGCGCCGGTCGGAAGCCTCGTGCCGGCGGCGCTCGCCGCGTGCGCGAAGGCAGGCACCGTCGTCTGCGCCGGCATCCACATGAGCGACATCCCTTCGTTTCCGTACCGGCTGCTCTGGGGCGAGCGCGTGGTGCGCTCGGTCGCGAACCTCACGCGCGAGGATGGCGAGGCGTTCATGGCGCTCGCCGCCCGCATCCGGCTCGACGCGCGGCCCGTGCCCTACGCGCTCGAGAAAGCCAACTCGGCGCTCGAGGACCTGCGACGCGGAGCGTTCGACGGCGCTGCCGTCCTCACAATGACATAGGTCCGCGCGCCGTCTCCGACAACCCCAGCAGGACGCCGCTCGCCACGAAGCACAGGACGCCGCCGGCCGACGGAACCTCGGACGGGGAAGCCGTCCCCGGGCCGTCGGCAGCCGCCTTTCCCAGGAGCGCCGTCATCCTCGCGATGCGGCCCTTCAGGGAGGCTGGAACGGCGTGCGCATATCCCCAGCCCTCGCCGAGGTTGCACTCCATCTGCGCGATTTCGGCGAGCAGCCGCTCGCGCTCCCCCGGCGGGAGCCTCGCGCGACCCTCGGCGAATTGCCTGGCCGCGATCTCGTAGGCCTGCAGCGCCCGGTCCACCGCATCCTCCAGCCCTGCCCACGCGCCGCGATTCGTGTCGCGAACCGGGGCCGTCGGGGGAACGTCGGAGCTGTCGATGCCCGCGCCCACCGTGCGCGCGACGACCGCGATGTGGCGGGCCGTGAGGAGGCGGCTGCGCAATGCGTGCAGCGTGAGCTCCCGCACCGCCTCGCGCACGTTTCGCGTGCCGGCCGCCTCGCGGGCGCTGCGCAGCAATTCGTCGGCGGAAACGGAACGGTCCATGGAGCTCCCTGCGTGCGCGCGCTTCTATCTCGTCGCCCTGTCGCGTGGAGACTAGAGCAAGCCGCGCGCGTCGCGTTGAGATAGATCAACGGCCGCGCCGGGCGCGCACACCCGCCGCGGCGTCCTGGGTTAGGATTGGCAGTCCATTCCCATTCCCGTGCCGCCGCCATGAAAGCAAACCGCCTCATCGCCATGCTCGCAACCTCCGGGGCCGCCATCGCGTTCGCGGTCCCGCCCGACGCCTGCACCATCATCTCGATGGACGAGGTGAATTCCATCGCCGGGGGCGTCGCCGCGAAGATTTCGCCGCGCAAGTCCGGCAATCCCTCCGAGTGCGCCTTCGAGGACTCGCGCCGGGGCGCCGTTCTCGTCCTGAGGATCCGGGAAGTGCAGTACGCCGCCGAGAACGAACTGCAGTACGAGCGCGAGAACCTCGAGAAGATCTACCGCAGCAAGGTGAAGTGGATCGAGGGCATCGGCGACCGCGCCTTCTGGCTGCAGGCCAACAAGTCCGGCAAGTTCCGCAAGGGAAAGACCATCGTGACGGTGGTCTTCTCGCGCGAGCAGAACGCCACCGAGGTGGACACGATGCAGGTGGCGCGCCTCATCGAGAGCCGCCTGAAGTAGCGCCTCGCCCGTCCCTGCGCACCGCGATGGATTGGCGGCGCCTATCGCGCGAATCGGAACAATCAATTGGACTACCGGTCGCTGTCGCGCCTAGGATTTGGGGCTTATAAATCGATCACCCGACGGATGCCTTCCGGGCATCCTCACCCAACCAGGAGGCCAGCATGAAACCCCTCAAAGGCACGAAGACCCACCAGAACCTGAAGGACGCGTTCGCCGGCGAATCCCAGGCCAACCGCCGCTACCTGTATTTCGCGAACAAGGCCGACGTCGAGGGCAACCAGGACGTCGCATCCCTGTTCCGCTCGACGGCGGAAGGCGAGACGGGCCACGCGCACGGCCACCTCGACTACCTGGCGCAGGTGGGCGACCCCGCGACCGACCTGCCGATCGGCTCCTCGCGCAACAACCTGAAGTCCGCCGTGGCCGGCGAGACGCACGAGTACACCGACATGTACCCGGGCATGGCCAAGAGCGCGCGCAGCGAGGGCTTCGAGGAGATCGCCGACTGGTTCGAGACGCTGGCCAAGGCCGAGCGTTCCCACGCGAACCGGTTCCAGAAGGCGCTGGACGCGCTGGCCGACTGACCGGAGCGGCGGAAATCGCGCAACGCGAACCAAGGGGCGGGCAACCGCCCCTTATTGCTGGTGAACCCGCCAGGACCCATGTGCCATGAGCGTGAGAGAAGGCAGCCTCGAAGCCCCCACCCGGCATCCCCTCGACTGGAAGAACCCCGCGTTCTACGAGCCGGAGAAGCTGTTCGCGGAAATGGAGCGCGTCTTCGACATCTGCCACGGATGCCGGCGCTGCGTCAGCCTGTGCGGCTCCTTCCCGACGCTGTTCGACCTCGTGGACGAAAGCCCCACGCTGGAGGTGGACGGGGTCCCGAAGGAGATGTACTGGAAGGTCGTCGACCAGTGCTACCTGTGCGACGTCTGCTACATGACGAAGTGCCCGTACGTGCCCCCGCATCCGTGGAACGTCGACTTCCCGCACCTCATGCTGCGCGCGAAGGCGGTGAAGTTCGCCAGCGGCAAGGTGGCGTTCAGGGACAAGCTCCTCGCCTCGACCGACGGGCTCGGAACCCTCGCGACGATCCCCATCGTCACGCAGGTGACCAACGCGCTCAACAAGTCCGGCGCCGCGCGCGCGCTGATGGAGAGCACGCTGGGCGTCGACAAGACGGCGTGGGTGCCCGAGTACGCGACGGCGAAGTTCCGCCCGAACGTGGCGCGAAGCGCCGGCTTCGCCGTGAAGGACGGCCAGCGCACGCCGGGCAAGGTCGCGATCTTCTCGACCTGCTACATCAACTACAACGAGCCCGGCATCGGCCACGACCTCACGAAGCTCCTGGCCCACAACGAGATCCCTTACGTGATCGCCGAGAAGGAGGCCTGCTGCGGCATGCCCAAGCTGGAGCTGGGCGACCTCGAGGCCGTCGCGGCCGGCAAGGCGAAGAACATCCCGGCGCTGGCGAAGCTCGCCCGCGAGGGCTACGCGATCTTGACCCCCATTCCCTCCTGCACGCTCATGTTCAAGCAGGAGCTGCCGCTCATGTTCCCGGACGACCCGGACGTGTCGGCGGTCCAGGCGGCGATGTTCGACCCCTTCGAGTACCTCGTCGCGCGCCAGAAGGACGGGCTCCTCAGGACCGACTTCAAGACCCCGCTCGGCAAGGTTTCGTACCACATCCCCTGCCACTCGCGCGTGCAGAACGTCGGCCAGAAGACGCGCGAGGCGCTGGAGATGGTGCCGGGCACGACCGTGAACACCGTCGAGCGCTGCTCGGGCCACTCCGGCACCTGGGGCTGCAAGAAGGAATTCCACCAGATGGCGATGAAGATCGGCCGGCCCGTCTTCCGCCAGATGGCCGAGCCGCAGCCCGACTGGATCAGCTCCGACTGCCAGCTCGGCGGCCGCCACATCGAGCAGGGCATGGGCGACACGCTGGGCAAGGCACAGCTGAAGCACCCGATCACCCTCTTGCGGATGGCCTACGGCCTCCCCGAATGACGCCGGACGCCATGACGACCACGACCATGCCCAAGATCACCCGCGACTCCCTCATGACCCTCGAGGCCTACGCCAGGGCCCGGAACGACTTCCGCGCGAAGGTGCTCGAGCACAAGAAGGCGCGCGCCGTGCGCCTCGGCGAACACGTGACCCTTCTCTTCGAGGACGAGCTCACCGTCCGCTACCAGGTCCAGGAAATGCTGCGCATTGAGAAGACGTTCGAGGAGTCCGGCATCCAGGACGAGCTCGACGCCTACAATCCGCTCGTTCCCGACGGCCGCAACTTCAAGGCCACGATGATGATCGAGTACGAGGACGTCGAGGAGCGCCGCACCGCGCTCGCGATGCTCAAGGGAATCGAGGACAAGGTCTGGGTGCGGGCCGAGGGCTCGCCGAAGGTCTGGGCGATCGCCGACGAGGATCTCGAGCGCGAGAACGAGGAAAAGACCTCGTCCGTGCATTTCCTGCGCTTCGAGCTGACGAAGGAGATGGCCGAGGCGCTCAAGTACGGCGTGGCGCTCGCCATCGGCGTGGACCACCCGAACTACACGGCGGCCGCCGACCCGGTGAGCGCCGGGACGCGCGCGGCGCTGGTGAAGGACCTCGCCTAGCGGCGAGGCCCTTTCCCGTCACAGCTTCGCGACATCCGGCGCGGAGGCGCCGAACCACGCTTTCGCCTGGGCATCCCGCGCCGCCTTCTCCGCTTTCGCGTCGCCCTTGCGCCGGTACGTCTCGGCGAGTCCCGCCAGCGCCCAGCCGTTGTTGCGCACGCGCCCGAGGGAGTCGCGGAAGGCCTTCTCGGCCTCGTCCAGGCGCCCCTGGCGCAGGCGCACCGAGCCCAGGGACTGGCGGACCGGGTAGTACCAGTACGAAGGCTCCATGTAGGCGAGCGAGTCCTCCACGAAGATCGCCTCCTCGTAGGCCCGCGCCGCGGCCTCGAGGTCGCCCTTCGCGTCCGCGAGGCGCCCCGTGGCCACGAGTCTCGCCGTCTGCACGACTTCGCGGGCCGGCACGCCCCACTCGGCGAACGGCTTGAAGTCGGCCTTTCGCTCGATGTGCTCGAGCGCCTCGATTTCGGCCCGGGCACCCAACACGTCCCGCAGCGAGGCGAAGGCAACGGCCCGCGCGTAGTGATGCATGGCCTTCACGAGCACCAGGCGGTCGTCGGGCGCCGGCAGGGCGAGGATGGTCCCGGCGTCCGAGAACTGCGCGTGCGTCAGGTAGGTCGCCGCCTTGACGGGCTGCAGCGCCGCGACCTTCGCGACGGCGTCGGTTGCGAGCACCGCGTCGAGCTTCGCCGCCGCCTCCCTCGCGATGCGGCCGTCGCCGCCCATCTGCGCGCTCACCATCACGAAGTGGATGTTGTGCGGGTAGTAGGCGAACCGGTACATCGGGTCGGAGGGCGACCGGCTGAAGTACTTCTCGTCGACCGCGATCGCCTTCACGTTGGCCTCGAGGGATTCCTTGTACATCCCCAGCCGGATGTAGATGTGGGCGGGCATGTGAACGAGGTGCCCCGCGCCGGGCACCAGCGACCCGAGGCGGCGCGCGTGCGGCAACGCCTTTTCGGGAGCCGTCGAGGATTCCATGGCGTGGATGTAGAAGTGGATCGCGCCGGGATGCGTGGGGTTGCGGCGCAGCACGGTCTCCAGTGCTGCGACGAGCTCCGGAGTGCGGCCCTTGGGCCTGGCTCCCGCGGCCTCCCAGTAGTCCCACGGCTGGGTATCCATGATCGCCTCGGCGCGCAGCAACTGGATGAAGTCGTCGGCGGGATAGCGCTTCGCGAGCGCCGACACGGCGTCGGCGAACGCCGCGTCCAGTGCCGCGCGCTCGGCCTTCGCATCGCCCGAGTAGCGCGTCGCGAGGGCTTCGATCAGCGCGCGCTCCTTCGCGCTCGCGCCGCCCGAGAGTTCCCTCGCCTTGGCGAGCGCGGCCAGCGCCGGCTCGTTCGCCGCCGGATCCATGGGGGCGTTGATATTGGGGCCGAGGACGAACGCCTCGCCCCAGAAGCACATCGCGCAGCGCGGGTCCAGCCGCTGGGCCTCCCGGAAGGCACGCTGCGCCTCGGCATGGTTGAATCCATAAGCGAGGCGCACTCCCTGGTCGAAATAGGCCTGCGCCCGCGGGGATGCCGTCGTCACCTTGTAGGCGAGCGTGCCCAGCCCCTCGAGGAGCGGCACCTCGCCCCCTGCGGCCTTCGCAGGAACGGGCTGGAACGGCGCGGTTTCGGTGCGCGCGAGGACGAGCTTCTTCAGCAGGGGCGGCTGCCCGCCCGTGGACGGTGCGCAGGCCCGCGAGGTGGTATCGAGCAGGGGATCGGCCGCGTCCGCGGAGCCGTTGCCGGCGAAGCCGGACTGGCTGGCCAGCGCGGCGACGCCCACGAAGCCGCAGGCGGCGAGCGCGGCGGCGAGCGCGCGAAGGGTGGGTCGGTGCGGGGATTTCATGGCATTCCTCCGGAACGCGACGATGGCCGGCTCAAGGGCCTCGATCGCACGCGGTTGGGTGGCGGCCGTGGGTAGGCCGCGGTCGTCGTTGAGCATGGTACCTCCTGAAAAAAGCCGGCATTATACCGACTGGTTGGTATGTTGCAAGGGGATTTTTGAGACTTTCGTCCATAACCCCTTGAATATTAGCTGCGCCTGACATACCTTACGGTACGACATGGACACGCCAATGGATTCACCCCGGGTCCGGGACCCGGAACGGATGCGCGAGAGGATCCTGGACGCCGCGCAGGCCCTGATCCTCGACCACGGCTTCGCCGCCACCACCGTGGACGCCGTGGTCGGCCGCGCCGGCGCCACGAAGGGCGCCTTCTTCCACCATTTCGGCAGCAAGTCCGAGCTGGCGCGCGCCCTCGTCGAGCGCTACGCCGCCATGGACCGCGCGCACCTCGAGGAGCGCCTCTCCCGTGCGGAGAAGCTCTCGTCCGACCCGCTGCAGCAAGTCCTTCTCCTCATCGCGCTCTACGAGGAGGAATTCGCGTCGATGGCGGAGCCCTTCGCGGGATGCCTCTTCGCCTCCTACATCTACGAGGCGAAGCTCTTCGACGACTCGACGCTGGAGGTGCTGCGCGACTCCACGCTGCGCTGGCGGCGCGTGATGCGCGAGAAGCTCGAGAAGGTGGCGGCGCGCTACCCGCCGCGCCGCGAGGTGGACATGGAGAGCCTGGCCGACCTCTTCTACTCGATCACCGAGGGCGCGTTCATCATGACGAAGACGCTGGGCGACAAGACGTTGCTCGGCCGGCAGGCGCGCCACCTGCGCAACTACCTGGAACTGCTCTTCGCGCCCGCCGAAACCGGGGTTACGCCGCCAATTTCCTGAGGCAGGAAAGCTTCACGGCGAGGATCGCCTGGGCCACCGCCTCGACCGCCTTCGGCCGCGAGAAGCTCGCGCGCCACGCGATGGCCACCTTGCGCGAAGGGACGGGTTGCGCGAACGGGATCTCCCTCACGAGCTTGTTCATGTAGCGCTGCTGAAGCGCCGTCGCCGGCAGGACGCTCACGCCCAGGCCGGAGGCCACCATGTTGCGGATCGTCTCGAGCGAGCTGCCGGAACGCCCCTCGGGACTGGCCGTGTTGGACTGGCCGGGGCAGGCCTCGAGCACCTGCTCGCGGAAGCAGTGCCCGGCGTTGAGCACCAGGAGGTTCTCGCCCGCGAGCTCGTCGGGACGCACGTGCTTCCTCTTCGCCCACGCGTGTCCCTCCGGCACCACGACGCTGAACGGCTCCTCGTAGAGCGTCCTCGTCTTCACGCCGGTCACGACGAAGGGCAGCGCGACGATGGCCGCGTCGATCTCCCCGTCGCGCAGCATCGGCACGAGGTTGCCGGTGAAGTTCTCCTCGATCATGAGCGGCATGTCCGGCGTGCGCTTGCGCAGGATGGGCACCAGCTCGGGCAGCAGGTAGGGCCCGATCGTCGGGATCACCCCCAGGTGCAGCGCGCCGGCGAGCTGGTCCTGGCTGCCCCTGGCGAGGGAGGCGATCTTGCCCACCTCGTCGAGCACCCGCCGCGCCTGCTCCACGATCTCCCCTCCCAGGGGGGTGACCAGCACCTCGTTCTTGTTGCGCTCGAAGAGGCGCACGCCCAGTTCCTCCTCGAGCTTGGCGAGCGCCAGGGACAGCGTGGGCTGGGTGACGAAGCACTTCTGCGCCGCCCGGCCGAAATGCCGCTCCTGGGCCAGGGCGACGACGTAGCGGAGTTCCGTGAGGGTCATGACCGCCTCGATTGGGGTTGGCTATGGAAAGTATAACCATAATTAATTGGACGAATCAATCGCCCAAGCCTATTGTCGTGGCTGTTACTTATCAATCACCCCGGAGAACAGACCATGATCCAGAACAAGGAAGGCCAGCGAGTTCCCGCCGTCACGTTCCGCACCCGCCGGGACGGCCAATGGAAGGACGTGACCACCGAGCAGATATTCGCCGGCAAGACCGTCATCGTCTTCGCCCTGCCCGGCGCCTACACGCCGACCTGCTCGACGACACACCTGCCGCGCTACAACGAGCTCGCTCCCACCTTCTCGAAGCTGGGCGTCGACGAGATCGTGTGCCTGTCGGTGAACGACGGCTTCGTGATGTCCGAGTGGCAGAAGGACCAGGACGCCCCGAACGTCACCTTCATCCCCGACGGCAACGGCGAGTTCACCGGGAAGATGGGCATGCTCGTCGACAAGTCGGACCTGGGCTTCGGCAAGCGCTCGTGGCGCTACTCGATGCTCGTGAAGGACGGCGTCGTCGTGAAGCAGTTCATCGAGCCCGAGAAGGAAGGCGACCCGTTCGAGGTGTCGGATGCGGACACCATGCTCAAGTACCTCGCGCCCGCCGCGAAGGCGCCTGAACCGGCCGTGATCTTCTCGAAGCCCGGCTGCCCGCACTGCGCGCGCGCCAAGGCCCTGCTCGAGGCGAACGGCGTCGTCTACGAGGAAGTGCCGCTCGGCAAGAGCGTGACCTTTTCCACCATCCGCGCCGTGTCCGGCCGCGGCACGGCTCCCCAGGTCTTCATCGGGGGACGCCACATCGGCGGCGCGGAAGACCTCGCCGCGTATTTCGCGGCGGGCCGGAAGCTCGCGGCGTAAGCGGCATCCTGGCGGGCCGCTCCCCGCGGCGGCCCGCCCCAATTTCCCGGAGAACGCCATGAAGACCCTCACCGTCGACGTCGCCATCATCGGCGCCGGCACCGCCGGCCTCGCCGCCTACCGCGCTGCCCGCGCCCGCGGCGCCCGGGCCGTGATCATCGAGTCCGGCCCCTACGGGACGACCTGCGCACGCGTCGGCTGCATGCCCTCGAAGCTCCTCATCGCCGCGGCGGAGGCCTCGCACGCCATCGACGACGCCCCGGGCTTCGGCGTGCACGTCGACGGGGCCAAGCGGATCGACGGCCGCGAGGTGATGGACCGCGTGCGCCGCGAACGCGACCGCTTCGTCGGCTTCGTGGTCGAGGGCGTCGAGAACATGCCTGCGGCCGACCGCGTCGTGGGCAAGGCCCGCTTCGTCGACCGCAACACGCTGGCCGTCGGCGACGAAACCCGAATCACCGCCCGGGCCGTCGTCGTCGCCACGGGGTCGCGGCCCGCGGTGCCCGCCATGCTCGAAGGCGCCGGCGACCGCCTCATCGTGAACGACGACGTGTTCTCGTGGGAAACGCTGCCCCGCTCGGTCGCCATCTTCGGGCCGGGCGTGATCGGCCTGGAGCTCGGGCAGGCACTCGCGCGCCTCGGCGTGCGCGTGGTCGTGCTCGGGCGCGGCGGTCGCGTGGGGCCGCTCACCGATCCCGTGGTGCGGGACGCGGCCCTGAAGGCGATCGGCGCCGAACTCTACGTCGATCCCGACGCGCGCGTCTCGCGCGTGGCGCGCATCACGGAGGGTGTCGAGGTGGACTACACGCGCCTCGACGGCTCCGCCCGGACCGAGTCCTTCGATTACGTGCTCGCCGCCACCGGCCGCCGCCCGAACGTCGACGGCCTGGGGCTCGAATCCCTCGGGCTGGAACTCGACGAGGCGGGCGTGCCCCGCTTCGACCCCGCCACGATGCGCGTGGGCGACACGAATGTCTTCATCGCCGGCGACGCCTCGAATTTCATCCCGGTGCTCCACGAGGCCGCCGACGAGGGGCGCATCGCCGGCGAAAACGCCGCGCGCTTCCCGGCCGTGGAACCGGGCAAGAGGCGCGCGCCCCTCGCGGTGGTCTTCACCGACCCGCAGATCGCCATCGTGGGCGGCGGCTACGCGGGCCTCGCGCCGGACACCTTCGAGGCGGGCGACGTCTCCTTCGACGACCAGGGGCGCTCGCGCATCATCCGCAAGAACCGCGGCCACCTGCGCGTCTACGCCGATCGCGCCACCGGGCGCTTCCTCGGGGCCGAGATGGCCGGGCCGTCGGCCGAGCACATCGGGCACTTGCTCGCGTGGGCGGCTGCGACCAGAATGACGGTCGCTTCGATGCTCGAGATGCCCTTCTACCACCCGGTGGTGGAGGAAGGGCTCCGGACGGCGCTCCGGGACCTCGATGCGAAGCTTCGAACGCCCCAGGCCATCGCCGCGTAGACGGCGACCCGGGGTCCAGCCCTGGAGGCGCCGTCATGCCGGTGGCAATGAAGAAGTTCGGGTTCCGCATCCGCACGCGCGGAGGGTCCGTCGTGGACAATCTGACGATCCAGGGTCGCGACCGCGAGGAGGCCGAGCGGAAGCTGCGGCAGGTCTACCACCATTGCCAGGTCCTGGAAGCGCGCGAGCACGAGGAATCCGCCCCGCCGGACGCGTCCGACTTCGAGGGAGTGATCTCGCTGATCGCCGACGAGGGCCGGCGAGGCGGCGGCTGAGCGCCTCCTAGGCGACGGCGGCCAGCGCGTCCCGGGCCACCACGGCCGTCGAGCCCAGGAACCCGGAGGACTCCAGTTCCTCGAACAGGGCGCCATAGTCCGCGGCACCCCTGCTGGCGGGAGCGTGGGCGAAGACGTCGCACTCGTTGAACGGGCTCTCGGCGATGCTCACGTTCTCCGAGATCCGGCACTCCGCGAGATCCGCCCCGAAACGCGCCTTGAAGGTATTGAGGATGTCCCAGGACATCTTGCGACGGCCGTCGAATCGCGTGATCACGTAGCGGCGCTCGATGCGATGCCCGACGACGCGCTGCAGCGCGTTCAGGGTGCGGTCGACCTGCACCGCGCCCTTCACCGCGAGATAGTCGGCCGAGACCGGCACGAGGATGCGGTCGGCGGCGAAAATGGCCGACAGCGAGAGGACGCCCAGCATCGGGCAGCAGTCGATGAGCACGCAGCCGCCCTCCCCCAGCCCGTCGCGCACGAGCCCGGCCCGAAGGCGGTTCAGTACGTTCGGTCCCTTGCCGAACTGCGTGTCCACCTTCGCAAGCTCGATGTGCGCGGGGATGACCGGCCAGCCGAGCGCGGAATCCACCAGCAGACCGGAAAGGGGACGGGCGTCGCGATAGAACGCGTAGATGCTTCCGTCCGACGTGCTGGGCGTGGCCGCGGTGATGGCCGACAGGTGTGCCTGGGGATCGAGATCGATGGCGACCGGCATGCCGCCCCGCGCCGCGATCGCGGCGGCAAGGTTGAGCGTCGTCGTCGTCTTGCCGACGCCGCCCTTCTGGTTGAAGACAGCGATTCGGGCCACGGAAATCTGCCGGGAATTCCTGTGAGAAGGAGCGCCCCCGCGCGCTGCCGGGGGCATGGCGGGTATTTCGCATTCATATTAGACGCGAAATCAGGGGCTTGGCAATAGATCCTGCAGTACCGCCTGAAAAACGGTCCGCAAGGGGTTGATGAAAATGGATGGCGGCTAGAGGAGCTCGGGGAATCGATTGGCAAACTGTCGCAGGTTGTCCGTGATGATCCCGTCGGCGCCCCACTCCAGCAGCCGTCTCGCCTCGGGGGGATCGTTCACCGTCCAGACCAGCACCCGGACTCCCGCAGCGTGGGCGCGCGCGATCAGCCCGGGCGTGGCGTGTTGCCGGGCGCAGTGCACCGAAACCGCCTCGAGCTGCGCCAGGCGCTCGAAATCGGCCTCGGTCGGCGCCGCCACGATGAATCCTCGCGGAAGCTGGGGCGCCGCCTCGCGCGAGGCGGCCAGGGCCTCGAAGGAAAACGACGACAGCAAGGGGGCGACCGCAGCGCCATCCCACAGGGCCGCCGACCGGATCGCGATCTCGCGGCCGGTCTCGCGCTCGGTGCCCGGCACGGGCTTGATCTCCACGTTGGCGATCGTGCCCCGCTCCCGGAGCGCGCGCGCGACGTCGTCGAAGCGCGCCATCGGCTCCCCGTGGAAGGCCTCGGAGTGCCAGCTTCCGGCGTCGAGCACGGCAAGCTCGTCCCACGTCCGCTCGCCCGCCGGGCCCGATCCCGAGGTCGTGCGGTCGAGCGTGGAATCGTGGAGCAGGAACGCAACCCCGTCGCGCGCGAGCTTCACGTCGAACTCGGCCGCCCGGAAGCCCAGGGACTGGCCCAGGCGGATGGCGGCCATCGTGTTCTCCGGCGCGAGGAGGCCGCCGCCGCGGTGCGCGACAAGGCGGGGGTAGGGCCAGGATTTCATGGTCAGCTCGGCAGGCGGTGGACGGCGATGATCACCAGGGCGAAGACGAGGTACGCATAGCAGGCGGCCAGCAGGTCGTCGAGCATGACGCCCAGCCCCCCCTTCACCCGGGCTTCGAACAGGCGGATGGGAAACGGCTTCCAGATGTCGAAGAGCCGGAACAGCGCGAAGGCGAGCGCCTGCAGCCAGAGGCTCCCCGAGGCGAGCGCCGCGAGCGGCAGGAACGCGACGATCTCGTCCCACACGAGCGCGCCGTGGTCGTCGACGCCGAGGTTCCTGCCCGTCACGCCGCAGGCCCACACGCCCACGAAGAAGAGCGGCACCGCGAGGAAGGCGATGGCGAGCGGCGGCATCGCGAGCGCGAGCAGCCAATAGAGCGCCAGCGCGGCGAGCGTGCCGAAGGTGCCCGGGGCGCGCGGGGCGAGCCCCGAACCGAAGCCCAGGGCGATGAAGTGCGCGGGGTGCGCGACGAGGAAGCGCGCGTCAGGACGCCGTGAAATGGTCGAATCCACGCCCGTCGACCGCGATCGGCTTTCCGTCCGAATCCACCAGCGAGACTCCCTTGCCCTTGCGGATCTCGCCGATGCGCGTGAGCGGAACCCCGAGAACGTCGGTGAGGTCCTCGATCGAGTCGCGCGCGTTGGGCGACGCGGTGAAGCAAAGCTCGTAGTCGTCTCCCCCGGCGACCACGGCGGTAAGCCCCGTGGGGCTGTCGACATGCTTCGCGCCGATGGCGGACACCGGCAGGCGGTCGGCCTCGACCGTGGCGCCGACCTTCGACAGGGTGCAGATGTGGTCGAGGTCCGCCAGCAGCCCGTCGGAGATGTCGATGGCGCTCGTGGCGAGACCGCGCAGGGCCTGGCCGAGCTTCACGCGGGGGGCCGGCTCGTAGAGGCGCATCACCGCCTCCATGTAGTCGCCCTCGTCGAGCTTCAGCAGCCCGCGCCGGTGCGCCACGGCGAGCGCCGCGTCGCCGAGGTTTCCGGACACCCAGACGTCGTTGCCCGCCTTGGCGCCGTTTCGCCGCAGCGCCGCCCCGGCCGGCACCTCCCCCATGATGGTGACCGTCATCGTGAGCGGGCCCTTCGTGGTGTCGCCGCCGATGAGGGAGACGCCGAACTCCTCCGCGAGGTCGAAGAAGCCCTTCGCGAACTTGCCGAGCCACTCGTGGTTCACGTCCGGGACCGTGAGGGCGAGCATGGCCCAGTAGGGCATGGCGCCCATGGCCGCCATGTCGGAAAGGTTCACGGCAAGCGCCTTGTGGCCGAGGGTCTCGGGGTCCACGTCGGAAAAGAAGTGCGTGCCCGACACCATCGTGTCGGTGGAGACCGCGAGATCCATCCCGTTCGAGACGTCGATGAGGGCGCAGTCGTCGCCGACGCCGAGGACGGCGTTGCGGGCAGGCCGCGTGAAATGCCGGGCGATCAGTTCGAACTCGGGGGATGACTTGATCATGCTTCCGCCTTTTTCGGTGGGGAGGCCGACGTCCGGACTTTCGCGGCCGGCCTCGGTTTCCTTTCGGCCGTGCGGCCGGCGGCGACTTCGTCGGGGCGCAGCGCCGCGGCCACGCGATCGAGGATTCCGTTCACGTACTTGTGGCCGTCGGTGCCGCCGAACCGCTTGGCGAGCTCGATGGCCTCGTTGATCGAGACGCGGTAGGGCATGTCCGGCACGTGCTCGATCTCCCATGCGCCGATGAGGAGGATCGCCTTCTCGACCGGGCTCACCTCCACCCATTTGCGGTCGGCCAGCGGCTCGAGCCGCGCCCGAAGGCCGTCGGCCTCGCCGATCACGCCGGCGAGCTCGGCCTTGAGGAAGGACCCGTCGGCCGCTCCGTAGCCCTCGAGCTCGGACAGGTTGCGGTTGATCTCGGCAGCGGGCGCGCCGGTGAGTTGCCATTGGTACAGGCCCTGGAGCACGAACTCGCGCGCCCGGCGCCTCGGGGATCTCATCCGCTCACCGCCTTCAGGAGGTTGGCCATCTCGACGGCGACTCGCGCCGCCTCGGCGCCCTTCACGGCCGCGCGCTCGCGCGCCTGCTCCTCCGTGCTCGTGGTGAGGACCGCGTTGGCCACCGGCACGCCCGTCTCGAGCTGCACGTCGAGGATGCCGCGGGCGCTCTCGTTGGAGACGACCTCGAAATGGTAGGTGTCGCCGCGGATCACGGCGCCAAGCGCCAGCAGCGCGTCGTAGCGGCGGCCGAAACCGCGCGTGCGCAGGGCGAGCGCCTGCAGCGCGAGCGGGAGCTCGAGGGCGCCCGGAACGCTGACCACGTCGATGTCGGCGGGCGCGACACCCAGGTTCACCAGCTCGCGGTCGCACGCGGTGAGGAGCTCGCGGACGATGTCCTCGTTGAAGCGGCTCCAGACGATCGCGACGCACAGCCCGTCGCCCTTCAGTTCGGGTGCGAGCGCGGTCATATGGCCTTCACCTGGGAGGCGTCGTCGGGCGAGACGTACTCGACCACCTCGAGGCCGAAGCCCGCCATGCTCGGGATCCGCTTCGGACGGGCCAGCACGCGCATGCGCCCGACGCCGAGGTCGCGCAGGATCTGGGCCCCGATGCCGTGCAGCTTCGGGTCCCACTTGCGCACGCCGCGAACCTGCGCGGCGTTGGGCGCGAAGCGCTGCAGGACCTCGGAGGCGGGCTCGTGGCGGCGCAGCAGCACGATCACGCCTTCCTTGTGGTGGGCGATGATGCGCATGGAATCCTGCACGGAATAGGCGTGCCGGCTCGCGTCGAAGTCGAACATGTCGATCGAATGGAAAGGTTCGTGCACGCGCACGAGCACGGGGCGATCCGGCGCGGGCTCCCCCTTCACCAGAGCGTAATGGAGCTCGTCCGCGGCGTTGTCGTGGTAGACGCACAGGCGGAACGGGCCGTAGGGCGTGGCGATCGGCTTGTCGGCGACCCGCTCGATGAGCTTCTCGTTCTCGCTGCGGTAGCGGATCAGGTCCGCGATCGTGCCGACCTTGAGGCCGTGCCGCCCCGCGAACTCGACCAGGTCGGGCAGCCGCGCCATCTCCCCGTCGGGCTTCATCACCTCGCAGATGACGGCGGCCGGGGTGAGCCCGGCCAGCTCCGCGAGGTCGCAACCGGCTTCCGTGTGCCCCGCGCGCACCAGCACCCCGCCGTTCTGCGCCATCACCGGGAAGATGTGGCCCGGCTGGACGATGTCGGCCGGCTTCGCGTGCTTGGCCACGGCCATGCGCACCGTGCGCGCGCGATCGGCGGCCGAAATCCCGGTGCTCACCCCGGAGGCCGCCTCGATGGAGACGGTGAAGGCCGTCCCGTGCGGCGAGCGGTTGTCGCTCACCATGAGGGGCAACGCCAGCTGCCGGCAGCGCTCCTCGGCGAGGGTGAGGCAGATGAGGCCGCGCGCATGCGTGGCCATGAAGTTGATCGCTTCGGGCGTGACGAAGTCGGCCGCCAGGACGAGGTCGCCCTCGTTCTCGCGGTCCTCGGCGTCGACGAGCACCACCATCCGCCCGAGGCGGATATCGTCGATGATTTCTGAAGTGGGACTGATGTTCACGTGCGGGCCTCCCGGGTGGCCCTCTATTTTGCCCGAATGGGCGCCCGCCCGCCTGCGGGCGCGGTCGCGGCGCTTTAGCGGTGGAAGCGCACGGCGCACCCCGGCTGCCCGCGGCAGAGCACGGAGCGGACCAGTTTCCCGGGCCTCGCCTCGAGCCACGACGAGTCCGGCGGGGGAGCGTTGAGGCGGATGATCCACAGGTCGTCGCGGCGAAGCAGGTGCCGCTCCTCGCGAACCAGCTCGCCGGCGCGCCGCACGCTCCCGCGGTGAAGGTAGTCGTGGACGAGTTCCAGCAGGACGTCGGCCACCTCGTCGTCGTCGGTGTAGTCCTCCGGAAGGGGGCGCGGCCGGTCGCGGTCCGCGATGCAGTGGATTCCGCCATCCGGCCCCGTCTCGACCCAGCAATCCCACGCGTCCACCGCAGCGCTCGCCCGCGCCGACGGAGAACCGGGGCCCGGGGAGACGGGCAACGGCCCGGCCAGCACCATCGCCGCGGCAAGCGCGCCGGCCAATGCCAGGACCGGCCGTAACAGCGAACGCGCGATCGCGCCCCCTGCGCACCGTCCCGTCATCGGAAATCCTCCCGGCTGCCTGCCTACCCCGATTCTGCTCCTTCGGGTGTCCTATTGCCGCGCTCCGACGAGGCGCTCCAGGTATCGCGCCGTCATGTCGACCTCGAGGTTCACGGGGCTGCCCGCCGCGAGGCGCCGCAGCGTCGTGACCGCGCGGGTGTGCGGAATGATGTTCACCTCGAAGCGGTTGCCCGAGACCGCGTTCACCGTGAGGCTCACGCCGTCCACCGCGATCGAGCCCTTGCGCGCCACGTAGCGCGAGAGCTCGGCCGGCATCTCGATCTCGAGCCGCCAGCTGCCGCCGAGATCCTCGAACGCGGTGACCGCGCCCACCCCGTCCACGTGGCCGCTCACGAGGTGCCCGCCGAGCCGGTCGGCGAGCGTGAGGGATTTCTCGAGGTTCACCTCGCGGCCTTCGTCGAGCCCCGTCGTGACGGCGAGCGTGGCGGCCGAGGTGTCCACCTCGAAGCCCGCGGCGTCCTTCGCCACCACCGTGTGGCACACGCCCTGCAGCGCGATCGAATCGCCGAGCGCCACGTCGTCGAGGCCGAAGCCGGGGGCGTCGATGCGAAGCCGCAGGCCGTCGCCATGCGGGCGCGCGGAAGCGACGCGGCCGACGGCGGTCACGATGCCGGTGAACATGGTCAGGCCTCCAGGAGGGCGGTGACGCGAAGGTCCGGGCCGACGGCACGGACGTCCACGATGCGCGGGCGAAGCGCCTCGCCGAGACGCTCGAACGCCGGCAGCGCGAAGAGTCCCTGCGCCGCATCGCCCATGAGCAGCGGCGCAAGGTAGAGCACGATCTCGTCGACGACGCCGGCCCGAAGCAGCGATCCGCCGAGCTTCGCTCCCGTCTCGACCATGACATCGTTGAACCCCCGGTCCGCGAGCAGCCGCGCGACCGCCACGAGGTCCGTCTTGGCGCCGTCCGCCGGCACGACGACGACTTCCGCGCCGAGCGCCTCGAGCGCCGCGCGCCGCGCACGGTCTTCGCTCACGGTCACCACGAGGGGCGGCTCGCCGGACAGGATCCTCGCGGAAGGCGGCAGGTCGAGGCGGCTGTCGACGACCACCCGCCGCGGCTGCCGTGAACAGGGCACGTGACGGACGGTGAGTTCCGGATCGTCGCGAAGGACGGTGCCGATCCCGGTAAGCAGGGCGCAGGAACGGGCGCGAAGCGCGTGCACGTCGCGCCTCGCGGCTTCGCCCGTGATCCAGCGGCTCTCCCCGTTGGCGAGCGCGATCCGCCCGTCGAGCGATGCGGCCGACTTCAGGCGCACCCAGGGCCTGCCGCGCGACATGCGCGCGAGGAAGCCGCG
>JAGRPO010000048.1 GCA_019449455.1 Betaproteobacteria bacterium | reverse complement strand
TCCTGTCGCTCTCGTTCTGGCGCGACGAGGCGGCCGTCGCCGCGTGGCGCAACATGCCGGAGCACCGCGCCATCCAGAAGCTCGGCCGCGAGCGCATCTTCGCGGACTATCGATTGCGGGTGGCGGAGGTGATGCGGGACTACGGTCTGAAGGAGCGGGAAGGGGCGCCGGACGATTCGCAATTGGCGCATTCGTAAGCTACCCTCACGTCTGGCCCCCACCCCCGACCCCTCTCCCATGGGAGAGGGGAGCACATCATGTCCTCGCTTCCCCGCCTCACCGAATCCGACCTCGATCGCCTCGACGCCCTCCTCTCCGCGCCGGAGATGGAGTACTCGATGACATTGGACGCCATACAGGGCCTGCTCTGCGCGGTGTCGAGTTCCCCGCAACCCGTACCACCCGAGAAGTGGATCCCCGTGGTGCTGGGCGAGGGCAAGTTCAAGTCGGAGGCGGACAGGGTGGAGGCCGAGGAACTCCTCCGCCGATTCCACGACGACACCTTCCGCGAGCTCGCGGGCGAGGACGGCATCAACATGCTTTCCTATCCCGTCGAGGAAGGCGAGGAGGAGCTCGCCCTGTGGTGCGACGGCTACCTCGAGGGCACGCAGCTCGCGGAGCCCGGCTGGTTCGAGATGGGAGAGGACGAGGAAGTGGTGAGCGAGCTCCTCTATCCCTTCATGCTGCTCTCGGGGCGCCTGAAGGAAAGCGCGCTCGAGGAGGGCGAGGAATGGCCGGGGCCGGACGAGGAGCGCCGCCTGATGGACGAGGCGCGCGAGTCGATCGCGTTCGACATCTCGGAGGCGTACCGCTTCTGGTTCGAGCGGCGGGTCAACCGGGAGCCCATCCGCCGGGAAGCGACGAAGGTGGGGCGAAACGATCCTTGCCCGTGCGGAAGCGGAAAGAAATACAAGGCTTGCCACGGGGCGGGGTAGGCAGCGCCCCCGCCCCCAGCCCTTATCCCCTCACCCGGGCTTCAGCGATCGCGCCAGCGCGGCGACGAGTAATCGTGGCGCCCGTCGTATCGATCGCGATAGCCGTCGTGACGGTCTCCACGCCGCTCGTAGCGCGATCCGTGGCGCGGCTCGATGTAGACCCTGGCCGAGCGATAGTAGGGCCGCGGCGCGTAGTAGACCGGCGGCGCCACGTATTGCGCGGGGGCGTAGTACACGGGCGGCGGAGCGTAGTACGTCGATTCCGGGGCGTAGTACGTGGGCGAAGGCGCATAAGCGCGCGGGGGGTAGCGCCGCTCGTCGTAGCTCGGCCCATCGTAATACGAGGGTTCGTAGTAGCCGCGGTCGCGGTGCCCTTCCGCGCCGATGATCGTGCCGAGAACTGCGCCCACGGCCGCCCCCGGCGGGCCGCCCACCGCGGCACCGATGCCACCGCCGATGATGAGGCCGGCGACGGGATCATGCGCCGATGCCTGGGACGAAAACGCCATGGCGCCGGCTGCGGCGGTGATCGTTGCGAACAAGATCGATCTTCTCAGCATGGGGATCTCCTGCCGTGAGTGATCACTATTACTTCGAAAGGTGCACGTCCGTCAGGGGCGTACCTATCCATGCCTCCGGCGGCTCGCCCATCCTATAACGCGCCAGGGGTGGATCGGTTAACGCGGTGACAAAAGACTCTAGGCGAGCATCCGCTGCAATTCGCCATTCGCCGCGAGTTTCTTCAGGTCGGAAGCCCCGCCCACCAGCACGCCCTTCACGAACACCATCGGGAACGTGGGCCACCCCGTCCACATCTTGAGGGCGAGGCGCGGATACCACTGGCTGAAGTAGCTGCCGTACTCGAGGTACTTGTAGGCGATGCCGGCGGCGTCGAGCGCCTTGCACGCCTGCTTCGGGTGCGGGTTCTGCGCCATGCCGACCACCACGACGGCGTTCGCGGCGATCGCGGCCTGAACCTCTCCAACGAGGTCCGCGTGATAGTTCGCCACCACGTCGCGGATGGCGGCGTGGATGTGGCCTTCGTCGAGAATGTTGCGGGACATCTGGACCCCTTTCATGTGTGGTCGACTTTCCTCGCTGTGTGCGTTGGCAGACCGACGCTGCCTGCGCTTCCCAATATCGTCCCGCTATCGCATCGACAGTCTCGCATGCCTTGCGTGCAGGCAGACCAGGCAGTGCGCCTGCGGCGCTTCGTCTCGAAGCGCGGCAAACGAAGGAAAGTCCATGCGAACGACGACCATCACGGTAATTGCGGGCGCCATCACCCTGGCATTCTGCGCCGCTGCGATGGCGGACAGCATGCCGAAGGCGGGCTGCACCTCGTCGCGAGCCGGTGCGAAAGGCGCCTGCGCGTCCGCGCCAGCGACGCAGCGCAAGGGGCCGAGCGCCTACAGGGCCGCCAAGGCGAAATTGACGATCGCGCGCGAGCGCGCCAGGCAGCAACTGGCCGACGCGCGCAAGGACGAGGCGGCCGACAAGCGCCGCTGACGACGCTTCGCGGCAGGTTCCGGGCCGCGGGCGACCGATACGGAAATGGCAAGGAGGCGAAGCGCCCCGCCTCGGGTGTCGGGCGCGCCGCAGGTCAACGAATGCTCACGAAGAGGATGAACACAATGTCCAGTCATCAATGGTATCGGGCGGCCGGGGCGATCGGAATCGCCGCCGTCGTCATGGCGGGTTGCGCGAGCGTTCCGAAACCGACGGAGCAGATCGCGGTCTCGAATTCGGCGATCACCAACGCCTCCCGCGCAGGCGGAGCGGAGTTCGCTCCGGTGGAGATGAAGTCCGCGCAGGACAAGATGGCCCGGGCCCACCAGGCCATGGCGAAGGAGGACTACGAGGATGCCCGCCGCCTGGCCGAAGAGGCGCAGGCCGACGCGAGGCTCGCCGAGAAGAAGGCGGAATCGGCCAAGGCCCGCAAGGCCGCCGTCGTCATGGGCGACGACATCCGCGTGCTGCGCGACGAAATCAACCGCAAGAGCAAGTAACCGCGAATCGAGGAACAGACCATGAAGAACAACCGCATTCTCCCGCTCACGCTCGTCGTGGCCGCCGTGCTGGCCGGCTGCAGCTCCCTTCCCGCGAACAATTCCCTGCTGGACGAGGCGCGCAACGACTACAGCATCGCGCAAGCCAATCCGCAGGTCACTTCCCTCGCCGCCGGCGAGCTGAAGCAGGCGAGCAACTCGCTCGACAAGGCCAACAGCGCCTGGAGCAAGGACGAAAGCAAGGCCAAGGTCGACCACCTGGCCTATGTCGCGAAACAGGAGGTGGCCATCGCCCGGGAAACCGCCGATCAGAAGGCCGCGGAACTGGCCGTGACGAACGCCACCGCGGAGCGCGATGCCGTCCGTCTCGAGGCGCGGACGAGAGAGGCCGAGTACGCCCAGCGCAACGCGCAGATTTCGCAGCGCCAGTCCGAGGCGTCGCAGCGCAGCGCGCAGATCTCGCAACGCCAGTCCGAAGCGTCGCAGCGCAGTGCGCAGATCTCGCAACGCCAGTCCGAAGCGTCGCAGCGTAGCGCGGAAGCCTCGCAACGGCAGGCCGAATCGCAGACGCAGGCGGCGAATATCGCGCAGCTGAACGCGCAGGACGCCCGCCAGCAAGCCGAAGCCGCGCAAGACCGCTCCCTCCAGCTGGAAGCGCAGCTCAAGGCGATGGAAGCGAAGAAGACCGAGCGCGGCATGGTCGTGACCCTTGGCGATGTCCTGTTCGACACGGACGAGGCGCAACTGAAGTCGGGCGGGGTCCACAACGTCCAGAAGCTGGCGGACTTCTTCAGGCAGTATCCGCAGCGCAACGTGATGATCGAGGGCTTTACCGACAGCACTGGCAGCAACAGCCACAACCAGAACCTCTCGGACAGGCGCGCCGACTCGGTGCGCACGGCCCTGCTGGGCATGGGCATGGGCTCGGAGCGCATCACCTGGCGCGGCTATGGCGAGTCCTATCCGGTCGCCAGCAACGACACCGCGGCGGGGCGGCAGCAGAACCGGCGCGTCGAGATGATCGTCTCCGACGACAACGGGAAGATCGCTCCGCGCTGAGCGACGTCGAAGCGGGGCATCGACGGCCGAGGCCGGCGGTGCGGGGCGCATGCCCCGCGCCGCTCCCTCGCCTGCCCGTGGTGGGACATAATGTCGGCCCGCGCTACGGGCATTCCCTCCCAGAGGACGACGCATGTTCCGCACCAAATACCTCGATTACGCCGAACTCGCCTCCCAGCTTGCCGTTTGGTCGAAGCAGCACCCCGATCTCGTTCGACTGTCCACCCTCGGCAAGTCCGCCGAAGGCCGCGACATCCCGATGGTCACGATCGGCCGCAATCCCGGCGAGCTGCGCCCCGCGGTGTGGATCGACGGCAACATGCACGCGTCCGAGCTGTGCGGCTCGAGCGTGGCGCTGGCGCTGGCCGAGGACATCATCGCCATCCACCAGGGAAAGAACGAAGCGGGCGGCAAGCCGCTGCCCAGGCACATGGCCGATGCGGTTCGCGCGACGCTGTTCTACATAGTGCCGCGCATCTCCCCGGACGGCGCCGAAGGCGTCCTCAAGTCCGGCCGCTACATCCGCTCCAGCCCCGTGAACGACCGCGTCAACAAGGACCACGCCTACTGGGAGGCGGCCGACATCGACGGCGACGGCGAGTCGACCTACATGCGCCAGGTGTCGCCCGATGGAGAGCTGGTCGAGCTGCGCGGCGACGACGGCAAGCCGCTCGATCCGCCGGTAATGGTCCCGCGCGGGCCGGAGGACGAAGGGCCCTACTTCAAGCTCTACCCGGAGGGCCGCATCGTCAACTTCGACGGCCGGCGCATCCCCGATCCCTACTTCCTCTCCGACAACGTCTACGACTTCAACCGCAACTTCCCGTACCAGTGGGCGGCGGAGCCGAAGCAGGAGGGCGCGGGCCATTTCCCCGGCAGCGCGCCGGAGACGCGGGCGATCCTGGAGTTCGCCACGAAGCATCCGGAGATCTTCGCGTGGCTCAACCTGCACACCTTCGGCGGCGTGCTCATCCGCCCGCTGGGGGACGCGCCGGACCACAAGATGGACCAGTCGGATCTCGCGCTCTTCCGCCAGGTCGAGGCGTGGATGACGGAGCACACGGGGTACGCCACCGTGAGCGGCTTCCACGAGTTCCTCTACGAGCCGGAGAAGCCCCTCTACGGGGACATCACCGAGTGGGCCTACCACCAGCGCGGCTGCCTCGCGTACGTGATCGAGCTGTGGGATCTCTTCAGGCAGCTCGGCATCGAGCGCAAGAAGCCCTTCGTGGACCACTAC
>JAGRPO010000271.1 GCA_019449455.1 Betaproteobacteria bacterium | reverse complement strand
GCGCACGCGCTGGTGGCGGCGTGCTTCGCCGCGAGCGTGTTCGCCGTGGGATATTACGCCCGGCTCGTCATCGGTACGGCGGGGATCGCAGCGGCTGCCGCAACCGCATACGCGCTGATGCCAGGCTCGTGGCTGCTCGTGAAGGGCATTCTCAGCGAGTTCCCGTACATCGCGCTCGCTTTCGGGGCGCTTGCTCTTCACGAATGGCATCGCGGCCAAGCGCCGTCGCGGCGGGCGAGCATCGCGATGGGATTTCTCCTCGCCGCCGCCATGCTCACTCGCACGATCGGCGTCACGCTGCTGGCCGCCGTCGCGCTGAGCGAGGGCGTGCGTTTTCTGCGCGGCCGTGACCTGCAACGGCTGCTTGCCTGGAAATGGTCATTGGCCGTGCCAATCCTCTCCGCGGGGCTCTGGTATGCGTTGCGCCCCTCGGGCGGGGAGGATGCGTATGTCGCCTACGGGATGCGGGTGTTCGGGGATGCGACGGGAAGCGGCCTTTCCCAGGTCATCGCCAGGGCGGGGGCCAACGCCTCCGCGCTCGTGGACGCATGGCTCAATGCCCTCGTCATCTATTGGGGAGAGGCATGGAGCCCGCGGTTCCTGCTCGCGTGCGCCATCGGCGCGGTCGGCCTCGGCGCAGCGCTACTGCGCGCCGTTCGCGCCGAGGCCGACGGCGTCTATTGCGTCCTGTTTCTCGCGGTCCTCGCGATCTGGCCGTTCCCCGGCCAGATGTACCGGCTTGCATTCCCGCTCGTGCCGCTGCTCGTCGTGAACGTTTTCGGGGCCGCTGCCGCGTGGATCGGGCGGCGCGACGGCGAATCCCTGCCACGCTGGCCGGCGTATGCCGCGCTGGCGCTGCCTTTTGCGCTGTGCATCCCCGCGGTGTTCTACATCGTCGAGCGCTCGCGCGCCGTGGACGCTCAGGCGACCGCCGCCTACCGCACGACGGACATCGCGGAGTTCTATCGGATCCCGTCCGGGCCCGGCGCCGAGGCGAATGCACGGCGCCAGATCGGCGTCCTCCTCGACATGGAGCGGATCCGCCAGGCGACGCCGGGGCAGGCGCGAGTCATGTGGTACTCGCCGAACTACGTGGCGCTGCTCGCCGGGCGCGAAGCCGTGCCCCTGGAGCGGCCCGGCGATGCCGCCGAGCTCATGGAGCAGGTTCGCAGGCACAAGCCGGATTTCATCTACCTTGCGGACGTGCATCCACGCGACAGCGCCCGTCGCCAGGGCGATCCGCTCGCGCCGCTCGAACTGGCCCGCCCGTTCACGCATCGCGTCTGGCACCGGGTCGATGCCGCGGGAGAGCTGCGTGCCGTGCTGCTTGCGGTGGACATGGGCCGGGCGGAGGCGGCAGGCACAATGAGAAAGCCCCAATGACTCCGGAGGAGAGACATTGGCGCTTTGGGGCGACGTCGATCGCCGGCTAGGCGGCTGCGGAGGAATCCCCGGTGTCGCGTGCGCCCTCGGCGGGGGCGGGACGGTCCACCAGCTCGACCAGCGCCATCGGCGCGTTGTCGCCCACGCTCGCGATTCCGCGTTGGGCCGCGAAGAGCGCCAGGGCGGCCACGGCGAGCGCCCAGTGCGAAACGCGCCCCAGGCGGGTCTTCATTTGCCCGGGCCCGGCGGTCCGGGCGGAGCGCCCTCGGTGTCGCGGACGTAGCGCTGCAGCATCCCCGCATCCACCCTGAGGAGCGTGTAGTCCTGGCGCGCGATGGTGGGCAGGGACGCGACCGGCACGAGATACTCGGGGGTGTCCCGCGAGAGCCAGAGGAAGGCGTCGGCGCGATCGGTGGCCAGGTCGTTCTTGAAGTGACGACTTGCGACGACGAAATCGGTGCGGGTGCGCAGGATCTGCCGCGCGAGCGTGGCACGGTCCCAGCGCAAGTACAGCGGCACGCCCTCGCGCCCTCCGAGGACGGCGATGTACTCGGGGCGGACCCACATCACGCGCGCCCCCGGTGGCGTCCACTTGTCGAGGTAGGACATCCCGCCCAGCACCGAGGCGCTGCGCAGCGCCTCCGCTTCCGACAGGCGCTCGTTCACGATCGCGTAGGACGCCTTCATCGAAGACGGGCTGTACGCGAGCCCGGGATAGTAGGGCTCGCGATCCATGGACTTGCGCAGCACCAGCGCGGAGGCCGGCAGGACCATCGCGACGAGGAAGGCGAACGCGAGTGGCGGGATCCAGCGGCCGACGCGCGGGTGCACCTTCCCCGCGAGCGCTCGCGTCGCTTCCACCGCGTGCAGGAGCGCAAGAGGCAGCAGTGGATAGAGCAGGCGCAACGAGTTGTCCTCGTTGAACTTCCACAGCAGCAGCATCGCCACGCTCGCGAGCACGTACCAGCCGTCGAGGCGCTCCTGCAGCGCGGCGCGCACGGCGCCCGCGAGTGCGGCCAGCGCCACCAATCCGAACAGCACCGCCACGAGCGCTCCGCCCGCCGCATCCCCCGAGAAAGCGCCGGTCCACGCCCGGGAGAGGTATCCCCATGACTCGGCGAAAGTCGCCACGGGTTGCTGCAGCCAGCTCGCGGCGAGCGAGCCGAGGACCTGTTGGTACGCCTCCACCGCGAGCACCGGTCGGGCCCAGAGCCAGGCGAGCTGCGCGGCCACGGCGACCGCCACCGGAAGCCACGCGCGCGCGGGAGGCAATTGGCGGCGCTTGGCGGCGCCTACCACGACCGTCGCCGCATAGGCGGCGACCAGCGCGATCCCGGCCGTGCGCGCGAGCAACGCGGCGGCGATCCACAGCCCCAGAATCGCGTAGCTGCGCGCCCGGCTCTCGAAGCGCACGCGCGTCGCCTCGTAGAGGAGCGCGGCGAGGGAAAGCGCGAGGTACGTCGACTCGCTGAGGATGCCGACGAGGCCCAGCCACATGCCGGGGAGCAGCAGGAAGAGGACGGTGACGGAGAGCGCCGCCGTCTCGTTCCGCAGGCGCTCACGGGCGTATCCGTGCGCGAGCACCAGCGAGGCCACGGCGCCCGCGGCGACGACCATGTGACCGACGAAGAGGTCGTGGGCGCCGCCGGTCAGCGCAAGCAGGACCGGGAAGAGCGGGGGGAAGTTGGCGAAGTAGCCCACCCACGGGGCCACGAGGGAATCGGGACGCCAGGGACTGAAGTGCCGGGCCAGCACGAGGTAGCTGACGCTGTCGTCGCCGATCGTGGCGACCACGGAATGCCAGCAGAAGGCGACCAGCGCGGGTATCGCGATCGCGGCGAGGATGCCGAACGCGAGGTGCCCATACAAAGACGAAAGCCGGCCCGGGGCCGGCTTTCGCGTGGCTGCCTGGGGGTCAGCTCCTGGCACTCGAGTCGCCCGTGTCGCGGTGCTCCTCGACCGGGGCAGGGCGATCCATCAGCTCGACCAGCGCCATCGGCGCGTTGTCGCCCACGCGGAATCCCCACTTGAGGATGCGCAGGTACCCGCCGTTGCGGCTCTTGTAGCGCGGCCCCAGCTCGTCGAAGAGCTTCACGACCATGTCGCGGTCGCGCAGGCGGTTGAAGGCGAGGCGCTTGTTGGCGAGCGTGGGGTTCTTGCCGAGCGTGATGATGGGCTCGGCCACCCGGCGCAGCTCCTTTGCCTTCGGCAGCGTCGTGCGGATCGCCTCGTGCTTGAGCAGCGAGACGGTCATGTTGCGCAGCATCGCGAGGCGATGGCTGCTGGTCTTGTTGAGCTTGCGAAGTCCGTGACGATGACGCATAAGGTGTTCCTTTCAGCACTCTTGGCCTGTGCGGCCTTGTTATCGTTATGGGTTGAGGAACCCCGGATTCCCGGGGCGGGAATGCCTTGCCCTACTTGGTGAGACCCGCCACCGGCCAGTTCTCGAGCTTCATCCCGAGGGTGAGGCCCTTGGAGGCGAGCACTTCCTTGATCTCGTTGAGCGACTTGCGGCCGAGGTTCGGCGTCTTGAGGAGCTCGTTCTCGGTGCGCTGGATCAGGTCGCCGATGTAGTAGATGTTCTCGGCCTTGAGGCAGTTGGCCGAGCGGACGGTGAGCTCGAGGTCGTCCACGGGCTGCAGCAGGATCGGGTCGACCTGCGGCTGGGAGCTCTCGATGCGCTCCTCGCTCGTCGACTGGAGCGACGCGAAGACGGAGAGCTGGTCCACGAGCACGCTGGCGGCGTAGCGCACCGCTTCCTCGGGCTCGATCACGCCGTTGGTCTCGAGGTCGATCACGAGGCGATCGAGGTCGGTGCGCTGCTCGACGCGGGCACTCTCCACCTGGTAGCTCACGCGGCGGATCGGGCTGAAGGAGGCGTCGAGGAGGATGGCGCCGATGGCGCGGGCGTCCTCGGAGCGGCGCGAGGTCGCCGGAACGTACCCGCGGCCCTTCTCGACCTTCACCGTCATCTCGAGCTTGCCGCCCTGGGTGATATGGGCGATGACATGGTCGGGATTGATGATCTCGATGTCGTGGGTCTGCTCGATGTCCGCGGCGGTCACCGGGCCGGGCTTTTCCTTCTTGAGCTTGAGGCTCACCTCGGCGCGACCGTGGAGCTTCATCACGATGCCCTTCAGGTTCAGGAGGACGTCGACGACGTCCTCCTGCACGCCCTCGATTGTCGAGTACTCGTGCAGGACGCCGGTGATCTTGACCTCGGTCGCAGCGTAGCCGGGCATCGAGGAAAGAAGGATGCGGCGAAGCGCGTTGCCGAGCGTGTGCCCGTAGCCGCGCTCGAACGGCTCCATCACCACCTTGGCGTGCGTGGGCGAAAGGTTCTGCACGTCGATGATGCGGGGCTTGAGGAAATTCGTGGCGTTGCTTTGCATGCGTGGGGCCTCTGCCAGTGTCGGTTGAGGGAGCGAGCCGGCTGCTGTGCCGCTTGGGCAGCGCTTACTTGGAGTAAAGCTCGACCACTAGCTGTTCGTTCACGTCGGAGGCGATCTCCGATCGGTCGGGCACGCTCTTGAACACGCCCTTGAAGTTCTTCGAATCCACGTCGACCCAGCTCGGGAAGCCGTTCTGCTCGGCGAGATCGAGGGAGCTCTTGATACGCAGCTGCGCGCGCGACTTCTCGCGCACCGCGATCGTGTCCGCGGCGCGCAGAAGGTACGAGGGGATGTTCACGGGCTTGCCGTTCACCTCGATCGCCTTGTGCGAGACGAGCTGGCGGGCCTCGGCGCGCGTGGAGGCGAATCCCATCCGGTAGACGACGTTGTCCAGCCTGCTTTCCAGCAGCTGGAGCAGGACCTCGCCGGTCGCGCCCTTCTTCTGGGCCGCCTTGTCGAAGTAGTTGCGGAACTGGCGCTCGAGCACGCCGTAGATGCGGCGGATCTTCTGCTTCTCGCGAAGCTGGTGCCCGTATTCCGATACGCGCGTCATCTTCGCGCCGTGCTGGCCGGGACGGACATCCAGCTTGCACTTGGTGTCGAGGCCGCGGCGGGCGCTCTTCAGGAACAGGTCGGTGCCCTCGCGGCGAGCGAGTTTGCACTTGGGGCCGGTATAGCGTGCCATGGTGTCTTCCTAATGGTCTCTTCGTTCTCGAGCGCCGGTTACATCCGGCGGCGCTTCGGCGGACGGCAGCCGTTATGCGGCACCGGCGTCACGTCGGCGATCGAAAGGATCTTGAGGCCGAGGGCGTTGAGTGCCCGCACGGCCGATTCGCGGCCGGGACCGGGGCCCTTGATGCGGACCTCGAGGTTCTTCACGCCGCATTCCTGCGCGGCGCGGCCGGCCGCCTCCGCGGCGACCTGCGCGGCGAACGGCGTGGACTTGCGCGAGCCCTTGAAGCCCGCGCCGCCCGACGTCGCCCACGACAGGGCATTGCCCTGGCGGTCGGTAATGGTCACGATCGTGTTGTTGAAGGACGCGTGAATGTGCGCGATGCCCTCGGACACATTCTTCTTCACCTTCTTGCGGACGCGCGTGGCGGCTGGTTTTGCCATGCTGTTTATTCCTTAACTCGTCGTGGATGGGTCAGGCGGCGGCCTTGGACAGGCGCACTGCCTTGCGCGGGCCCTTGCGGGTGCGCGCGTTCGTGCGCGTGCGCTGGCCGCGCACGGGCAAGCCCTTCTTGTGACGCACGCCCCGGTAGCAGCCCAGGTCCATGAGGCGCTTGATGTTCATGGACGTCTCGCGGCGCAGGTCGCCCTCGACGGCGAAGCGCGTGACCTGCTCGCGCAGCTTGTCCATCTCGCCGTCGGTGAGGTCCTTGACCTTGGCCGATTGCTTCACGCCGGCCGCATCGCAGATGAGGCGGGCGCGGGCGCGGCCGATTCCGTAGATCGCCGTGAGCGCGATCGAGGCGTGCTGGTGGTTCGGGATGTTGATGCCGGCAATACGGGCCATGGCTAGTCCTTCGCGTTTATCCTGGTACGGGCCGAATCAGCCCTGGCGTTGCTTGTGGCGCGGATCAGAGCAGATGACGCGTACGACGCCCTTGCGCCGCACGATCTTGCACTTGCGGCAGATTTTCTTAACCGAAGCCTGAACTCGCATCGTCTTCTCCTTACTTGGCCCGGAACGTGATCCGGGCCTTCGTCAAGTCGTACGGGGTCAGCTCGACGGTGACCTTGTCCCCCGGCAGGATCCGGATGTAGTGCATCCGCATCTTCCCGGAGATGTGGCCGAGGACCACGTGGCCGTTCTCGAGCTTCACCCGGAACATCGCGTTCGGGAGGGTCTCAACGACCTCCCCTTGCATCTGTATCGTCTCTTCCTTCGCCATTCCCGCTGTTCCCTAGCGCACCGGGAAGCCCGTGCCCTTGAAGTTCGCCTTCTTGAGCAGGCTCTCGTACTGGTGCGACATCAGGTAGGCCTGGAGCTGCGCCATGAAGTCCATCGTCACCACGACCACGATCAGGAGCGACGTTCCACCGAAGTAGAACGGCACGTTGTACTGGGTGCGCATGAACTCCGGCAGCAGGCACACCGCGGTGATGTAGATGGCGCCGACGAGCGTGAGCCGGGTGATGATCTTGTCGACGTAGCGCGCGGTCTGGTCGCCGGGCCGGATGCCGGGGACGAAGGCGCCGCTCTTCTTCAGGTTGTCGGCCGTCTCCTTCGAGTTGAACACGAGCGCCGTGTAGAAGAAGCAGAAGAAGATGATCGCCGAGGCGTAGAGCACGATGTAGAGGGCCTGCCCGGGCGACAGGGCCGCCGAGAGATCCTTCAGCCAGGTCATCTGCTCGTTCGCGCCGAACCAGCTGGCGAGCGTGGCCGGGAAGAGGATGATCGACGAGGCGAAGATCGGCGGGATGACGCCCGACATGTTGAGCTTCAGCGGCAGGAACGAGCTCTGCCCGCCGTAGAGCTTGTTGCCCACCTGGCGCTTCGCGTAGTTCACGAGGATGCGGCGCTGTCCCTTCTCGACGAACACCACGAGGTAGGTGACGCCGAACACCAGCGCGAAGATGATCAGCGCGACGAAGATCGTCATGGCCCCGGTCCGCACCAGCTCGAGCGTGCCGCCGATGGCCGAGGGAAGGCCCGCGACGATGCCGGCGAAGATGATCATCGAGATGCCGTTGCCCAGGCCCCGCTCGGTGATCTGCTCGCCGAGCCACATGAGGAACATGGTGCCGGTCATGAGAGTGACGACCGTCACCAGGCGGAAGGCGAGGCCCGGGTCGATGACGAGCCCCGGCTGCGCCTCGAGCGCGACCGAGATGCCGAGCGCCTGGAAGGCTGCGAGCACGACGGTGCCATAGCGCGTGTACTGCGTGATCTTGCGGCGGCCCGCCTCGCCCTCCTTCTTCAGCGCCTCGAGCTGCGGCGAGACGACCGTCAGGAGCTGCATGATGATCGACGCGGAGATGTACGGCATGATCCCCAGCGCGAAGATCGAGAAGCGCGACAGCGCCCCGCCGGAGAACATGTTGAACATGTCCAGGATGCCGCCCTGGGTCTGCCGGAACAGCTTCGCGAGCTCGGCCGGGTCGATGCCGGGCACCGGGATGAACGTCCCGACCCGGTAGACGACCAACGCGCCCACGAGGAACCACAGCCGCCTTTTCAGGTCGCCGAGCTTTCCAAGGGCTGCGAGGGGATTGGCCGACAAGTCGCTCTTCCTTCCGTTCAGGCCGCGATGGAGCCGCCAGCGGCCTCGATGGCCGCTTTCGCGCCCTTCGTGACGCCGAGGCCCTGGATCGTGAAGGCCTTCTCGACCTTGCCTGCGAGGATGATCTTGGCCCGTTTCACGGAGCCGGCGATGAGGCCGGCGGCCTTGAGCGCGACGAGGTCCACCGTGTCGCCCTCGACCTTCCGCAGGTCGCCCAGGCGAACCTGCGCGGCCGACTCGATGGTGACGGCGGCGAATCCGCGCTTGGGCATGCGGCGTTGCAGCGGCATCTGGCCGCCCTCGAAGCCGACCTTGTGGAAGCCGCCGGCGCGCGATTTCTGGCCCTTGTGGCCGCGACCCGCGGTCTTGCCGAGGCCGGATCCGATACCCCGGCCGACACGGCGCCTCGCCTTCTTGGAGCCGGCAGCGGGCTTGAGCGTATTGAGTTCCATCTCTCAGTCCTCGACTTTCACGAGATAGCTCACCTTGTTGATCATTCCGCGAATGGCGGGCGTGTCGGCGAGCTCGACGGTGTGCCGGATCCGGCGCAGGCCGAGGCCGCGCACGGAGGCCTTGTGCTCGGTAAGAGCACCGCGCAGGCCCTTGACCTGCGTCACCTTGATTTTCTTGGGGGAAGTCATCTCGGGATCTTTCCTCAGCCGACGATCTCTTCGACCTTCTTGCCGCGCTTGGCCGCGATCTCGGAGGGGCGGTGCTGCTGCAGCAGCCCGTCCAGCGTGGCGCGCACGACGTTGTAGGGATTGGTGGAGCCATGGCACTTGGCCGAGATGTTGGTGACACCCATCACCTCGAACACGGCGCGCATCGCGCCACCGGCCTTGATGCCGTTGCCTTCGGCGGCGGGCTGCATGAACACGCGGGTGGCGCCGTGGCGGCCGAGGACCTCGTGGTGGATCGTGCCGCCCTTGAGGGCCACCTTCACCATGTTGCGGCGGGCCTGCTCCATCGCCTTCTGGACCGCGACCGGAACCTCGCGGGACTTGCCCTTGCCCATCCCGATGGACCCGTCGCCGTCACCCACGACCGTGAGCGCGGCGAAGCCGAGGATGCGGCCGCCCTTGACGACCTTGGTCACCCGGTTCACCGAGATCATCTTCTCCCGGAGGCCGTCGCTGCGCTCGTCGTTCTGTTCGAATTTCGCCATGTCGGTTTCCTGTGATCTTTCCTGGGCGGCCCTAGAACTTGAGCCCGCCCTCGCGGGCGGCCTCTGCGAGCGCCTTCACGCGCCCGTGGTAGCTGAAACCCGCCCGGTCGAACGCCACCTCGGTGACGCCCGCGGCCTTCGCCTTCTCGGCGATCCGCTTGCCGACGAGGGCCGCGGCCTCCCGGTTGCCGCCGTTGGCATGCTGGGCGCGCACTTCCTTCTCGACGGTCGAGGCCGAAGCGAGGATCTTCGCGCCGTCCGCCGCGACAACCTGCGCATAGATGTGCTGGTTGCTGCGGTACACGGTGAGGCGGACGGCCTCCTGGCGAAGGATGCGCGCGCGCGTCTTGGCGGCGCGGCGCATTCTCGAGGGTTTCTTGTCGGTCATGATGGAGTTCTCCGTAGCGGCGCCTGAGCCGTCACTTCTTCTTCGTTTCCTTGATCACCACGGTCTCGCCGGTGTAGCGGACGCCCTTGCCCTTGTAGGGCTCCGGCGACTTGTACGCGCGGATCTCCGCGGCGACCTGCCCGACCTTCTGGCGGTCGACGCCCTTGATCACGATCTCGGTCTGCGTCGGGGTCTCCGCCTTCACGCCGTCCGGGAGCAGGTGGACGATGGGGTGGGAAAAGCCCAGCGCGAGGTTCAGCTTGTTGCCCTGCGCCTGCGCCTTGTAGCCCACGCCCACGAGCGAGAGCTTCTTCTCGAAGCCCTGCTTCACGCCGTGCACCATGTTGGCGACGATCGCGCGCATGGTGCCAGACATGGCGTTGGCCTGGATCGAGCCGTTGGCCGCGGCGAACGTGACCTGGGAGCCTTCGACCTTCACGACGACGTCCCTGGACAGAGCCTGCTTCAGCGTGCCGAGCGGGCCTTTCACGGTGACGTCGGACTGCCCGAGGGCGACTTCCACCTTCTCGGGGATCAGCACGGGGTTCTTTGCGATGCGGGACATGGCGAGTCTCCTTACACCACGATGCAGAGGACTTCGCCGCCCACGCCCGCTTCGCGGGCGCGCCGGTCCGTCATCACGCCGCGCGAGGTGGAAACGATCGCCACGCCGAGGCCGTTGAGCACGCGCGGGATGTCGTCGTGGCCCTTGTAGATGCGAAGCCCCGGGCGCGAGATGCGCTCGATCTTCTCGATCACGGGCTTTCCGGCGTAGTACTTGAGGCCGATCTCGAGGACGCTCTTGCCGTCGACGGACCGCTGCCCGAAGTCTTCGATATAGCCCTCGTCCTTGAGGACCTTGGCGATCGCGAGCTTCACCTTGGAAGACGGGATCGCTACGCTCACCTTGTCCGTCGCCTGCGCGTTGCGGATCCGGGTCAGCATATCCGCGATGGGATCACTCATGCTCATCGTGGGTCTCCTACCAGCTCGCCTTGATCATGCCGGGAATCTCGCCGCGCATCGCGATCTCGCGGATCTTGCTGCGCGCGAGGCCGAACTTGCGGAACGTGCCGCGCGGGCGACCGGTGATCGCGCAGCGGTTGCGCAGGCGCACGGGCGACGCGTTGCGGGGCAGGGCCTGGATCTTCGCCAGGGCCTCGTCGCGCGCATCGTCGGTTGCCTTGGGGTCCTTGATGATGGCGAAGAGCGCCTTGCGCTTTTCCGCGAATTTCTTCACGGTGGCGCGACGCTTCGCCTCGCGGTTGATGAGTGCGAGCTTGGCCATTACGCCCTCTCAGTTCTGAACGGGAAACGGAAGGCGGCGAGGAGGGCCTTGGCCTCCGCATCCGACTTCGCGGTCGTGGTGATGCAGATGTTCAAGCCCCGGAGCGCGTCGACCTTGTCGTACTCGATCTCGGGGAAGATGATCTGCTCCTTGATGCCCATGCTGAAGTTGCCGCGCCCGTCGAAGGCCCGGCCGGAAACTCCGCGGAAGTCGCGCACGCGCGGAAGCGCGATCGTGACCAGTCGGTCCAGGAACTCGTACATGCGGCGCGATCGCAGCGTCACCATGCAGCCGACGGGGTAGCCGGCGCGGATCTTGAAGCTCGCGATCGACTTGCGCGACTTGGTGACGACGGGCTTCTGGCCGCCGATCTTCACGAGGTCGCCCGAGGCGTTCTCGAGGATCTTCTTGTCCGCCACGGCCTCGCCCACGCCCATGTTGAGCGTGATCTTCTCGATGCGCGGCACCTGCATGACGGTCTTGTAGCCGAACTGCGTCATGAGCGCCGGAACGACCGTTTCGCGGTAGAGAGTCTGCAGGCGCGGCGGAAGCACCGGCGCCTCGGACTTGGCTGGTTTCTGTTCTTTGGCCTTTGCCATGGAATGGTTCTCCCGGACTGTCAGGCGTCGGCGACTTCGCCGTTCGACTTGAAGAAACGGACTTTCCGGCCGTCCTCGAGGACGCGGAGCCCGACGCGATCGCCCTTGCCCGTGGCGGGATTGAACAGCGCCACGTTCGAGGCCTGGATCGGCATCTCCTTGTCGACGATGCCGCCGGTCTGCCCCTTGATCGGATTGGGCCGGGTGTGGCGCTTCACGCGATTGATGCCCTCGACCACGACCTTGCCCGTGTCGAGGACGCGAAGCACGGTGCCGCGCTTGCCCTTGTCCTTGCCGGTGGTGACGACCACCTGGTCGCCCTTGCGGATTTTTTTCATGTCTGTTGCCCCCTACAGCACTTCAGGCGCGAGCGAGACGATCTTCATGAAGCGCTCCGTGCGAAGCTCGCGGGTCACGGGCCCGAAGATGCGGGTCCCGATGGGCTCGAGCTTCGGGTTGAGGAGCACCGCGGCGTTCGTGTCGAACTTGATGACCGAGCCGTCGGGGCGGCGAACGCCATGCGCGGTACGGACCACGACCGCGCTGTAGACCTCGCCCTTCTTCACGCGGCCGCGCGGGGCGGCCGACTTGATGCTCACCTTGATGATGTCGCCGATGCCGGCGTAGCGGCGCTTGGAGCCTCCAAGCACCTTGATACACATCACCGAACGCGCGCCGGTGTTGTCGGCGACGTCGAGAATCGACTGCATCTGAATCATTGTTTTCTCTCCAACTTAACCCGGCGGGCACGTGTCCCGGCCGGTCAGTCTTGGATCCGTCTTCCGCCGGTTGGCAACCCTGTGGGGCCGCCGCCGGCTGGCGTGAAATGAATCTGGGCCCGGACGCTTGGTGCATCGGCTTCGGCCGACGCCCGGGTGGCCCCCGGGTCGAGCCCGGGGTTCAGAGCGGGCTCCCGGCCGACGAAGCCACGGCTGGGAGCAGCAAAGACCGCGATTCTAGCAGGTTTCCGTCAAGAGGGGCAAGCCTAGTCGGGCCGCGCGCGCTCGAGGAGCTTGGCGACCTTCCACGACTTGGTCTTCGAGATCGGCCGGCACTCGACGATCATCACCGTGTCGCCGGTCTTCGCCTCGTTGCCCTCGTTGTGGGCATGGTATTTCCTGGTGCGCCGGACCACCTTCCCGATCACCGGGTGCTTCACCTGGCGCTCGACCAGGACGGTCACGGTCTTCTCCATCTTGTCGCTCACGACCTTGCCCGTGAGCTGGCGCTGGTTCTTCGCGGTTTCGCTCATTGCTTGCTCGCTTTCGACTTCTCGGTGAGCACGGTGTGCACGCGCGCGATCTCGCGCTTCACGCGCGCGATCTCGCTGTTCTTGGTGAGGCTCTGCGTGGCGAGCTGCATGCGCAGGCCGAACTGCGCCCTGCGCAGCTCGATGAGTTCCTTCTGCAGGTCCTCGACGCTCTTGGAACGGAGTTCGATCGCTTTCATGTCAATTCCTTCAACCGATGAGGCGGTGCACGAAGGTCGTGCGGATCGGGAGCTTTGCCGCGGCCAGCGCGAAGGCCTCCCGGGCCAGCGCCTCCTCCACCCCGTCCATCTCGTAGAGCACCTTGCCCGGCACGATTTCCGCCACGAAGTACTCCGGATTGCCCTTGCCGTTGCCCATGCGGACCTCGGCCGGCTTCTTGGATACGGGCTTGTCGGGGAAGATGCGGATCCAGATCCGGCCGCCCCGCTTGATGTGGCGGGTCATGGCGCGGCGGGCCGCCTCGATCTGCCGGGCGGTGAGCCGGCCGCGGCCGACCGCCTTGAGGCCGAACTCGCCGAACGACACCTTCGCGCCGTTCGTGGCCACGCCCTTGTTGCGGCCCTTCTGCTCCTTGCGGTATTTCCTTCTAGCTGGCTGCAGCATGTTTCACTCCCGGTTTCCTGGTCTTCCTCTCGGCCTCGGGCGCCGCGGCAACGGGCTGCTCGCCCTTGCCCAGGACCTCACCCTTGAAGACGAGAACCTGCACGCCGATCGTGCCGTACGTGGTGTGCGCCTCCGAGAAGCCGTACTCGATGTCGGCGCGGAGCGTGTGCAGCGGCACCCGGCCCTCGCGGTACCACTCGGTGCGCGCGATTTCGGCGCCGTTCAGCCGCCCGGCGCTCGTGATCTTGATGCCCTGGGCGCCGAGGCGCATGGCGTTCTGCATCGCGCGCTTCATGGCGCGGCGGAACATCACGCGCTTCTCGAGCTGGCCGGTGATCGAGTCGGCGATGAGCTGCGCGTCGAGCTCGGGCTTCCTGATCTCCTCGATGTTCACGTGGACCGGCACGCCCATGAGCTTCTGCAGGACGTGGCGCAGGCCCTCGATGTCCTCGCCCTTCTTGCCGATCACCACGCCCGGGCGGGCAGAGTAGATCGTGATGCGCGCGTTCTTGGCGGGGCGCTCGATGACGACCTTGCCCACGGCCGCGTGCGAGAGCTTCTTCTTCAGGTACTCGCGGACCCGGATGTCCTCGATCAGCATGCCGGGGAAGTTCTTCGAGTTCGCGTACCACTTGGACGACCAGTTGCGGTTGACCGAAAGGCGGAACCCGGTCGGATTGATCTTCTGTCCCATCGTCTTCCCCTTTAGTTCCTGCCGTCGCCGACGGTGAGGAACACGTGGCAGGTATGCTTCAGCACGCGGTTGCCGCGCCCCTTGGCGCGCGCGTGGAAGCGCTTGAGCACCGGGCCCTTCTCGACCATGATGCGGGTGATCTTGAGCTCGTCGATGTCGGCGCCGTTGTTGTGCTCGGCGTTCGCGATCGCGCTCTCGAGCACCTTCTTGATGATCACGGCGCCCTTCTTGGGGGTGAAGGCGAGGATGTTGAGCGCGCGGTCGACTTTCTGACCGCGCACCATGTCGGCAACGAGCCGGCCCTTCTGGGCCGAGAGTTTCGCGCCGTAAAGCTTTGCGTCGACTTGCATCGCGGTCTCCTTACTTCTTCGCCGGGGCCGAGGGCGCCGCGACCTTCTTGTCGGCCGAGTGGCCCTTGAAGGTGCGCGTGAGCGCGAACTCGCCCAGCTTGTGGCCGACCATGTTCTCGGTCACGTAGACGGGAATGTGCTGCCTGCCGTTGTGGACCGCGATCGTGAGGCCGACGAAATCCGGCAGGACGGTGGAGCGGCGCGACCAGGTCTTGATCGGCCGCTTGTCCTTGGCCGCGACGGCGGCCCCCACCTTCTTCATGAGATGCCCGTCGACGAACGGGCCCTTCTTGATTGAACGTGCCATGTCGTTAGCCCCTTACGCCTTCTTGTGCCGGCTGCGCACGATCATCGTCTGCGTGCGCTTGTTGGACCGCGTCTTCTTGCCCTTGGCCGGCTGTCCCCACGGGGAAACCGGGTGCCGGTTGCCGCGCGTGCGGCCGCCCAGCGGGTGGTCGACCGGGTTCATCGTCTCGCCCCGGACCGTCGGACGGATGCCGCGCCAGCGGTTCGCGCCCGCCTTGCCGATCTGGCGCAGGTTGTGCTCCTCGTTGCCCACCTCGCCGATCGTGGCACGGCAGTCGACGTGCACGCGGCGAATCTCGCCGGAGCGCATGCGCAGCTGCGCGTACTCGCCCTCGCGGGCGAGGAGCTGGACGCCGGCGCCGGCGGCGCGCGCGATCTGCGCGCCCTTGCCGGGAAGCATCTCGACGCAGTGCACGGTCGTGCCGACCGGGATGTTGCGCAGCGGCAGCGCGTTTCCGGCCTTGATGGGCGCCTCGGCGCCGCTCTCGACCTTCTGCCCGACGGTGATCCCCTTGGGCGCGATCATGTAGCGGCGCTCGCCGTCCGCATAGCACAGCAACACGATGTTCGCGCTGCGGTTCGGGTCGTACTCGAGGCGCTCCACCGTCGCGGGGATCCCGTCCTTGTTGCGGCGGAAGTCGATCAGGCGATAGTGCTGCTTGTGCCCGCCGCCCTGGTGGCGCGTGGTGATGTTGCCGAAGGAGTTGCGGCCGGCGCGCCTGGACTGCTTCTCCAGCAGGGGCGCGTGCGGCTTGCCCTTGTGCAGGTCCGGATTGACGACCTTCACCATCGACCGGCGTCCGGCCGAGGTGGGCTTGGTCTTTACGAGGGCCATGTTATGCCACTCCTTCCACGAAGTTGATGTCGCCTTCGCCCTTGATGCTCACGTAGGCCTTCTTGACGTCGCGGCGGCGGCCTTCGAAGCGCCCGTGGCGCTTCTGCTTGCCCTTGAGGTTCACCACGTTGACGGCGGCGACCTCGACCTTCTGCTCCTTGAAGAGCAGCTCCACGGCGGCCTTGATCTCGGCCTTGGTCGCGTCCGCGAGCACCTCGAAGACGACCTGGCGGTGCTTCTCGCCGACCATCGTCGCCTTCTCCGAGATGATCGGGGCGCGGATGACTTTCATCAGACGTTCGGTATTCATGCCAGCGCCTCCTCCAGATGCTTGACCGCGGCACGGGTCAGCAGGACCTTGGGGAAACGGACCAGGCTCACCGGGTCCGCGTGACGCGCCTCGAGAACCAGCACGTTGGGGAGGTTGCGCGAGGAAAGGTAGAGATTCTCGTCCGGCTGGTCGGTGATGATGAGCACCTCGCTGAGGCCCATCGCCTTGAGCTTCTGCGTGAGGAGCTTGGTCTTGGGCTGGTCCACCGTGAGGGTGTCGATGACGGCGAGGCGCTCCTCGCGGACGAGCTGGGACAGGATCGAGGCCATGCCCGCGCGGTACATCTTGCGGTTGACCTTGTGCGAGAAGTTCTCGTCGGGCGAGGACGGGAAGATCTTCCCGCCGCCGCGCCACAGCGGGCTCGACGTCATGCCCGAGCGCGCGCGGCCGGTGCCCTTCTGGCGCCACGGCTTCTTGGTCGAGTGCTTGACGACGCCACGGTCCTTCTGCGCGCGGGTTCCCGCGCGGCCGTTGGCGTGGTACGCAACCACCACCTGGTGGATGAGCGCCTCGTTGAACGCGCGCCCGAACAGGGCCTCGGAGGCGGCCACGGGGGAAAGGGCTTCGCCCTTCTCGTTGATGACCTTGAGTTCCATCACTTGCCTCCCTTCGGCGCCTTGGCCTTCACGCTCGGGTGGAGCACCACGGCGCCGTTCTTCGCGCCGGGCACCGACCCCTTGATCATGAGGAGGCCGCGCTCGGCGTCCACGCGGGCGACTTCCAGGAGCTGGACCGTGCGCTGGACGTTTCCGAGATGGCCGGCCATGCGCTTGCCGGGGAAGACGCGACCCGGGTCCTGCGCCATGCCGATCGAGCCGGGGCTGTTGTGCGAAAGCGAGTTGCCGTGCGAGGCCCGGTTCGAGGAGAAGTGGTGGCGCTTGATGACGCCTGCGTAGCCCTTGCCGATGGACGTTCCCGTGACGTCGACCTTCTGGCCGACCTGGAACATGTCCACCTTGAGCTCGGCGCCGACCTTGAGCTCGGCGAGAACCTCGGGCACCACGCGGAATTCCTTGAGGACGCTTCCGGCTTCCACGCCCGCCTTGGCGAAGTGGCCCGCCTGCGCCTTGGTGACGCGCGAGGCGCGGCGCTTGCCATAGGCGACCTGGATGGCGCAGTAACCGTCGCCATCGGCCGTCTTGATCTGGGTGACGCGGTTTCCCGCGCAATCGAGCACCGTAACGGGGACGCTGGTGCCGTCCTCGTTGAAGATGCGCATCATGCCGACCTTCCGGCCGACGAGTCCGAGACTCATCTTCTTTCCTTTCGCTTGTTCGCCCGCCGGCTTCCCTGCGGGTGCCGGCTGCAATTGGCCGGCCCTTCACCTTCCGTCCGGGCGACCTGCCCGGGCGGTGCTGCTACTGCCCTACAGCTTGATCTCGACGTCCACCCCGGCGGGGAGGTCCAGCTTCATGAGCGCGTCGACCGTCTTGTCCGTCGGGTCGATGATGTCCATGAGGCGCAGGTGCGTGCGGATCTCGAACTGGTCGCGCGACGTCTTGTTCTTGTGCGGCGAGCGCAGGATGTCGAACCGCTCGATGCGCGTGGGCATCGGGACCGGACCCTTCACCACCGCGCCCGTGCGCTTGGCCGTCTCCACGATCTCGAGCGCCGACTGGTCGATGAGCTTGTAGTCGAACGCCTTGAGGCGGATGCGGATCTTCTGCTTGCCGAGAGTCTGGGCCATGTTCCTACTCCAGAATCTTGGAAACGACGCCGGCGCCGACGGTGCGGCCGCCCTCGCGGATGGCGAAGCGAAGCCCGTCTTCCATCGCGATGGGCGCGATCAGCGTCACCGTCATCTTGATGTTGTCTCCCGGCATCACCATCTCG
>JAGRPO010000270.1 GCA_019449455.1 Betaproteobacteria bacterium | reverse complement strand
TCGCCCGGTGCGCTGCCTGACGCGGCGTTCCTGCTGCGGCCGGTCAGGCGCCGCTTTCCTTCGTGAAGTCCTTCAGGAAGGCCTCGGTCTGCTTCCTGTCGAGCTTCCCGGTCTTCTTCGTGTCCATCCGGTCGAACATCTTCTCCATGTGCTTCATCATCTCGGCCTTGGACAGCATGCCGTCGTGGTCCATGTCGCAGGACTTCATGAAGGCGTCCATGTCGTGCTTCATCATGCCCGCGTCCTGCTTCATCGCCCCCATGTCGTGCTTCATCGGCGGGTCCGCGGCGAAGGCGGCAGGTGCGGCCATCAGCGAGGCGGCGATCATCGAGCCTGCAAGTGCGTTCAGGAATTTCATGTCAGTGTCCTTCTTGGTTCGTGGGTGAATCATCGTCCATCGCGCATGGCTGGCTGCAAACCGGCGTCCGGAACTGTTTCGGGTGGTGAGCGAGCCTAACCGGTCGGTCATTGCCGCCCGGTAGCGCGGACATTACATACCGGTAAGCAAGGCGGCGACCGGGAAGCGATGCCAATCGATGGCTATGCGCGGCATCGCACAGACGCCGGCGGCATGAGCACGCACAGTTCGCTCGACACGGCAGAACCAGAGCGCTTTCTCGCGCCCGTTGCCCAGGTGATCGGCCGGGCCCAATGCATTGCCAAGGAGAAATCATGAAGATCTCGCGTGCAATTTCCGCTTTTGCGTTACCGCTTCCGTTCATCGGCGTCGCCTCCGCGCAGAGCGGACACATGACGAACGAAGGCATGGGAGGCTTCGGCTGGATGGGGGGCTATGGCGGTGCATGGCTGCCGATCCTGCTGGTCCTCGCGGCCGTCGGCCTGGTGGCATGGATCGTCAAGCAAAAGGGAAAGTAGGCTGCCTTGCGCTCTCCTTGCCGAGACGGACGAACCGGCTGTCGCCGGTTTCCGGAAGCGAATCGGCAACGAAGTACCGCGAAAGCACTTCGCCGAGCATGAGCCGCAGGGTCGCGTCGTCCGCCTGGCACGCAGCGGTGTGCTTGTCACGGGCGATGACCATGAATGCGACCACCACGTCCGGGTCGAAATGGCGCCCTGACTCCCGCTCGATGGTCTTCATGGCCTCGCCGAGCGCCATCGGTCTCCTGTATGGACGATCCGAGGTCAAGGCGTCAAAGACGTCGGCGACCGCAAATATCCTCGCCGCGCGGGGAATGCTCTCGCCCTCCAGGCCGTTCGGGTAGCCGCCTCCATCGAAGCGCTCGTGGTGATGGCGGATCGTCGATGCGGCGCCCTCCAGCCACGGGTTGTCCGCGACGATCTCCATGCCCAGGGGGACGTGGGTCTTCATGATCTCGAATTCGCCGGCAGTCAGTTTCCCGGGATTGAGCAGAATGCGGTCGGGAATGCCGATCTTGCCCACGTCATGGAGAAAGGCGCCCGCCACCAGGTCGGCAATTTCCTTTTTCGGCAGACCCAGGGCCTCGGCAAGCGCGACGGCATAGAGCGTGACGCGGTAATTGTGCGCATCCGTGCCCGAATCCCGCTTGGCGACCGCATTGCCCAACGAGCGGATCAACGAGAGGTTGGAGTCCAGCAGGCGCCGGGAAAGTCCGACCGATCGCCGAAGCATCGCGAGCATCAGGGGATAGAGGAGAAGCGCGGTGACGAGGACCGACGTGGCCGAGGTCAACGCGGCATCGAGGGCCCGGTCCCGCTGCGCCTGCAATGCCGACGCGTCGAGGCGACTGACGCTCTCGACATAGCCGACCAGCCTGCCGCGGTCGCCGGTCAAGGGCAGGACGACCAGAATCAGACGCTCTCCGGCGACCTCGACCCAATTGCGGTGACTCCCACCCGGTGCCGGCCAGTCATGGTGTTCGGATCGTGCGGCGTCGACCAGGACTGGGGGAATGTCCTCCCAGGCCTCGTAGACGAGCGCCCGGTCCGCGCCGAATACGCGAATGCCGACGAATCGCGTCCGGTCGAGCAGGCGCGAAAGAGCCGAATGCGCTCCCGGGGCGCCGGCACCGAGAACCACCTGCATGGCGGAGGATTCGAAATGCCGGGCGCCCGCCGCGGCGCGATCCAGCGAGGCGTTCTCCATGCGATGGGTTTCCATCGCATGGAAGGCCCCGCCCGTTGCCAGCCCTATCGCGACGGCGGCGGCGCCCAGGCGGCGAGCGAGCATCCCGCGCAGTTGCCGCGGGTCTTGTGGCAGGGCGTACGACATTTGCGGTTGCGCTCACCGCCGCGATCGCGGACGCATTTCGGCTCTGCGTCACAGCACGGATGCATTCGCGGCGGTGCGCCGGGGATCCCCTGCCCGAAAGATCAATTGCCGCCGGAGCGCTCGAGCGCCATGCGCTCCCTCTCCGAAAGCGGACCGGCGTTGGCGACCCGGTCCATGTGGCCGACGGGATCGTCCACGTGGACGAGGCGGCCGTTCTCGAACCGGTACTCCATCGGACGGATCTGCCAGCCGCCGTCGCCGCCCGTGAAGACGTACTGGCGATCCGGGGAAAGGTCGCCGGGCTGCGTCGGATTCTCGGCGGCAAGCGCAGCGCTCCCCGCAACCTTGGCGGGCGCCGGCTGGACGATGCGGGATCCGGGCTCGTCGTTGGTGGTGATCCAGATGCCTTCCGCGAGGGCGGAGAGCGGGGCGCCGATGGAAGCGACGAGACCGAGTGCGACGAGGGATTTGCGGACGTTCATGATTCACTCCTGTGGTGTGGATCCATTCGCCCTTTCGGGGCGGGACCGGCGACGGCCGGCACGCTTCCCACTCTGGGACCGGAGCGCTGACGGCACGGGTACGAAGGGATTACAAACGTGACGGCCTCCGTGCCCGGCATCGAATCCGGGGACTGGAACGCGACGAACGGCCCGATGCTTACGGCGATGTAATGTCCGCGCAATCTCCGCACGACCTCGCTGCAAGGATCGCGTGCAAGGCGCCGAATTCCGCGGCGGGAATTGCGCGAGATCAATAAGAAATCACTTATACGGGGGAACACTCGCCCCACGTCCATGTCCGACTGGCCATGAAGAATGCGATCCCCGAGGGAGTCACCATGAAGAGAATTCTCGCAACAGCGCTGATGGCGCTTGCGTCCGGCACGGGCATTGGCCAGATGATGGGCGGGCCGATGCCGACGGCGAACTACTTTCCGATGATCGACGGCGCGCGCTACGAATACGTGCACGAAGGCGGGCCGTGGGCGTCGAGCACGGTGACCGTTCACGGCGGCCAGTCCTGGGCGGGCCGCGACGGGCTCTTCGCGATGCACATCACGTACGCGTGCAACGCCGGCGTCACCTGCGCTCCGGACGCGACGGACTTCTACGGCATGGGCCCCGACGGCGTCCATTACTACGGCGGCACCGGCGCGGATGCCGCGGGCGCGCGCTTTTCCATGATGAGCCTCACGAACCCCGAATGGGTCCTGAGCAATCCGGCCTACCCGGGGACGATGATGGCCGGGTCGCCCGGCAGCTACGCCAACGCCGGAACCTGGACCGCCTCGGTCCAGGGAACGGGAAGCATGATGGGCCCGCAGGGCTACATGAGCAGCTATGCGGCGCAGGCGCTCGAAACCGTCACGACTCCCGCCGGCACGTTCGCGAACGCGCTGCACGTGCGCGAGCAGCGCGGCTCGGGCGTCGTCCGCGACGTCTGGTACGCGCCCGGCGTGGGCATGGTGATGATGGACGACGGCACGCAGGTCGTGCGGCTCGCGGGCTACACGATGCCGGGCGCGGTGGCGCAGCCGGGTGGCGGCGCCGCGGCGCTGCCCTTCATGCCCTTCGCCGGGCTGTGGTGGAATCCCGACGAGCCGGGGACCGGATACAGCCTCCTGGTGCGGCACGGCGTGATGGTCGTGACGATGTACAGCTATGCGGCCGGAGGCGAGCCCGTCTGGTACTACGCGCCGGGGCGCCTGACCGCCAACGGCACCGGCGTCATGATGTCGGCCACGCTCGACCGCTATCGCGGCGGCCCGTGCGTCGCGTGCCAGTACACCCCCGCGGCCGTCGCGGGAACCGACGGCCAGTTCTCGATCGTGTTCTCGTCGCCCACTTCGGCGACCGTTCACCTGCCGGGCGGGCGCGTGGTGCAGATCCAGCCGCAGCCCTGGTAACGCCCTTCGATTCCCCGGGCGGCCATGCCCTTCCGGTAAAATCCGGAACGGTCATGGCCACCGACAAGCCCCGCGCGGTCGAATTCTTCGGCGCCCAGTTCGAGCGCCAGATCGCCGCCCACGACTACCAGCTCAACCCCTTCGAGGAGCGGGCGTTGCCGTATTTGTCCGGCGACGTTCTCGACCTCGGCTGCGGGCTGGGCAACCTCGCGCTGGCCGCCGCCGCGCGCGGCGCCCACGTCACGGCGTACGACGCGTGCGAGAACGCGGTGGAGGATCTCGCCGCGCGCGCCATCGCCTCCGGGCTCGACCTGTGGGTGAAGGCCGTGGACCTCAAGGGCTGGCGGCCCGAGGAGACCTACGACGCCGTCAACTGCATCGGCCTTCTCATGTTCTTCGCGCGCGAGGATGCGCTCGCGGGGCTGCTGGCGGTGCGCGATGCGGTGCGCCCCGGCGGCGTGGCGATCGTGAACGCGATGATCGAGGGCTCGACCTTCCTCGCGATGTTCGACCCCGAGGCGTACTGCCTCTTCGCGCCGGGGGAGATCGCCGCGCCCTTCGCGGGCTGGGAAGTGCTGCACGACAGCGTGGAGGATTTCGCCGCGCCCGGCGGCAAGCTGAAGCGTTTCCGCACCTTCATCGCGCGCCGCCCGGCCTGAGCGCGGCGCGCGCTCACTTCTTCAGCGTTTCGCGATAACGCCGGATCCTGTCGACCAGGCCCGGCCGCGACGCGCTTGCGTCCAGCGAGGCCATGTCCTCGCCGCGGCGGTCGGGCCGGGTGGCCGCGCGGACCGCGGCCAGCGTTTCGCGGTCGGCGACCGGCGGAGCGCACCGTTGGGCAAGCCACGCATCGATGTCGCCGTCCAGGAGATCGGTCGCGAGCCCCGCGGCGAGCGCGCCGGCGGCGTCGTGCGTCGCGCCCTCCGTGACGAGGGCGCGCGCGCGATCCCAGCCGATCAGCTCCACCAGCCGTCGCGTGCCGAGCACGATGCCGAACGCCGTGCCGGGGAAGCGGATCGTCGCCTCCGGCGTGCAGGCGCGCAGGTCGCAGGAGGCGAAGAGGTCCGCGCCGGCACCCCAGGCGCGTCCCCGCGCGAGCGCGACGGTGCGCACCGGGGCGTGCCAGACCGCCTGCAGGAAGTTCTCGAGCGCGACGAAGCGCGCGCGCAGCGTCGCGTCGGTCTCCGCGTCGAGATCGGAGAGGTCGAATCCCGTGCAGAAGTGCCTGCCGCGCCCGCGGAACACGAGGGTGTGAACCGCGGGGTCGGCAAGGGCAGCGGCGACGGCGGCCGAGAGCGCCTCGACGGCGGCCGCGGACAAGGCGTTGCCGCGCTCCGGCCGGTCCAACCAGACCGTGGCCACGCCCCCGCTCACGCAATCCCCGCGCGAACGGCGGCCGAGCGGTCCCACAGGTTGGGCACCGTGGCGATCGAGTAGCCCGAGACGAAATCCTTCACGACGCCCGTCGCCGCGTCGAACACGTGCCGGCGCACCGCGCCGATGTTGGCGCCGTACACGTGGATGCTGATCGAGGGCCGGTCGCCGAGCGCGTTGGCCACCGTGTGGACGTCGCCCACGGCCGGCGACACGGCATCGATGTCCCCGGGCTTCAGCAGCCGCTCCTCGCCGACGGGGCGCACCGCGCCGCCGGGCGCGCGCTCGTAGCGACGGCAGCGCTCGGCGCCGCGCATCATGCCCACGAGGCCCCACACCGTGTGGTCGTGGATGGGCGTCTTCTGCCCCGGGCCCCACACGAAGCTCACCACCGAGAAGCGCTCGAGCGGATCGCAGTGCAGCAGGTACTGGCGGTAGAACTGCGGGTCGGGCTTCGAGCACTCGCCGGGGAGCCACGCGTCGTCCGCGATGAGCCGGGCGAGCAACGGGCGCGCGCCGGCCAGGAGCGCCGGTTCGTCGTCGGTGCGGTCCACGAGCCGCGTCATGGCAACCACGAATTCGCGCAGCGGCGCGATGGGGTCGGCCTCGTTCGTCATGTCGTCTCCTTCGCCCCGGCGCGCAGGGCCTGCGTGTGCTCCCCGAGCGCGGGAAATGTCGCGTTCACCGCGACCGCCTCGCCGTCGAGGCGGACGGGGCAGCCCACGGTGCGCGTGGAATGCCCGCCGGGAAGCGTCGCGGCGACCACGAGCCCGAGGTGCGCGGCCTGCGGATCGGCCAGCGCCTCGGCGTAGCCGTTGATGGGCGCGCACGGTACGCCGGCCGCGCGGAAGCGCTCGAGCCACGCCGCCGCGCCCGCGCCCGCGAAGCGCTCCTCGAGCATGTCCTTGAGGGCAGCCTGGTTCGCCGCGCGCAGCGTGGTCGAGGCGAAGCGCCCGTCCGCGGACCACTCCGGCGCGCCCACGACCTCGCACACGGCCTGCCAGAGCCTGTCGTTGCCCGCCGCGATGGCGAACCAGCCGTCGGCGGCGCGAAAGGCCTGGTACGGGGCGTTCCGCGGGTGCGCGGAGCCGAGCTTGCGCGGGTTCTTCCCCGTGCCGAAATACTCGCTCGTCTGCAGGGCCGCGATGGCGATGGTCGTCGCGAACATCGGGACGTCGATCGCGCCGCCCGGACCGCCGGCGCGAACGCGCGCGACGAGGGAGGCGATCGAGAACGCGGCATAGAGCCCCGCCGTGAAATCCGAGATCGGCACGCCGCATTTCACCGGCGCGCCGCCCTCCTCGCCCGTCACGCTCATCACGCCGGTGGCGGCCTGCACCGTGAGGTCGAATCCGCCCTCGGTCGCGCGCGGGCCGACCTGCCCGAACGCGGAGATCGAGCAGTAGACGAGGGAGGGCTTGCGCGGCCCGAACCAGTCCCACCCGAGGCCCAGGCGCCGCATGACCCCGGGGCGGTTGTTCTCGACGAGGACGTCGGCCTCGAGCACCAGGGCCCGCGCGAAATCGCGGTCGGCCGGGTCCTTGAGGTCGAGCGCGACGCTCTTCTTGCCGCGATTGAGGGAGGCGAAGTTCTCGCTGTAGCCGCCGCTCAACGGCGGCCACTGGCGCATCGCGTCGCCCTCGGGCGGCTCGACCTTCACGACCTCGGCGCCGAAGTCGGCGAGCAGCATCCCGCAGAAGGGGCCGGCGGCGACCTGGCAGAACTCGACGACCTTGATGCCCGCGAGGGGCGCAGGCGCTGGTGGCGGCATGGCTCGGATTCCGGAACGGATCCCCGCGCGGGGCTGACGGGGCAGGATACTACGGCCCGCGAAGGATTAAACTCGGCGCCACCCAAATCGGAACACTCTCCCCATGAGCTCGATCGCCCCCGCCCTTGCGTCCGCCCCGCGCTGGTCCTGGCTGCCCGCCGTCGGCACGTGGAAGTACCACGCGCTCCTCGTCTGCCTCGGGGTCTTCGTGCTGGGCCCGCTGGGGGGCGTGACGGCCTCCTACATGAACTTCTCGCTCGGCTTCTTCGTGGGCGGGCAGGTCCTCGCGGGCATCCTCGGCTCGACCGTCACGTTCGGCTACGGCGCCGAGGGCAAGCACGGCGCCAACTACATGCAGACGGCCGCGGCGTCGGTGGCCGGCATGAGCGGGATGGGCGTGCTCATCCAGGCCATGGTGTGGATGGGGATCGCGCAGCCGCCCGTCTGGCAGCTGATCCTCTACATGCTCTGCATCGGGATGTTCGGCGTGGGCGTGGGCATGCTCTACACGCCGATGCTCGTGGACCGCATGCAGCTCACCTATCCCTCCGGGTTCGCCGTGGCCAACATCCTGCGCGCGCTCACCGACCCGGTCCTGCTGCGCCAGTCGGTCGCCAAGCTGGGCAGCGGCATCGCGGTGGGGATCGTGGGCGGCATCGCGGCGGGCAAGGTGGCGCTGCTGGGCGCCATCGAGCTGTCCACCTCGACGCTCGGCGCGGGCATGCTCGTCGGCGCGCGCATCGGCATCCCCGCCATCACCTCGGGCCTGATCTTCTGGGCCCTCGTCCCGTACTTCGTCTCCATCGGCTGGCTCGCCGAGGGCGAGCCGTTCCGCAAGATCGCGTTCCTCATCGCGCTCGGGCTCATCATGGGCGCGGCCATCATCGACATCGCGCTGGTGCTCAAGGAAGCGTCCTCGCGCCTGCGCGGGAAGGCGCCGCCGGATGCGCCGCAGGCGCAGTGGAAGCGGGTCAACACGACGCGGCTCCTGATGTGGGTCGCGTTCTGGGGCGCCGGCGTCGTCCTCGCCGGCCATTTCGTGCTCGGGCAGCCCGTGGGGTTCCTCGTCTTCGCGGTCGCGCTCGTGTTCGTCTTCGCGCTGGTGAACGGCATCTCGGTGGGCATCAGCGACTCCAACCCCATCTCCTCGGCCTTCGTGGTGAGCGTGGTGCTGATGGCGGCCCTCGGGCTCAAGGACCCGGTGGTGGGCCTCATGGCCGGCATGATCCTGCTCATCTCCACCAGCATCGCCTGCGACATGCAGCAGGACCGCTCGACGGGCTGGCGCCTGGGCACCAACCGCGTGCTGCAGTTCCGCTACCAGGTGGTGGGCGTCCTCATGGGCGCCATCATGGCGGTGGTGTTCGCGACGCTCTTCATGAAGGCGTATCCGGTCCTGCTGCTGGACCAGACGGTGATGAAGGCCGGCGAGCAGCCGTCGGAGTGGAGCGCGGCCATGACCTACAAGTTCGTGGGCGTGCTGAGGAGCCTCACCGACGACAAGCCCTACCAGCGAACGGCGATCTGGGTCGGGGTGGCGATCGGCTTCGCGTTCCAGCTCGCGCGCAAGCTCGTCAAGGAGAACGACGCCTACAAGCGCTTCGTCGCGAGCGGCCGCCGCGGCTTCGCCACCGGTTTCCTGGTCGACGCGGTGTTCCTCCCCTCGCCCTACGCTTCCTCGTTCGGCGGCTTCGTGAACCTGCACACCTCGCTCTGGTTCGGCGGCGGCGGCATCCTCTCGAGCTTCGTCAACTCGGTGGCGAAGAAGAAGCCCGCGCCCGGCGAGAAGGCGATGCCGGAGGACATGAGCACCACCTCGCTCGTGGGCGGCGGCCTCATCGCCGGCGATTCGCTCGCGGCGCTGGGGCTGGGTATCGCCGGCCTGGCCACGACGGTGCTCAGCCGCTGACCTTTTCGCGGCGTGCGCCCCGGAGGAGCTTGCGCAGCTCCTCCAGCAGCCCGATGCCCAGCGCGAGGGCGATCATCAGCAGCCACGGTTGCGGCGGCAGCGGCAGCGTGTCGAATGCCGCGTTGCCGACGGGCGTGTAGACGATCGCGAGGATCAGCAGGACCTCGAACGCGATTCCCGCGAGGAGCAGCGGGTTGTCCGCCGGCCGGAAGCGGGCCGCCGGCTCCTCGGGATGCCGGCACAGGAAGACGTTCACGACCTGCGCCACGACGATCGCGGCCAGGCAGGCGGTCGTCGCCTGCAGATAGAGGGGGTCGGCCCTGCCCGGCATGTCGCCGTAGCGCCATCCCCCCTCGCGCAGGACGAAGAAGAAGACCGTCATCGCCGCCGCGGCCTGCAGCGCGCCCAGCCAGAGGTAGGCGCGGGCGAGGAGCGGCCAGGTGAGGAGCCTCTCGCGCGCCGGGCGCGGCGGGCGCCGCATGA
>JAGRPO010000269.1 GCA_019449455.1 Betaproteobacteria bacterium | reverse complement strand
GGCGACAGCCCCAGCGACGCGGTGGTCAGGCTGCAGAACTTGAGGAAGCTTCGCCGCGAGATGCCCTGCCGGCGCAGGACGTCGTAGAAGGTTTCATTCATGGTCCTTGCCTCCCTGTTTGCGTCCGGTGAGCACGATCGCGAGCACCGCCGCGATGGCGCCGAGGGCCAGCAGGTCGACCAGGTGGTGCGCCTCGCCCGTGGCGCCGTGGCCTGGGTGGCCCCAGGCGGCGGTGGCCGCGGCGGTGAGGGCGACGGTGATCAACGCGGTGGTGAGTTTCATGGGGCCTCCTCGGAAGTGGGGGTATCCGGACATGAGGCGGACTTTCCGCCCGCGCCCGCGTTGGACTTTTGACCTAGGTCAACCGGGAGGAAACGCCGTCGCGTCGTGTAACGATGTCCGTTACACCGTGGCAGGCCTGGCGGGCGCCGGCTGGGGCCGTTTCGAGGGGGGGTATCGGGGCAGCCGGGTCACGCCCCGGCGCAGGTCATCGACGCCGCCGTCGCGATGTGCCTAGACTACGCGCAGCCCGGACGTGAGAGCGCGCGCCGGAGCCACAAATCCATAACGAGGAGGAGCTCATGAACACCACCCGCACCCTGCTGGGCGCATTTTCCGCGTGTCTTTTTGCCGCCACCGCCGCCGTCGCCCAGACCGAGATCAAGTTCGGCCACGTCGGCGAGCCCGGCTCGCTCTTCGCCCAGTCCGCCGATGAGTTCGCGAAGCGGGCCAACGCCAAGCTGGGCAGCAAGGCGAAGGTCGTCGTCTACGGCTCCAGCCAGCTCGGCGGCGACAAGGAGCTCGTCCAGAAGCTGAAGCTCGGCACCGTGGACATCGCGCTCCCCTCCACCGTCATGTCCTCCGAGGCCGACCTTTTCGGCGTCTTCGAGATGCCCTACCTGGTGAAGGACAGGAAGCACATGGGCCGCATCGAGAAGGACGTGTTCTGGCCGATGATCGCCCCGGCGGCCGAGAAGAAGGGCCTCAAGGTCATCGCCGTGTGGGAGAACGGCTACCGCCACATCACCAACAACAAGCGCCCCATCAACACGCCCGAGGACCTCAAGGGGATCAAGCTGCGCGTTCCCGAGGGCAAGTGGCGCGTGAAGATGTTCCAGACCTACGGCGCCAACCCCAGCCCGATGAAGTTCTCCGAGGTGTTCACCGCGCTGCAGACGGGCGTCATGGACGGCCAGGAGAACCCGTTCACGCAGATCACCAGCGCCAAGTTCCAGGAAGTGCAGAAGTTCATCTCGCTGACCGGCCACGTCTACACGCCGGCCTACGCCACCGTCGGCGCGAAGAAGTGGGCCACCCTGCCCCCGGACGTGAGGAAGATCCTCGAGGACACCGCCAAGGAGACCCAGGCGTACGTCTACCAGGTCGCCGAGAAGGCCGAGACCGAGCTGCTCGGCACGATCACCGCGGCGGGCGTGAAGTCCAACGTCCCCAACAAGGACGCCTTCGTCGCGGCCTCCAAGCCGGTCTACGAGGAGTTCGCCAAGGAGGTCGCCGGCTCCAAGGCCGTGATCGACAAAGCCATCGCCCTGGGCAAGTAGGCGATGACGCTGCAGTCGTTCCGCCGGGGATACGAGCGATTCCTCGAGTGGATCTGTATCGTGCTCATGGCCGCGCTCGCCACCGAGGTGGTGGCGGGCGTGGTCTTCCGCTACTCGGGCCACTCCCTCGTCTGGTATGACGAGGTCGCCACCATCCTGCTGGCCTGGGTGACGTTCTACGGTTCCGCGCTGGCGGTCCTCAAGCACGCGCACATGGGCGTGCCCGAGATCGTGCGGATGCTGCCTCCCGGTCCGCGGGTGGCCGCCGCCGTCGTCGCGCAACTGTGCACGATCTCCTTCTTCGTGCTGCTCGCCTGGGTGGGCTATACGGTCCTCGAGATCCTTGCGCCGGACCGGCTCGTTTCCCTGCCGGAAGTCTCGGAGGCGTATGCGATCTCGGTGATCCCGATCGGCGCCCTCCTGTTCGTGGCAGGC
>JAGRPO010000268.1 GCA_019449455.1 Betaproteobacteria bacterium | reverse complement strand
TTCTGGCGGGCCACGTGGCGCAGGAAGCGCCGGACCCAGTCGTTGCCGCCGACGCTTCTCTGGTGCGCGTACGAAGCCAGCACGTTGCGGTGGACGATACCGTCCTGGCCGCCTCCCGTGCCCTCCCCCCGCTCCACGCGGTAGGCATAGCGTAGCGCGGGATCGGTTCCCGCGAGCGTCGAATAGTGGAATTCGTGGGCGCGGATCGTGGCGCCTTCGCCGCAACCCCAGGGATGCTCGGCCGTCTCGGCGAGCCTCACGTAGCCCTTGCCCACGGGCTTTCCGTGCATCACGACGTCCGCGGGGATCGCGCCGACCATCTCCCAGGTGTGTCCCCGCCACAAGAGCGACCGCGCCAGGTACATGAGGCCGCCGCACTCGGCGTAGACGGGCAGCCCGCCTTCGATGGCCCTGCGGATGCTCTCGCGCATCGCCTTGTTGGCCGAGAGCTGCGCGCCGTGGACCTCGGGAAACCCGCCGCCGATGAAGAGACCGTCGACCTCCGGCAGGCTCGCGTCGCCGAGGGTGTCCACGGGAACGAGGGTGGCGCCCGCATCGCGGAACGCGTCCAGGTCGTCGGCGTAATAGAACCCGAAGGCGCGGTCCTTCGCGATGCCGATGCGAAGCGCCGGCCCGGGGGACGGCGGGGTGGGCCTGGCGGCCGCGACCGGGGCCGCCGTGCGCGCGATCGCGAGGATGGCATCGAGGTCGACGCTGGCGCAGACCGCGTCGCGCATCGCCGCGATCCGGGCCTGCGCGTCGCCGACTTCGCTCGCCGGCACGAGCCCGAGGTGGCGCTCGAGGACGCCCAGCCGCGGGTCCTCCCCGATCGCGCCGAGCACCGGCATGCGCGTGTAGCGCTCGATCGCCGCGCGGAGCTTGCCCTCGTGACGCGCGCCGGCCACGCGGTTGAGGATGACGCCCGCGATGCGGATGGTCGGGTCGAAGGTCGCGAGCCCGTGCAGGAGCGCGGCCGCGCCCCGCGACATGCCCCGCGCGTCCAGGACGAGGACGACGGGAACCTGGAGCCGGTGCGCCAGCGCGGCATTGCTGTCGCCACCCTCCAGGTCCAGCCCGTCGTGAAGGCCGAGGTTCCCCTCGATCACGGCGAGATCGCACCCGCCGGCGTGCCGGGCCCAGTGCCCGGCCACCTCGGATTCATCCTGCAGGTGCAGGTCGAGGTTGCGGCAGGGGCGCCCTGCGGCCATGCCCAGCCATTGGGGATCGATGTAATCGGGTCCCTTCTTGAACGGCTGGACCGACAGCCCGCGCAGCGCGAAGCCGGCGATGAGGCCGGTGGCGATGGTCGTCTTGCCCGACGATCGCCAGGCGGCGGAAACCAGGATCCCGCTCATTCGGCCGCCCGGTGGCGCGTCACTTGGACGGCGCGGCCGCCGGGATCGCGACCCTCGCCGGCGGCAGGATCGCAAACGCGCGCACGCCGGCCAGCGCGATGACGAGGGAGGCCGCGAGGCCGCCAAGGCCCAGCAGGAGCTCGGGAAGGCTCGGCACGTAGGCGTCGATCCGGCCGTCGCCGAACGCGCTCGCCGCCTCGTAGCCGGGGAAGATCTCGAGCGGAAACGCCTGCCCCCCGACGATGAAGACGTAAAGGAACGCGAGCGCGCCCAGCGAGACCAGCGCCGAGGCGAGCGCGGTGGCCCGCGGACCCGCGAGCCGCGGGTGGAAAAGGAGGAACAGCGGCACGACGCTGCCCAGCCCGGCATAGCCCGCCCAGAAGATCGCCGGGTACGGCGCCCCGCTCACGAGGATGAACCGCTCGAAGGCGGCCTGCTTCGCCCAATAGAGGTTGGTCAGGTGGTGCACGGCCACGAAATACAGCGCCGCGATCACGAAGATCCCGAGCAGCCGGCGCACGCGCGCCTG
>JAGRPO010000267.1 GCA_019449455.1 Betaproteobacteria bacterium | reverse complement strand
GGCCGCGGCATCCAGCACGGAGATGGGCGAGCGGCAGTAGCCGCACGCGCTGTCGCGGGCGAGGTCCACGGACCCCCCGCAACTCGAGCAGCGCACCTGCTTCACCGTGGCGCGAAGGCCGTCGATCTCCAGCTTCGACAGTGACCTGACGAACTGCTTCTCGCGCAGGAACTGGAAGAAGGTCGTGAGGCGCCCGTGCCCGCCCGGGCAGCGGTAGTAGGAAATGCGGTTGGTGCGCTGGATGTCCTGCGTGAGGGCGAGCCTCGCCCGGCAATGCGGGCACCCCATCGAGTCGGCGAGCGCGCGCGCGGGCTTGTCGCGATGCTCGTGGATGAGGCGGAAGAGGTCGATCACCGAGCGCGGCGTGAGCGCGATGCTCTCGTACTGGTCGAACCAGAGCGCGTGGCAGTCCCAGCAGACGTCGATGGTCACCTCGCCGACCGGATGGCGCCCGAATTCGCGCTTATCCATGGGCTTGCGGCAGCTCGGGCAGGCGAGGGGCTTGGGCATAGGGTGCGCACAGGGTACCGGCCGGCGGGGGGCGGGGCAACCCTGTGCAATACTTTCGCGCATGTGCAGCCGCTACTTCCTCGACGCCGACGGCAACGTGATCGCCTACACGTTCAACGTGCCGGTGCACGACCGCATCCGCAAGCGCTTCAACATCGCGCCCACGCAGGAGGCGCCGGTTGTGCGCGTGGACGAGGCCGGCCGGCGCGAGGTGGCGATGCTTCGCTGGGGGCTGGTGCCGTCCTGGTCCAGGGACCTCGCGACAGGCAACAGGATGATCAACGCGCGCAGCGAAACCGCGTCCGAGAAGCCCTCGTTCCGCAACGCCTTCAGGAACCGCCGCTGCGTGGTCCCCGCGAGCGGGTTCTTCGAATGGAAGGGCGAGCCCGGGCACAAGCAGCCCTACGCGATCACGGCGGCCGACCAGGCCCTGTTCGCCTTCGCGGGGCTGTGGGAGAGCTGGCACGACAAGTCGCAGCCCGGCGCGCCGCCGGTGCAGACTTTCACGATCCTCACGACGGACGCCAACGAGGCGGTCGCCGCGGTCCACGACCGCATGCCCGTGATCCTGCCGGCCGACGCCGTGCAGGCCTGGCTCACCGCGCCGCCCGCCGAGGCGGCGCGGCTCCTCGCGCCCTATGGGGGCCCGACGCAGGTGCGGGCCATCTCGAAGCTCGTGGGAAACCCGAAAAACGACTCGCCCGACGTGCTGGCGGACGCGTAGGCGATCGGGTGCCGGGGACTAATGCGGGCGCTTCGCCGCGCGAACGAGCACGAATGCCGCGAGCGCGACCCTGGCGAGGATCACCGCCCGGCCCGCGAGCGCGATCAGCCGCGCCACGCGCCCGCCGCCCAGTCCCGCGAGCAGGAGCCCCAGGCCGAGCTCGCGCACGGGCGCCGCGCCGGCGAGCGCCATGCCGGCCCTGGCGGGCGACAGGGTCCCGCGGACGGCCGCCGCGTCGCGCCGGATCTTCAGCCGGCAGAGCGTGGAGCGCGCGATCAGCACTTCCTTGCGCAGGGCGAGGACCTCCGCCGGCTCCCTCATTCGCTTCCCCGGATCATGTCCATGTCACGCTCGAGTTCCGCGATCGTCCCGGAGAATGGCGCCGGGCCGTTGCTCACGCGGTCCCGGAGGCGCAGCAGGGCCCAGCCGCCGATGCACAGGTACGCGCCGGTCACTGACGCGATCGCTGCGATGCGGTAGGTGTCCCAGAAGACGACCACGACGAGGATCGCCGCGGCGATGAAACCGGCGGCGAGGAACAGGCCGGAGACCGTCGCGAGCCACAGCAATTCCTTCTGGCGACGCAACTCCTCCTTCAGCTCGAGCGAGAACAGCTCGCCGCGGATTCGCAGCAGCGCCGCCAGGTTGGCGCCCAGCGAGCGCAACGCCTCCCTCGGCCCCGCCTCGGGCGTGGCGGACATCGCCGTGTTCGCGCCGCCCGCCCTAGCGACGATTCAGGAGCATGCCGACCGCGAGGCCCACGAGCACCCCGACGCCGGCCGTGATGCCGATCGCCTGCCACGGCTTGTCGTGCACGTAGGCATCGGTCGCCTGGGCCGTCGCACGAGCCTTCTCGGCGGCCGCGTGCTGCAAATCGGCCACCCTTTCCTTGGTGGCCTTCAGGCTCTGTTCCATGCCCGCGCGCCAG
>JAGRPO010000047.1 GCA_019449455.1 Betaproteobacteria bacterium | reverse complement strand
GAGCACGTTGGAGACGTAGGCCTGCAGGCCGGAAGTGGACGAGACCCCCTGCAGCTGCCCGGAGCTGTCGAGCTGCGCGAGCACGCAGGCCACGGGAGTTTCGCCCGCCTTCGTTCCCTTCGTCTTCCCGACGACGAAGGGCACCTCGCCCTTGGCTGTCCTCACCAGGGTCTGCGGCGCGACGGCGAAGGCATAGATGCTTCCCGAGGTCCCCACGTCCTGCGGGCGGAACCGGATGTCCGCCCGGGCGCTAGACACCGTCGGGGTGATGTTCGTCGTCACCGTCATCTCGAACACGGGCGGAATGACGGTCGTCGACAGAGGCTCGAGCGACGCGGTGAAGCCTCCGGAGATCGGGTATTCCACCGTATCCAGCAGCGTGAACGAGCCCGAGGATCCGTTCCAGTTTCCCGAGTACCAGGCGCCCTCGTCGCGCCCCGGCCGCAGCGCGTAGGTGCAGGTGCCGCCCGGATTCCTGACGGTGCTGAAGTCGCCGCTCCGGAAGACCACGGCCCCGGAGATCGAGCCGGGCTGCGACAACTGCAGGCCCGACATGGCGAATCTCTCGGTGAACGTGAAGTCGTTCGAGCAGCCGTCGTCGCGGAACGTCGCGGTGCTGGTCCCGATGCACGGCGTCTCGCCCTCGCAGGAAAAGATCGCGGTCATGGAACCCTTGCCCGATCCGTACATCGAGCCCGAGACCTTGGCGAGGCGGCTCATCACGCGGGCGCTGCCCGACATTGTCACGTCGGTGGGGGTCGCCAAGGAGAGCTGGATGGTCGAGCCGTCCCAGGTGCCGGTGAACGTCGTGGAGATGTCGGGGAAGGGGCCTTCCGAGGAGCGGCAGAGCCCGTCGGGCCCGCGCCAGTCGGCGCGATCCTCGATGGCGGTCAGGGTCGCCGAGCCGGAGACGCTGCCCGTGCGCGACAGGTCGAGGCCGGTAATGACGATCGAATCGATCGCGCCCGTCTCGCACCCGTCGTACTGCATCATGGCGAAGTAGGTGCCGCGGCAGGGATTCTCGCCCTGGCAGGTGAAGGTGATCTGGGCCGTGCCGCCATCGCTGCCGCGCCCATCGACCGTGCCGGTGAGCCAGATGGCGTTCGCGGCGGGGCTCGCGACCGCGAACCAGGCGGTCGCGAAGAGCAGGGCCGCGACGGGCCGGACTCGCAAACTGGTGGCGCGCATATCCGCTCCTTTCGCTCGAAAGCGGGGGAAACGGTCCACGCGGCCTGATCCCCCACGGAAGATCCTAGGACGGCCGCCGGCGGCCCGACCTGACCCCGATCAAGGAACGGTGCTGGCCGCCGTCAGTCCGGCAGGAGCCCCAGTTCCACGAGCCGCGCCCGCGTCGCGGCGGTACCGCGCACGACGTGCGCTTCGATGCCCGCGGCACGCGCGCCATCGACATTGACGACGTTGTCGTCGAAGAACACGGCATCGGCCGGCGTGGCGCCGAGCTCGGCGAGCGCCATCTCGAAGTAGTCGCGGTCCGGCTTGATGGCGCCCATCCGGTAGGAGGCGAAGACGCGCTCCACGCGGTCGAAGAGCCCGTAGGACTGCGCGATGGGCCAGTGCACCGCGCTGATGTTGGTGAGGATTGCGGTGCGGTGGCGGGCGGCGAGCTCGTCGAGCAGCTCGTG
>JAGRPO010000266.1 GCA_019449455.1 Betaproteobacteria bacterium | reverse complement strand
GCGCTCGGCGAGGAGGTCGGAATAGGCGGCGAGCGCCTCCTCGATGCGGCCCGAGCCGTGCAACTGGCGCGCGGCCGCGGCGCGTTCAGCGGTCAATTCGGATCTCCAATGGGTTCGCCGGCGCACCAGGCGCGCCACGCGCTGCGGTACGCGGCTTCGAGCGAGCGGGTGAAGGCCGGCGCATCGCACACGGGGGAGGCCGCGAGCCGGTCGCGAAGCCCGGCGGACAGCCGCGCGATTCGGCCGGGGTCCGCGGCCAGGGCGGCAGCGAGCGCGGCCATCTCGTGCGCGTCGCCGGCCACGAGTTCGCCGAGTCCCGCGGATCGCAGGATCGCGGCCGATTGGCGCGAGATGAGGGTATCGCCTTCCAGGGTCACGACGGGGCGCCCCATCCACAGCGCTTCCAGCGTGGTGATGCCTCCGTTGTAAGGAAACGCGTCGAGGGCGATGTCGATGTCGCCGTATTGCGCGAGCATCTCGAGGTGCGGCGAGGCACCGCGCAGGTCGACGCGCTCCATCGGCAAGCCCGCCGCGGCCAGGCGCTCGGCATGCCAGGCGCGATCGCGCTCGTCGCCGAGGGCGTCGTTCTTGATCACGAGGCGCGCTCCAGGCGCACGCGCGAGGAGATCGGCCCAGGCGCGCACGACGCTCGGCCCGATCTTCGCGAAACGATGAAAGGCGCCGAACACGACGTCCGCACCCCGGGACGATGGCGGCGGCACGGGCTCGGGCGCGTCCGGGGGCGCCGCGTAGCAGAAGCGCAAGGGCGCCAGGCGAAGCCGCCGCTCGCACAATGGCTGCAGGTCCCCGGGCGGCGAGTGCAGCGCGTCGGTCACGATGGCGTCGAAGGCCTCGCAACCGGTGGTGTCGAAATAGTCCAGCCAGGTAAGCGCCACCGGCGCGGGCTTGCGCGCGAGCGCCGGAAGGCGATTGCCCGGCGTGTGCCCGGCGAGGTCGACGACGATGTCGATCGCGTCGTCGCGAATCGCCTGGGCCAGGGCTTCGTCGTCCATCGCGCGCGTGTCGCGCCATCCGGCGGCGCGCGCGCGGATGCGGGCCGTCACTTCATCCTCGGCATCCTGCTGCGCATAGCAGTGGAACTCGAGTTCGCGCGTGTCGTGGCGCTCGAGCACCGGCAGGAGCAGGAACGCGGCGGAGGACACGTGAAACCGCGGCGAGACATAAGCGACCCGCAAGCGCCTGTCCGGGTCCCGTGAGTTGCCGTGCGGGACGGCCGGGCGGATCGGGACGTAACGCCGCGCCCAGTCGCGATGGGCCGCGAAGATGTCGGACGGGCTCGCACGCTCGTCGGCATGCATGGCGAAAAGCGCACAGCTCGCGTTCTCGGCGGCCTGGGTGCGGTCGCGGGATTCGGCGTCGCGGTAAGCCGCGATCGCGGCGGCCGCATCCCCCAACCGCATCGCCGCGTCGCCGAGACGGCTCGCGGTCATCGCCCCCGCCCCCGCGGCCAGCGCGCTTCGGAACGACTTCACGGCCCGCGTG
>JAGRPO010000265.1 GCA_019449455.1 Betaproteobacteria bacterium | reverse complement strand
GACGCGGTCGCCTACTCGCGCTCCCTCGACGGCGGGCTGACGTGGTCCGGACCCGTGCGCGTGAACCCCGAACCCGCGGTGGCCGCCTTCACGCCCAACGTGCACATTCTTGCCGACGGCACGATCGGCGTGACGTACTTCGACCTGCGCGACAACACGCCCGACCCGCTCACGCTCCCGACAGGCTACTGGCTCGCGCGATCGACCGACGGCGTGACCTGGACGGAGACGCGGCTCGCGGGGCCCTTCGACCTCGCCACCGCGCCCAATGCCGGCGGCTTCTTTCTCGGCGACTACATGGGGCTCGCGGGCAGCGGCCAGGCGTTCCTGTCGCTCTTCGTGCGCACCACGGGGGATCTCGCCAACCGCAACGACGTCTACTTCGTCCGCGCCGCGGCCGGGGCCGCTGCTACGGCGCAGGGCAAGGCCGTGCCCACCCAGGGCGCATGGCCGGGGCGCTGGGAGTCGAAGGCGGCCGGGCCCTACGCCGTGGACGCGGCCTGGGGCGCGCGAATGGACGCAGCCATCGGCCGGACGCTCGCGGCGCGCGGGAGGCCGGCGCCCCGGCGCTGATCACTCGTCGGGCGCCACGGAGCGGATCGTGTAGCCGCCGCTCTTGTCGTCGCGCTCGAGGTCCACGAGGCCGCGCTCGTGGAGCTCCTCGAGAAGCTGGTTGAACGAGCGGTATCCGTAGTAGCTCTCGCTGAAGCCCGGCTTCCTGCGCTTGATGGCCTGCTTCACCATCGAGCCCCACAGCGTCTCCTCGACACCGCGCTCGTCGACCAGGTCGTCGATCGTCTCGAGCACGAGGTCGACGGCCTCCTGCTTCTTGCCGCCGCCGCCGTTTTCCCGGTCCTTCTCCTTCTCCTTGTCCTTTGCCGGCGCCGCGGCCTTGCCCTCCGCCTTGCCCTCGGCCCTGCCCTCGGCCTTGCGCGAAGGCTGGCGCTTCGGCTGCTCCCGCACGAGGTCGTCGTAGTAGATGAACTCGTCGCAGTTGGCGATGAGGAGGTCGGAGGTGCTCTTCTTCACGCCGATGCCGATCACGGTCTTCGCGTTCTCGCGCAGCTTCGAGACGAGCGGCGAGAAATCCGAATCGCCGCTCACGATCACGAAGGTGTCGACGTGGCTCTTGGTGTAGCAGAGGTCGAGCGCGTCCACCACCATGCGGATGTCGGCGGAGTTCTTGCCGGACTGGCGCACGTGCGGGATCTCGATCAGCTCGAACGAGGCCTGGTGCATGGGCGCCTTGAACTCCTTGTAGCGCTCCCAGTCGCAGTAGGCCTTCTTCACCACGATGCTGCCCTTCACCAGCAGGCGCTCGAGCACCTTGTTGATGTCGAACTTGTCGTATTTCGCCTCGCGCACGCCGAGCGCCACGTTCTCGAAGTCGCAAAACACCGCCTGGTTGCGGATTTCCGCCATGGGAATCTCCCTGTGTATGGCCCTAGCTTACAATGACGGCATGCTCTCCGCCGGCGGCGACAACCTGATCGAGATCCGCGACCTGCACTTCGCCTACGGCAAGCGCCCGGTGCTCAAGGGGCTCGAGCTCGACATCCCGAAGGGGAAGGTCGTCGCGATCCTGGGCGCCAGCGGCTGCGGCAAGACCACGCTGCTGCAGCTGATCGGGGGCGCGTTGCGGCCCGCGCGAGGGTCCGTGAAGGTGTTCGGCCAGGAAGTGCACGCGCTCGACCACGACGGCCTGTACCGCCTGCGCCGGCAGATCGGCATGATGTTCCAGAAGGGCGGGCTCTTCAGCGACCTCACCGTCTTCGAGAACATCGCCTTCCCGATGCGCGAGCACACGTCGCTGCCGGAGGCGATCATCTCCGATCTGGTGAAGATGAAGCTGCACGCGGTGGGGCTGCGCGGCGCGCACCCGCTCTACCCCACGGAGCTCTCCGGCGGCATGGCGCGGCGCGTGGCGCTCGCGCGCGCCATCGCCCTCGATCCCGACCTCCTCATCTACGACGAGCCCTTCGCCGGGCTGGACCCGATCACGCTCAACGTGATCTGCAACCTCGTCCGCGCGCTCAACGACGCCCTGGGCAGCACTTCGGTCGTGGTGACCTACGACGTGCCGGAAGCGGTGAAGCTCGCCGACTACCTGTACGTGATGGGTGAAGGGCGCATCGTCGGCCACGGGCCGACCCGGGAGATGCTCGCCTCCGACGACCCGTTCGTGCGCCAGTTCCTGCACGCCGAGCCCGACGGCCCGGTTCCCTTCCACTTCCCGGCGAAGCCGATCGGCGAGGAACTGGAGCTCGCCCCCGCCCGGGAGCCGCCGCGCTCGATCCGCGCCCTCTAGCGCCGGCACGGCCCGCGGCGGCTCAGGCGCGCAGGGAGCGGATCACCTCGGAGACGTCGAGGGTGCGCGCGCGCCGCTCGAGCTCGGGAAGGTACGTCGACTGCATGCCCTTCGCCTGCGCGAGCATCGAGGAAAACGCCTGCTGCAGCATGTCGGCCGACAGCGTGCGCCCGCCGGCGTAGTAGCGGCGCGCCACCTGCCCGAGGGCGTAGGTCGAGGCGAACGAGAACCCCGCGCCCGTCGCTGCCGAGCCGAGCGCGCGGCCCAGCCCGCCGGCGACCTGGCCCAGCAGCCCGCCCACGAGCTTGCGACCGAATCCCTCGAGGTACTGCGACGTGAGGCCCACGCCGGCGGCGGCCAGGAAATCCCTGACGTGGCCTCGGTCGAGCTCGAAGCCGTGCGCCTTTCCCACCCGGTAGACCATCTTCATCTGCAGGGGAATGATCGCCATCGAGGCGAGGCTCTGCGGCAGCAGTTCCAGCGCCCCGTTCAGGATGGCGTAGTTGAGGATCATCTTGTCGAGCTCGGCGCCGGTCATCGTCGCCGCGTACGCCGGCTCGACCGGCGACCCCGGCTCGAGGGGAGCGCTCGCGACGCCGGCCGCCTCGGCGGCGAATGCCTCCCCGCGGGCCGCGTCGAGCCCCAGGGCCGCGCGCAGCTCGTCCAGGTAGGCTTTCTCGGCGACGGAGTGGGCGCCGTCCGCATCGCACACGCAGACGGCCATCTCGAAGGCGTACCGGCGCAGCTCCGGCGCCTGCAGGGCGGAGGCAGCCTCGGCGAGGCTGCGGCGCCCGAGGAGCGCATCCTGGTAGAGGGCGGGGAAGTCGAGCTCGCCGGGCATGGCCCCGGCGATGCGCCGGATCTCGGCGTGCTCGCGCTCGTCCTTGCCGCCGTCGGCGAATGCCGCCCGCAGGGCGATGTAGAGGATGGCTTCCTGTTGCTCGGAGTTCATGGGGGCCTCCCGGATTCGACGCCGGCAGGGTGGCCGGCGGATTCGCGAAGTTCAATGGCTTGTGACAGTTTGGCCGGCATCGCCGGCGCGCGATTGGCGTTAGGATGGCGCAAACAACGCAGCCGTGCCAAACCCAGGAGGAACCATGACCCGCAGCCTCGCCGGGGCCGCCTTCGCGGCTCTCGCACTCGCCTTTCCCGCCCTCGCCCAGACCGACTACCCCACGCGGACGGTCACGATGATCGTGCCGTTCCCGCCCGGCGGCGTGGCCGACATCACCGCCCGGCCCGTGGCCGAGGCCATGGGGCGCCACCTCAAGCAAACCGTCATCGTCGAGAACAGGTCCGGCGCCGGCGGCGGGGTGGGCATGCAGTACGTCGCGCGCGCCAAGCCGGACGGCTACACGGTGCTGCTCGCGCTCTCCTCGATCTCCATCATCCCGGAGGCGGACAAGATCCTCGGGCGCGCCCCCATGTACCAGCTCTCGCAGCTCGTCCCCATCGCGCGCTTCACCGCCGACCCGACGGTGCTCGCCGTGCGCGCCGACAGCCCGTGGAAGAACGCGAACGAGATGATCGAGGCCGCGAGGAAGGCGCCCGGCACGATCCCCTACGGCTCCTCGGGCAACTACGGCACGATGCACGTCCCGATGGAGATGCTCACGGGGGCCGCGGGAGCCAAGATGCTGCACGTTCCGTTCACCGGCGCCGGTCCCGCGGTCGTGGCCCTCCTCGGCGGCAGCGTGGACGCGCTCTCCACCGGCCCGTCGTCGATCATGGGCCACGTGAAGGGCGGCAAGATGCGCGTGCTGGCGAGCTGGGGCGATTCGCGCCATCCCGCGCTTCCCGACGTGCCCACCCTCAAGGAGCTCGGCTACGACGCCGGCTTCTCGCAGTGGACGGGGCTTTTCGTGCCGGCAGGCACCCCGGAGCCGGTGATCGCCAGGTTGCGGGAAGCCGCCAGGGCGGCCGCCTCCGATCCCACGTTCCTCGCGGCCCTCGCCAGGGTCGAAACGCCGCCGCAATACCTGGACCAGCCGCAATTCCGCGCGTTCTGGGATGCCGACGCGAAGAAGCTCTCCGACGTCGTGAGGAAGATCGGCAAGGTCGAATGACGGACCGGGGGCGCGTTCGCGATCGCGCCCCCGGAACCGGTTCCTACTCGGCGAGTCCCTCGGCCTCCAGCGCCTCCTGCACCTTCGGGCGGGCGGCCACGCGGGCGAGGAAGTCGCGCAGCTTCGGCCAGGGCGCCATGTCCAGCTTCACCCACGGCGCCCAGCTCGCCACCGTGAAGAGGTACGCGTCGGCGACCGAGAAGCCCTGCCCGGTGAGGAAGGGCTGGCGCGCCAGCACCTTCTCGACCAGGTCGAGGCGACGCGCCAGCGCCGCGACGGCGGCCGCGCGCGCCTCGGGCGCGAGCTTCGCGTTCCACAGGGGTCCGAATCCCTTGTGGATCTCGGTCGCGATGTAGCCGATCCATTCGGCCATGCGATAGCGCTCCATGGTTCCGGCCGCCGGGATGAGGCCGCTGGCCGGGGCGCGGTCCGCGATGTACTCGATGAGGGCGGACACCTCGGTCAGGACCGACCCGTCGTCCAGCCGCAGCGCCGGGACGTAGCCCTTGGGGTTCACCGCCATGTAGTCCTCGCCGGTGGCCGTGCGCTTGGAGCCGAGGTCCACCTTCTCGAGCTCGAGGGGAACGCCTGCCTCGCAGGCGACGATGTGCGGCGCGGTGGAGCAGGCGCCGGGAAAGTAGTAGAGCTTCATGGGATCTCCGTTCGGGCGGGACCTGGAACCTTCGGTCCTCACGCCCAGATTACAGCTGTCACCCGTCGGCTGCCCGGAATGTGACGGGCGCCACGGCGCGCGCGCGCCCTCCCGCATAGTCTGGAGGCATGTTCGACATCCGCTCGCTGTTCGTCGTGATGGTGGCGACCAACGTCATCCTCGCCGCCTCGCTCTGGATCGGTACCGGCCGGCGCCTGCAGGGCGGGCTCGGGCCGTGGACGCTTTCGCTCCTCGTGCAGGCGGCGGCCTTCGTCCTGTTCGCCGGGCGGGGCGAGCTGCCGGACTGGGCCTCGATCGTGGTGGCCAACGGGCTGGTCGGCATGTCGTTCTCGCTCACCGCCGCCGCCATCCTCGCCTTCCGCGGGCACAGGTTGCCGCCCCTCGCGCACGCCGCCACCGGCGGCGTCGTGGCCTTCGCCGTGGGCGCGCTGCTGCACGACCTCGGCGCGCGGCTCATCGCGGCCAATTTCATCTACGCGGCCTGCCAGGCGACGCTGCTCGCGCTGGCGTGGAAGCCCGTCGAGGGCGTGAGCCGCGGCACGCATGGCCTGCTCGTCGGCAGCTTCGCGCTCGGAATCGCGAGCTTCGTCCTGCGCGCGGCGGCCCCGCTCTTCGCCCCGGTGGCCAATGGCGGCTTCCTCGCGAGCTCCGCGATCCAGGCCTTCACGCTGATGGCGGGCTACACGATGATCCTGGTCTCGTCCGTGTCGTTCCTGCTGATGCAGAAGGAGCGCGCCGACTTCCGTGCGCAGCAGCTCGCCTCGCTGGACCCGCTCACGCAGGCGTTCAACCGCCGCACGTTCGTCGAGCTCGCGCAGAAGCAGCTGTCGCGCGCGCGCCGCCTCGACACGCCGCTGTCCCTGGTCCTGGTGGACCTGGACCACTTCAAGAGCGTGAACGACAACCATGGCCACCTCGCGGGCGACCGCGTGCTGCAGCGACTCGCCGACGTGATGCGCGGCCAGTTGCGCAAGGAGGACGTGCTCGTGCGATACGGCGGCGAGGAGTTCTGCCTGCTGCTGCCCGACGTGCCGGGTCCCGGCGCCGTCGCGCTCGCCGGCCGCATCCGCAAGGCGGTCGAGAGGGAAACGTTCGCGGCCGGCGGCGTCGAAATGCGCCTCACCATCAGCGCGGGAGTCGCCGCGCGCATCGACGAGGGCCCCGAGGGACTCGACGCCCTCATCGCGCGCGCCGACGAGGCGCTCTACATGGCCAAGCACCGTGGCCGCAACCGCGTGGCGGCTGTTTCACTCGGCCGGTCGAGGGCCGCATGAGCGGGCGATTCCTCGTCTACTACGCCGACCCGATGTGCTCGTGGTGCTACGGGTTCGGGCCGGAGCTCGATGCGCTGCTCCGGGAGCGGCCCTCCCTGCGCCTGGACGTGGTGATGGGCGGCCTCCGGCCGTACAACACGGCGGCGGCGGACGCCGGCTTTCGCGCCATGATCGCGGAGCACTGGGCGCACGTGGCGGGCGAGACGGCGTTGCCCTTCAACGACGCGGCGCTCGCCCGCGAGGGCTTCGTCTACGACACCGAGCCCGCCTGCCGCGCCGTGGTGGCCGTGCGCGACACCGACCCGTCCTTGGCCCTGCCCTACCTGAAGCGGGTGCAGCGCGCGTTCTACGCCGAAGGACGCGACGTGACCGACCCCGAGGTGCTCGCCGACCTCGCGTCCGACGAAGGCCTCGATCGCGCCGCGTTCCTCGCCTCGCACGCCGCGCAGGCCGCCCGGGATGCCGTTCGCCGGGACTTCTCGGTCGCGCAGCAGACAGGCGTGGCGGGCTTCCCCACCCTCGTCCTGGGCTATCCCGGTCGCCGCTACTTCCTCGTGACCTCGGGCTTCGCGCGTGCCGCCCGCCTCGCGGAGCGGCTCGATCGCATCGCGTCGATCGCCGGGACGGCCGGCCCCCGCCCCGCCGCAGCCCTCCCGGCCTGACCGGGTTGACGCCGGTCATCGGCGCCCCCGGAACCGTTCGGATAGCATGGCCCCGACCCGGCACTTGAACCGGGCAGGCCACCATCCACGGAGGAGCATCCATGAGTTCATCCAGAAGGCAGTTCCTGAATGCCGGCGCCGCCATCGGCGCGGCGACCGTAGCCGCTTGCGCGACGCCTCAACAGGCCGGCGCCGGCAACGGCAACGTGCTGTTCGCGCAGGGTCCGACGACGGTTCCCGTCCTCGGCAGCGACAAGCAGTTCCAGGTCCGCCGCATCTACTGCGTCGGCCGCAACTACGCGGCGCACGCGCGCGAGATGGGCTCCGATCCCACCCGCGAGCCGCCGTTCTTCTTCCAGAAGCCCACGGATGCGATCCAGGTCGCGCCGCCCGGGGTCACCATCGACCACCCCTACCCGCCCATCACCAAGAACTACCACTACGAGGTCGAGCTGGTGGCCGCGCTCGGCAAGGGCGGGCGCAACGTGACGCCGGAACAGGCGCTCGGCATGGTGTATGCCTACGCCGTCGGACTGGACATGACGCGCCGCGACCTGCAGCGCGCCATGGGCGACCAGAAGAAGCCGTGGGAGGTGGGCAAGAGCTTCGACAAGTCGGCCGTCATCAGCCACCTGCACCCCGCCGACAGGACCGGCCACCT
>JAGRPO010000264.1 GCA_019449455.1 Betaproteobacteria bacterium | reverse complement strand
GAACGCGGTGTCGGTCATCATGGCCGTGGGCGGCTCGACCAACGCGGTGCTGCACTTCCTCGCCATCGCGCACGCGGCCGAGGTCGACTGGACCATCGACGACTTCGAGCGCGTCCGCCGGAAGGTCCCGGTGCTGTGCGACCTGAAGCCCAGCGGCCGCTATGTCGCCACCGACTTCCACAAGGCCGGTGGCGTGCCGCAGGTGATGAAGATGCTGCTGGCGCACGGGCTTCTCGACGGCTCCTGCATGACCATCACCGGCAAGACCATCGCCGAGGTGCTGAAGGACATTCCCGACGAGCCGCGCAAGGACCAGGACGTGATCCGCCCCTGGTCGAACCCGATGTACGCGCACGGGCACCTCGCGATCCTGAAGGGCAACCTCGCCACCGAAGGCTGCGTGGCCAAGATCACGGGGCTCAAGAACCCCGTCATCACGGGCCCGGCGCGCGTGTTCGATTCCGAGCCCGACCTCATGGACGCGATCCTCGCCGACCGCATCAAGGCGGGCGACGTGGTCGTGCTGCGCTACGAGGGCCCGAAGGGCGGCCCCGGCATGCGCGAGATGCTCTCGCCCACCGCCGCGCTCATCGGCAAGGGCCTGGGCGAATCCGTGGGCCTCATCACCGACGGGCGCTTCTCCGGCGGCACCTGGGGCATGGTCGTGGGGCACGTCGCGCCGGAAGCCTTCGAGGGCGGCACGATCGCGCTCGTGGGTGAAGGCGACTCGGTCACGATCGACGCGCACAAGCTGCTCATCCAGCTGAACCTGCCGGAGGCGGAGATCGCGAAGCGGCGCGCCGCGTGGAAGCAGCCGGCGCCGCGCTACACGCGCGGGGTGCTGGCGAAGTACGCGAAGCTGGTGGGGACGGCGAGCAAGGGGGCGGTGACGGACTGACGCGCTGTCCGTCCCGGCCGCGCGGTCACGCCCCTTCGCCGCTCGCGACGAAGTGCGGATTGGCGAAATCCGGCTTGCCGTACAGAAGGTCCTTCCCGGCCAGGTCCGTGACCCGGCCGCCGGCGGCCCGGAGGACGGCGTGCCCCGCCGCCGTATCCCATTCCATCGTGCGGCCCAGGCGGGGGTAGAGATCTGCCTTCCCCGCCGCCACGAGGCAGAACTTCAGCGACGAGCCCACGCTGACCGACTCGGTCACCTTGCGCCCGGCGAGGAACCGGTCGAGGGCCTGGGCGTCGCCATGCGAGCGGCTCGACACCACGACCAGCCCGTCCTTTCCGGCGCGCGCGCAGGCGATGTCGCGGCGTCCGCCGGATTCCTCGACGAACGATCCCGCTCCGACCGCGCCTGCGTAGAGTCGGTCCAGCGCAGGGGCGAGGACGACGCCGAGCACGGGCGCCCCGCCGTCGATCAGCGCGATGTTGACCGTGAATTCCCCGTTGCGGCCGATGAACTCCTTCGTCCCGTCGAGCGGATCGACGAGCCAGAACGACCGGCCCGTCGCCGGAATGGCTCCCCGGGAAGCGGCTTCCTCGGAGACGATCGGAATGTCCGGCGTCAATGGCGCCAGGCGCTCCAGGATGATGGCCTCGGACCGCTCGTCGGCCTCGGTGACGGGCGACGCATCGCTCTTCGTGCGCACGCCGAAGTCGGTCGAATAGACCTCGAGGATTGCGGCGCCCGCCGCGCGCGCAATGGGAATCAGCTTCTCCAACATGTCCTTCCTGTCCATTTTCCGGCTTTCTCGAGCAATCGCGTCCGGCACCCGGAAGCTTCCCCATTCTCCGCGATGAATCCTCTAGAATGCAAAGGCAGGCATCGATCGCTTCTCCCACCGTGACACCCTCCCTCACTCACCTCCAGCGCCTCGAAGCCGAGAGCATCCACATCTTTCGCGAGGTGGCGGCCGAGGTGGAGAAGCCGGTGATGCTCTACTCCGTGGGCAAGGACAGCTCGGTGATGCTGCACCTGGCCCGCAAGGCGTTCTACCCGGCGCCGCCGCCCTTCCCGCTGATGCACGTGGACACCACCTGGAAGTTCCGCGACATGTACGCGATGCGCACGCGCATGGCGGCCGAGTCGGGCATGGAGCTGTTGGTGCACGCGAACCCGGAAGCGCAGGCGCTCGGGATCAACCCGTTCACGCACGGCTCCGCCGTGCACACGGACGTGTGGAAGACGCAGGGGCTCATCCAGGCCCTCGAGAAGTACGGGTTCGGCGCGGCGTTCGGCGGCGCGCGGCGCGACGAGGAGAAGTCCCGCGCCAAGGAGCGCATCTTCTCCTTCCGCTCCGCCCAGCACCGCTGGGACCCCAAGAACCAGCGCCCGGAACTCTGGCGCCTCTACAACACCCGCCTGCACAAGGGCGAGAGCATCCGCGTCTTCCCGCTCTCGAACTGGACCGAGCTCGACGTCTGGCAGTACATCTACCTCGAGAAGATCCCCGTGGTGCCGTTGTACTTCGCCGCCGTCCGGCCCGTGGTGGAGCGCGACGGCACGCTGATCCTCGTCGACGACGACCGCCTGCCGCTCGGGCCCGGCGAGAAGCCGATGATGAAGAAGGTGCGCTTCCGCACGCTCGGCTGCTACCCCCTCACGGGCGCCATCGAGTCCGAAGCCGACACCCTCGTCGGCATCATCCAGGAGATGCTCCTCGCGAAGACCTCCGAGCGGCAGGGCCGCGTGATCGACCACGACTCGACGGGGTCGATGGAGAAGAAGAAGCAGGAGGGCTATTTCTGATGGCCCACGTCTCGAGCCTCATCGCGAGCGACATCGAGCAGTACCTGCACAGGCACGAGCGCAAGGGGCTCCTGCGCTTCATCACCTGCGGGAGCGTCGACGACGGCAAGAGCACGCTCATCGGGCGGCTCCTGCACGAGTCGAAGATGATCTTCGAGGACCAGCTCGCCGCGCTCGTGGCCGACTCGAAGAAGGTCGGCACGCGCGGCGGCGAGATCGACTACGCGCTGCTGCTCGACGGGCTCAACGCCGAGCGCGAGCAGGGCATCACCATCGACGTGGCCTACCGGTTCTTCTCCACGGACCGGCGCAAGTTCATCGTCGCCGACACGCCGGGCCACGAGCAGTACACGCGCAACATGGCCACCGG
>JAGRPO010000046.1 GCA_019449455.1 Betaproteobacteria bacterium | reverse complement strand
GCCCGCTGGTTCGAGGCGCTCGTCGCCAAGGACGACACGACGCTGCTGCTGGAGGCGCTGGCGGCCACGGGCGCGGTCGAGCTCGAAGCACGCGCCGGCGCCACGCTTCCCGAAGCCTTCGCCACCGCCGGCCCGGCGCTCGCGCGCTTCACCGATTTCCGCACCCGGTACGGCGCGTGGTGGCCCACGACCGGGCTCGTCGCCTCCCGGTTCCCGGAACACCCCGCGAAGACCCTGGCGCGCGGCCTCGAGCGGCTCGATGCCTGGGCGCACGAGGCCGAGCCCACGATCCGGCTGCTGGAGAAAAACACCGAGGCGCGCGACGAGGCCCTGCGCTGGCACGACATCCTCACGGTGCTCAAGGATTCGCGCGTGGACCTCGGGGCGCTTGCCCAGTCCGGCCCGCTCGCCCAGACGCGGCTCCTCGCCTTCGCCCCCGGGCCCGAGCCGCCGCTGCCCGCCTCGCTTCTCGTTCGCGACGTCACCGCGGGCGAGCGCCGCTACGCGATCGTCGTGGGCAGCGCCGCCGACATCGAGACGGCCGCGCGCGAGACCGTCGCCGCGAAGGGCCGCTGCCACCCCATCGCCGACTGGCTTACGGGAAACCGCGCCGCCAACATCGCCGCGGCCAATGAACGGCTTTCGCGCATCGCGGCCGAGCGCGCCGATCTCGACGCCGAGCTGGAGAAGCTGAACGAGCGCCACGGCCTCCGCCCCGCGCTGGGCGACCTGATGCGGCTGCAATGGGTGATCGAGCACGTCCAGGCCCTCGAATCGGGCGAACGATTCGCGTGGGTCACCGGATGGACCAGCGACCGCGAGGGAACGAGCCTCGCCCAGGCGGTCGATCGCTCGGGCGCGCGCGCCCTCATCCACTTCTCCAGGCCGCCGCCGCTTTCCAAGGCGCCGCTGCTCTTCGTGAACCCGCGCTGGGCGAAGCCCTTCGAGCTCTTTCCCCGGGCGCTGGGCGTGCCGGGCGCCACGGAAGCCGACCCCACGATGGTGCTCGCGATCGCGGTTCCCCTCATCTTCGGCTACATGTTCGGCGACGTGGGCCAGGGGCTCGTCATCGCGGCCGTCGGGCTCTGGCTGCGCAACCGCTCGCCGGTGGCGAAGCTCTTCGTGGCCGGCGGCCTCTCGTCGGCGGCGTTCGGCTGGGTGTTCGGCAGCGTCTTCAGCGTCCACGGCGCCGTCACGCCGCTGTGGACCGATCCCCTCGCGGCCCCCATCGCCGTGCTGGCGCTCCCCATCGCCGCGGGCGCGATCCTGCTCGCCGCCGGGCTGATGCTGCACGCGCTGGGTTCCTTCTGGCGCGAGGAGTGGGCGCGGCTCCTCGGCGAGGACCTCGGCCTCCTCGCCATCTACGCGGGCATCCTCGGGCTTTTCGAGTCCGCCGACTTCCAGTGGCTCGCCCTCGCGGGCGCGCTCGCGTTCGTGATCGGCCACGCGGTGCACGCCGGCCGCGTGCAGGCGCTGGGCACGGGCCTCGGCGAGCTGGTCGAGCGCACGCTTCAGCTGCTCATCAACACGCTCTCGTTCGCCCGCGTCGGAGCCTTCGCGCTCGCGCACGCGGGGCTCTCCAGCGCCGTCTCCGCGCTCATGGGAGAGGCCGAGAACATCCTCCTGCAGGCGATCATCCTGGTCCTCGGCAATGCCCTCATCGTCGTCCTCGAGGTGATGGTGGTCTCCATCCAGACCACGCGCCTCGTGCTGTTCGAGTTCTTCGCGCGCTTCCTCACCGGCGCGGGCCGCCCCTTCCGCCCGCTCGCGCCGCCTCCCACCCTCATCGACGGAGAATCGAGATGAAAACCCCCTTCACGCTCCTCGCCGCACTGTCGTTCGTCCTCATCGTGGCGGCGGCCGTCGTCACCGGGT
>JAGRPO010000263.1 GCA_019449455.1 Betaproteobacteria bacterium | reverse complement strand
TCAGGAGCCAGATCGGGAACTGCTGGCCCACGAAATAGCGGTGCGGCGCGGGGCAGGAGAAGATCGGCAATCCGCGCAGCGTGACGCGCATCGGCGCCTCGTCGCCGGAGGTCTCGCCAAGCGTCCGGGCGGCCAGCGGAATTTCGCACAGGGGGCAGGGCAGTCCTTCTCCGATCTTCATGGCGGCCTCCGCTCGGATGGGGTGGCGCGAGTCTACGCCGCGCCGCCGCAGCATGGGAGAATCGTCCCATGCCTCGCGCACTGACTGCCCGCGACCGACCGATCGATGCGCCCCGGCTGCCGGCCGCCGTGCGGCCGGCCACCGGCATCGCCGCGTTCGTCGCGGCCTACCTGCTCCTCGACTGGCTGAGCTTCATCCACCCCGTCGTCGCCTTCGGCGTCACGCCGTGGAACCCGCAGCCTGCGCTGGCGATCGCCCTGCTGCTCCTCGCCGGGCAGCGCATGATCCCCGTGGTGCTGGCGGCGGTGGTCCTCTCCGAGATCCTCGTGCGCGGCGCCCCGGCCACCCCGGCGGCCACCCTCCTCGCCTCGACCGCGCTCACCCTCGGCTACGCCACCACCGCGCAGTGGCTCGCGGGCAGCGCCGGGCCGCGGATCCCGCTCGTCTCGCGCGGCGACCTGGTGCGGCTCCTGGGCGCCGTCGGGGGCGGCACGCTCCTCACCGGCGCGTTCTTCATCGGCACGCTCATCGCCTCGGGCTACGCCCCGCCGGGCTCCGCGCCGAGGGCGCTGCTGCAGTTCTGGATCGGCGACTGCGTGGGGATCGTCGTGACGCTGCCGGTGATCCTCGCGTTCGTCGACCGCGGCCGCCTCGAGCGGCTGGGGAAGTCGTTGTCGCATCCGGAGACGCTGGCGCAGCTCGCCGCCGCCGTCCTCGCCCTCTGGTTCGTGCTGCGCGGGCCGCCGGCGGACCAGGTCAAGTACTTCTACCTGCTCTTCCTGCCCGTCGTGTGGGTCGCCACCCGCCACGGGCTCGGGGGTGCCGCGCTCGCCATCGGATTCATCCAGGCCGGCATCGCGATCGAGGTGCACGGCTCGGCCTACGAGAGCCACACGGTGTTCGAGCTGCAGGCCGAGGTGATCGCGCTGGCGGTCACCGGCCTGTTCCTGGGCGTAACCGTCGACGAACGCGAGCACATGGGCGAGGAGCTTCGCCAGTCCCTGCACCTTGCCGCCGCGGGACGCATGGCGGCCGCGCTCGCCCACGAGCTGAACCAGCCGCTCACGGCCCTCACCAGCTACGCGGCCTCCGCCCGGCGCCTTGCCGCCGCTCCCGCCGAGTCCCGCGAGCCGCTCTCGGGAGCGCTCGACCGCGTAGTCGGCGAGGCCCGGCGCGCCGCCCAGGTGGTGCGCCGCATGCGCGACTTCTTCCGCACGGGCTCGGTCGACCTGCAGCCCACGCGCTGCGACGAGGTGGCGCGAGCGGTCGTCGAGGCGATGCGCGCGGACGCACTGGCGCGCGGCGCCGAGATCCGGGTGGATGCGGCCGCGATGCCCGTCGTGCTGGCCGACGCGCTGCAACTGGAGATCGTGCTTCGCAACCTCGTGGCCAACGCCCTCGACGCGCTGGCTCCGGCGCCGGCGCCGCGCACGGTGGTGATCGGCCTGCGCCACGACGGCGGACGTTTCGTCGAGGTGACGGTGCGCGACAACGGCCCGGGCCTCTCCCCCGAGGCCCGGTCGCGCCTCTTCGAGCCGTTCGCCACGACGCGCGCGGCCGGCATGGGCATGGGACTCGCCATCTGCCGCGCGATCGTGGAGGCCCACGGCGGCACGTTGCGCGCGGGCGACGGACCGGGCGGCGTCTTCGTCTTCACCGTTCCCGTGGGCGAGGCCGCCGATGAGTGAGCACGCCGCCTCCCTCACCGTCTTCATCGTCGACGACGACCCGGCGGTGCGCGACTCGCTCGCGCTCCTGCTGAGCCTGCACGGCCACGCGACGGCGGTGTTCGGCAACGCCGAGGACTTCCTCTCGGCCGCGCGCCCGGACTGGGCCGGGTGCGCCATCGTCGACATTCGCATGCCCGGCATGGACGGCCTCGCCCTGCTCGAGGCCATGCGGGAGCGCGGCCTCGGCCTGCCCGCGGTCGTGGTGACCGCGCACGGCGACGTCACCTCGGCGCGCGCCGCGTTCCGCAGCGACGCGATCGATTTCCTCGAGAAGCCCTTCGACGAACAGCCGCTCCTCGCCGCCGTGGAGGCCTGCTTCGCGCGCGAGCGCGAGCGCCTCGCCTGCGGCCGCGAGGAACGCCGCCGCGAGGAGTCGCTGGAGGCGCTGTCGGCCCGCGAGCGCGAGGTGCTGGGCGAGCTGCTGAATGGCCTGCACAACCGCGATATCGCCGAGCGCCTCGGCATCAGCCCGCGGACCGTCGAGGTCCACAAGGCGCGCATCCTCTCCAAGCTCGGCGCCCGGAACGTCGTCGACCTGATCCGCCTGCTGCACGGCGCCTAGGCCGTACGGGATAGCCCGTACGGGCCGCCGCGAATTTCCGCATCCCGCCGCGCTCGCTAACCTTCGTCCCAGCAAGACGTAAAGTCCCGCGCTTCCCCGCGGGACGAGCGCGGCGCCCGATGACCCTATTCACCGCCCTGATCTACCCGGAGCTGGAGCGATTCTCCCCCGATGCGCGGGAGGCCGCGCTCGCGCGCGCGCGCCGCCGGCCGCTCGACGGCGTCGAGCTGGCGGGCCTGGGCCTGAGCGTCGTCCTCGTGGCGCTCCTCACGCGCTACGGCGCGGCCGAGCTCGACGCGATTGCGCGCCTGACCGCCGCCACCGCCAACCTCGTCCTCGCAATCCCGCTTCTCGCCCTCGTCGCCGGGCCCTTCCTGTGGCGGCGCACGCGCCGCGCGCTGCGCCTCGAGCTTGGCGACCCGGCCGCCTAGACCCATGCTCGCCACGCCCACCCTCATCCAGACGATCGGCGCCGCGCTCTTCGCCATCGCGCTCGTGCACACGTTCTCGACGAAGTACTTCGAGCGCCTGGCTCACCGCACGCCGGACCACGCGGGCATCTGGCACCTGCTGGGCGAGGTCGAGATCGTCTTCGGCGTGTGGGCCGGGGCGCTCATCCTGGCGATGATGCTGGTGGCCGGGCGCGATTCCGCCACCCGCTATCTCGACTCGCGCGACTTCACCGAGCCGCTCTTCGTCTTCGCGATCATGGTCATCGCCGGCAGCCGGCCCATCATCGAGCTCGCCAGCGCGGGCGTGAGGGCCATGGCGCGGGCCCTGCCGATGCCGGGGTCGCAGGCGATGTACTTTTCCGTCCTCGCGTTCGTGCCGCTGCTCGGCTCGTTCATCACCGAGCCGGCGGCGATGACGCTCGCGGCCCTGATCCTGCGCGACCGGTTCTTCGCCGCGGGGCTTCCCAACCGGCTCAAGTACGCCACCGTCGGCACGCTCTTCGTGAACATCTCGATCGGCGGCACGCTCACCTCCTTCGCCGCGCCCCCAGTCCTGATGGTCGCCGGCAAGTGGGGCTGGGATACGGCCTTCATGATGCAGGTCTTCGGCTGGCGCGCCGTGGCGGCCGTGGCGATCAACGCCCTCATCGTGACCCTGCTCTACCGCCGGGAGCTCGCGAGCCTCCAGGTGAAGGAGGAGCGCGCGCGCCTCGCGCTGCCGCTGCCGGTGCTGCTGCTGCACGCGGGGCTCCTCGCCGCGGTCGTGGTCTTCTCGCACCACCCGGCGCTCTTCCTGGGACTGCTTCTCCTCTTCCTCGGATTCGCGACGGCCTACCCGAAGTTCCAGGACCGCATCATCCTGCGCGAAGGGCTGCTCGTGGCCTTCTTCCTCGCCGGCCTCGTGGTGCTGGGCGGGCAGCAGCGCTGGTGGCTCGAGCCGCTGCTGCGCGGCATGGACTCCAACGCCGTCTTCTACGGCGCCACGGCGCTCACCGCCGTGACTGACAACGCCGCCCTCACGTATCTGGGCTCGCTGGTCGACGGCCTGGGCGACGAGTTCAAGTACTCGCTGGTCGCCGGCGCCGTCACGGGCGGCGGCCTCACCGTCATCGCCAACGCGCCCAACCCGGCCGGCTTCTCCATCCTTCGCCGCAGCTTCCACGACGATGCGATCCACCCCTGGGGGCTCTTCACCGCCGCGCTGATCCCCACGCTGGTGGCCATCCTCTTCTTCCACATTCTCTGACGCGTCCCGCCCCGGAGGTCCCGCCATGAACCTCGTCACCGATTTCTCCGGCTGGCTCTCCCGGCTTCCCGCCGATTTCGCCTTTCTCCTCGCCCTCCCGTTCCTCGTCGGCGCGGCGGGCCTCCTCGCGGACCGCCTGCGTCACCGAAAAGAGGGCCGTGGCGCCGAACCGCGACGCCGCGAGGCAAAGGCCGCCCCGACGATTCACGTTTCGGGACTGGGTGGATAACTGCGACGGGAAGGCTAGGCGCCGGTGCCGCCGACGGTGAGGCCCTCGATACGGATGGTCGGCTGGCCGACGCCGACGGGCACGCTCTGGCCTTCCTTGCCGCAGGTGCCGATGCCCGGGTCGAGCGCCATGTCGTTGCCGATCATCGCGATGCGGGTGAGCGCGTCGGGGCCGTTGCCGATGAGGGTGGCGCCCTTCACCGGGTACTGGAGCTTG
>JAGRPO010000262.1 GCA_019449455.1 Betaproteobacteria bacterium | reverse complement strand
GGCATTGGACTGGATCGACTCCATGCCTCGCGTCACGCCTTCGGAGAGCATGATCCACGGCCACAGGACCACCGCCGCGAAGGCGGTGTAGCTCGCCCCCCCGGCCGCGGGAGGAAGCTGGACGCGGAATACGGTCGTGAAGATGAACGCGTAGACCGCGAGGAGCGCGAGGGGGTGCAGCAGCGCCCAGGCCGCGCCGCTCACCGAGCCCGCGTAGCGCGTTCCCAGCTCGCGGCGCAGGAAGGACGCGAGCAGCCACCGGTGGGCGTAGACGGTGGCTGGCATTTCCGGATCAGTTCTTTTGGGGTGGGGCGACCGGCGCGGCACTGGAGGGCGACGAGGACTTGAGCGCGTCCGCCGCCCGCCGCTCGAGTTCCTGGCGCTGCTTGCGCTCCAGTTCCTCTCGCGGAACCTGCGTCTGAAGGGCAGCGATGCCTTTCGCGTTCCATTGCGTATCGGGGCTGCGTCTCCACGCGTCGAGGAGCTTCAGCGAGACTTCGCTGCGCAGTCGCGCCTGTTCCTCCTCGATGATGGCGTCCTTCACCTCCTCGAACTTGCGCGTGCTGGAGGGCTGGAGGCCAGTTCGCTTCACGAGGTGGTAGCCATGGGGCGTCTCGATGGGAGGCGAGATTTCGCCGTCCTTCAGCTTGAAGGCGACAGCGGCGATCCGGTGATCGATTTCCTTTGCGGACACAGCGCCGAGGCGGCCGCCATCGCGCTTGAAGCCGGGGTCGTCGGTGGTCTCCCTGGCGAGGGCGAGGAAATCCTCGCCGGCGAGCGCCCGGGCGCGGACCTCGGCCGCGCGCGCACGCGCCATTTCCTTCGTGCGGCCGGCGAGCCCGACGAGGATGTGCTGGAGTTCCACGCGGTCGGGCTCGGTGTACTTGGCGAGCCTCGTGAGATAGAGCTCCTTCGCGCGCGCCTCCAGGGTCGCGGACACCGGAGCGCTGCGCTCGAGGTGGTTCACGTACTGCAGCGCGAGGAACGCCTCCATGTGCTGGCGGATCCGCCTCGCCATGACCGGGTCCTTGTCGAGACCGGCCTTGCGCGCCTCTTCGGCGAGGATGCGGTTGGTGAAGAGGAGGTCCACGACCTTGTTGTTGCGCTCGCCGTCGGCCATGGCTTCGTTGCGCATCTCCGGCGGGACGCGCTCCATGTAGGCGCGGAAGTCGGCGTCGGTGACGGCGATTTCGCCACTCTTTACGAGAGTCGTTTCGGCCGCGGGCGCAGGCGCCGAGGTCAGCGCCGCGGTAGCAGCGAGGCAGGTCAAGAAGAGCTTCATGGGATTCCTATCGTGCCAAAGAAAAGGCCCGCATGCGCTTTCGCATGCGGGCCGTGAGGCGTTGCTGGGATCAGTTGAACTGCACGAGCACCGGGCAGGTGTTGAATTGGCAGCTGGCCGTGCCGGGGCCACTCGCCGGAACCGGCGTGGGCTTCTGGATCTGGCGGAAGTTGAACTTGACCGACGTCGTCGTGGCCGGCAGCTCGCAGACCGGGAGATACCACGCGGTGCCCGCAGGCTTCGGGCCGATCGAGAAATACAGCTTGCCGCCGGTGTATTGCTGGTGCTGCGCGCACGGGCCGATCGCAGGCGAGAAGTCGCCCGGGCACCCGGAGAGCGCGAAGTGCACGTCGGCCTTGTCGCCCGTGCTCGAGGTTTCGCTGATCGTGGCCGTGTACAGGCGTCCCGCGGTAGCGGTGCCCATCGTCACGGTGCCGGTCTCGCCTCGCTGAACCGTGCTCACCACGGTCTGCGTGCCGGTCCATGCAACGGTTTGCGAAGCCGTCGTCGTGCAACCACCGGCCGCGGCCTGCACGCTCATCGCGTTGGTGCTGCCAGCACCAATGGATCCCACGAGGCCCGTTCCGCCGCTTTGCACGGGCGCACCAAGCGTATAGGTGATGGTGCCAGGCGGCGTGACGCCGGCCGGGGCGGCGGAAGGCGGCGTATAGGTGATCGTCTGCGAGCCGCCGCTGCCAGCCGGGAAGGAAAGCATGCCGCCGGTTGCCGTGGTGGTGGGCGACAACGTACCGCCTCCGGTCACCAGCACACCGCCGCCAGTCATCGTTCCGGTAATCGTGAAGGGAACGTTCCAGGCGCCGGCCGTGCCGCCAGAACGAGTGACCGGGATCGTGACCGCCGAGCCGTTGAAGAAGGCTGTCGACGTCGCAGCGGAAAAGGCGAAGACGACCGGGGCGTTCGGATCGACGATGCTGAGGTTCGTCGAGCTCGGCGAGCCGAGACTCGCGCCGCTCGCGGTCAGCGTGATGGCGCAGGTGGCGCCTGCCGTGGCCGTGCCCGCGCTCACCGTGAGCGAGGCCGGCGTGGGAGCGGCAGAACCGTCTGCGAACGAGATCGACGACCCGGACAGCGTGCAGCCGCCCGAAACCCCGAGGGTACCCGTGGCCGCTCCGCCGCCGGCCGTCATGCCGGTCCGCGATACGGTGATCGTGGTGGAACCCGAGGTAACGGGGATGCTTCCGGCGGTGACGGATGTATTGAGGCTCAGCACGCCGGGTTGCGGCGTCGTGCTGCCGCCCGAGGTGCAGGTGAACACCATGTTGCCGCCGGTGTCGCCGGAGAAGTTGCCGTAGGTGCAGGTGGTGCTTCCGACGGTGACCGTGGCGGCCATGGCGGGCTGGTGCGGGGTGAACCCCGCGGTGACTCCGGCGACGGCGAGCAGCGCGGCCGCGAGGCGACGGAGGTCGAGAAGACGGCTCAAGCTAGGCATGTTGATCCTTTCGGTTGCGTCACAGGGACAGCGTGGGCGCCGAAATCCTGAATCCTTGTGGCTGGTTCGCGTCCCGCATGGGCGCACGACTTGCCTTGATAGCACGAATTATACGCACTGCGACCGCCGGCGGATGCAGGCGTTCGCGGAAATGGGGGAAAAAAAACGGGCAGACGCAAGTCTGCCCGTCGGGTGCTGCCAGGAAGGGGACCTTCCATCCGGTCCCCGTCCCGCATCGCCACCGGATTAAGGCGCCGGGGTGATGTTGTCGAGGTAGTTGTGAACGAACAGGCTGCCATAGTTGCCCTGGCAAGAGGCGCCGGAGCAGGTGAGCGTGCCGTTGTTGAACGTGCGCGCCATGAAGCCCGTGACCGGCAGGCCACGGTAGGTCTGCGCGCCCGCGGCGGCAGCGCCAGTCGTGACGTTGACGGTGTTGGAGCCCGCAACCGACACAAGGCCGACGAGCGAGTTGGCGCCCGTGAAGTTCAGGTTGGCCCAGCCGTTCTGGAAGCCCGCCGTGACGTTGACCGGCTGCGTGTTGACGGAGCCGAGAACGCCGGAGGTGGTGCCCGTCGGGTTGTGCGCCAGACCGGAACGGATGCTCAGGATCGTCGATTCCCAGCACAGGCCGGCGGTGACGCCCGGGGGCAGCGGCGAGAAGTCGCCACCCGCGGCAGCAGCGCCACGCTCTTCACGGTTGAAGAACTGGAAGCCGAACGTCTCGCAGGAACCCGTGGCCGTGAACGCGTTGGTGAACGGGGCGGCAGCGGCAGCCGTCGTCACGTAGAAGCGCTTGGTCGGGAACGTGAGCACCCAGTCGGTGTTCGACTTGCTGCCGGCGTCCAGCACGTACTCGTTGATGACGTTGGAGTGCATCATCGTCGAGGACACGGCGTCGATGCCAGCCAGCCAGCCCGAGGTGTAGGCGCGGGTACCCGTCGGGGACGACGTGATCACGACGCTGACCGGGTCGGCCTGCGCGAGGTTGCCGATTTCCGAGCCGATGTCCGTGTAGATGTTGGCGGCGGTGACGTTGGCCAGCGCGATGGCGTTGTAGCCGGCGTCCGAACCGTTGGCCACGTTGATGAGCGTGCCCGTGCCGGTGATGCCGCCCGTCGGGGCAGCCTGGTCAGCCAGCGGGAGCGCGTTGGGGCCGGGGCCCTGCACCGAGGCGCAGCCCGGGGGCACGCCAGTGGCGCCGTGCGTGATCGCGACGAGGGACGGGCCGATGACCGTGGCCATTTCCAGCATCTCGAGGTAGCCCTCGCGGGTACGGTCGAGGCCGGCGCCGGCCTTGTCGTCGAACGCGCCGGAGTACTGGAAGTTCCGGAAGGGAACGCCCGTGGCGGGGATGGCCGGGTTCGTGCAGGACGCATCCGCCGTGACCAGCAGGCCGGGCGACGTGGCGGTGGCATCTTGCGGGACGATCGCGCCGGTCCACACGTCGTTGGGCGACAGGTAGAGGTTGAAGTCAAGGACTTCGCGCGAGTTCTTGCCTTCGCGGAAACGGACCTTGACGACCTTGCCCGTCGTGGTCGTGTTCACGACCGACACGTAGGTGTTGTAGGAGTTGCCGTCGACGGACTGGACAGTGTAGTAGGGATAGATCAGCGCCTGGCCAAGACCGTTCGCGTCCTGGTACACGGCGTGAGCCGAACCGATGCCCAGCCCCGCGAAGACGGCGGTGGCCAGAGCTTTTCTTTTGAAGGCGTTCATGTTCTGGGTTACTCCTTTGGTGAAGATGAAAGTGATCACTTTATTAGAGGATACAACGGCGAGATTCTATCCCAGTCACCCGGGATTTACAAATGGGTCCTGCCATCCTGCGCGGGCACCGAACCGGGGCCCGGAATTCAACCTTTCTGCACGTACCACCACACTCCTTCCGTGCGCACCCAGGTTTCCCGGATCGGCGTCCGGACCTGGCTTCCCCGGTGCACGTATTCGATGAGGACGATGGCGTCGCAGGCGTCATCCGCCTGGCACTCCACCTTCTCCACCTGGGCGGCCTTCCAAAACCCCACCCGCATGGACCGGATGAAATCCTCGTAATTCAGCACTGCGCGGCTGGCCGGGCTGTAGAACTGGTACGCCTCGGTCATCCGGTTCTTCAGCACGGCGTCCCATCGGGCCTGCGCGCGCTCCATCAGGAGCGCCTCGCGGCTCTTCGGCACCTCTGCCACGGATCCCGTTTGGGCGGCGCAACCGACCATGCCGGCGACGACGCTGACCGCGAGGATCCGAAAGAACCACCCGGCTACTGCCAGGCTACCGCCAAAAAAAGTTGCTTTCACGACTTGCTCCCGACAAAGACTAGTCAAATTCAAAAAGGGCGTCAAACGAATTCTGCGATTTTTTACAACACTGTTGCGCAATTGCAACAATCGTATCCTCTTTGGTCAATCAATCATTTACTGCGCAATTCTGCAGTGAAGTATCACGAACCAGGGACTTTTGACGGCGCCGGGCGCCTTGACGGCCACTAACGGCCACCCGCCCCGGCCGGAGCGGGTGCCAGGGCCTTGGTCGGAAGCAGCCCTTCCAGGGAAGGCATCCTGCGCCGCAGCTCTTCCGTTGCCTCGGCCGCCTGGCGCACGCTGGTGATCACCACGGGGCGAATGAGGAGGATGGTCTCGGTGCGGCGCTTGACGATGTTCTGCGTGCCGAAGGCCGCTCCGAGGATGGGAATCTTGGACAGCAGCGGCAAGCCCGCGGTGGAGCGCGTGTTGTCCTCGCGAATGAGGCCGCCCAGTACGATCGACTCCCCGGAAGCCACCACGACGGTGGTGCTGGCCGTGCGCTGGCTGATGTCCGGGTTCGCGCCGGGCACGGAAGAGGCCTGGGGAACGCTCACCTCCTGGCTCACCTCGATCGTGACCTGGCCGCCCGAGTTGATGCGTGGGGTGACCGACAGCAGGATGCCCGTCTCGATGTACTGGAAGCTGTTGATGAGGCCGTTCGTCGTGCCGGAGACGGTCTGCTGCTGCGTCTGCACCGAGATGCGGTCGCCGATCTTGATCTGGGCCTTCTGGTTGTCCAGCACCATGAGTTGGGGCGTGGCCAGAACCTGCAGGCGCCCGTCCTTGCCCAGCGCATTGAGCACGCCGCGCACGTCTCCGCCCAGCCGGTTGATGAGCTGCAGGCCCGAGAACGCCGGCACCGCGGCGGTGGGGGAGGCGCCGAGCCCGCCGAGGTTCAAGGATCCGGAGGTCACGCTCGCGTCGTTCACGCTGCGCCCGGTGAGGAACCAGTCGACGCCGAACTTGAGGTCGTCGGAGAGGGTGACCTCCGCCACCGTCACCTCCACCAGCACCTGCCTCGGGATCACGTCGAGCTTGAGCAGCGCCGACTCGATGATCTCGTAGTCCGTCGGCGTGGCGAGGATGAGCAGCGCGTTGTTGTCCTTGTCCGCGATGACGCGCACTTCGCTCGACACGCTCGTCACCGCGCCGGGAATCGCGAAGGAGGTCGCCGACGGCAGGGTCGCCGCCGGCTGCGCGGCGCCTGTCGCACCCGCGGCGGGCGTCGAGCCGATCTGGGCCGGCCGTGCCCCGGGCGCGAGCTGCGGAGGCGAGATGGTCGTGGTGGTTCGCTTGGTGAAAAGCTCGCTCAGCAGGCCGGCCAGGTTCTCGGCCTTGCCGTTCTTCACCGTGTAGACGAAGAGTCGCGAGCCGCCTGACGTGCCGCCGATCTGGTCGAGGCGCTCCATCCACGACTTGGCGCTCTCGAGGTACTTCGGCTGCGTGGTCACGATGAGGAGCGCGTTCAGGCGCTCGATCGGGATCACGCGAACCAGTCCCGCCAGGGGCCCGGAGGCCGTGGGGCCGAAGACCTTGTCGAGGTCGGCCACGAGCGACTTCACGTCGGCGCTCCTCACCGGGAAGATGCCGATCGAGTAGCCCGACAGCCAGTCGACGTCGAAGAGCTCGATGGTGTCGAGGAGATGGCGCAGCTCCTTCTGGTTGCCGGCGAGGATGACGAGGTTGCGGATCTCGTCGACGCGGACGGTGTTGTCGGCGGCAAAGGGCTCGAGAAGCTTCGCCATCTCCTTCGCGCTGACGAACTTCACCGGCACGACCAGCACCGAGTAGCCGGAGGGCACGGGCGTGTTCGCGCCGCCCAGCTGCGGCGAGACGGAACCGCGCACCGCGCCGATGGGAACCACCTTGAAGATGCCGTCTTCCTTCACCACCGCGGCGTTGTTCTGGCGCAGCAGCATCTCGAGCGTGGGCAGGAGGGCCGAGCGCGGGATGGGCTTGATGGTGCGGAAGGTGACGCTGCCCTTGACGTCCGGATGCACGGTGTAGGTCTCGCGCAGGTAATCGCCGAGGATCACCTTCGCGGCCGACTGCACGTCGAGGGCCTCGAAATTCAGGCTCGCCTCCTCGGGCCCTGCGGGCGGCTGGGGCGCAAGCGGCTTCGTGTTGACGAAGGTGCCGCTGCCGGGGAACACGCGCGGCTTTTCGACCGACGTCGCCGGCTGGGGTGCCGACTGCGGGGCGGCGGAAGGCCGCGGGCCGAAATCGGCTTGCGGCTTCACCTCGCGCGACGCATCCGGCTGCGGCGTCGGCAGCAGGGAACACGACGATACGGCGATCGCCACGGCGAAGGCGGCCACGCGGGACAGGTATCTGGGGCTGCAGATCACGGCATTTCCGCTTTCACGAGGCACGGGGCGGGCAAGGGGCGACATTCTGGCACACTCAATTCTGCGGTTGCGGGCGGCGCGCCGCGCGGCGTCGGGCGATGATCTCTTCCGGCGTCATCGCCGCCGACCCGGGAGTGGCCGCGGTCGGGGGCGCCGACATGGCTCCGGCCGCGCGGCTGGCAGGCGCCGCCCCGACCGGGCGAACGATCGCCGTTGGCGCCACTGCCGCGGCGGGCGGCGAGCCGAATGGGCCGCTTTGGACGGCCGCCGCCGCGGTTCCCTGTCCTTTGGCCACCTGGAGCGTGAGCGTCTCGGAGTCGCCTCCCGCCTTCAGCACGACCTTCTCGGCGGAGATATCCGCGACGGTCATGCCCTTGAATTCCGCCCCCTTCTCGACGCGATGGATCGTGCGGGACGAGACCTCCATGAGCAACGCGATGGAAAGCGGCCCCACGATGGTCGTTCCCTGGAGGATGAACTGGCCCTTCTTGATCGCACCCTCGCCGGCGCTGGCCGCCGGTGGCGAGGGCCGCCGCCCGGGAACGAAGAGCGGGCGTGCCAATGTCTCCGCACCCGCCTGCTGCTCCGGCGGCAGGCGGAAGGCGGGCAGCAGCTTCGCCTCCGCAACCCTGGCCGGGGCACGCGGGCCCTGGCCGGCCGTCGACTGGCCGAACTGGTTCTCGAGCACCAGCACCGCGACCAGTCCGAGCGCGATCCCTCCCCAAAGGAAGGGCCAGAGATGCCGGGGCTTCTGCGTCATCGCCATGCTCACCCCGCGATCGCGTACCCGGAGATCTCGAGCTGGATGAACATCTCCGGCTCGGATCCCGGCGGCGCCTTGTAGCCCGGGGGCACCTGTGAGCGCACCATGATCGCGTCCACGAACAGGTAGGGCTCCGCTGTTTCGATCGCAAGCAGGATCTTGCGCAGGGCCGGGGTGTTCGCATTGAGCTGCATCGTCACCGTCACCTGGCGGAAGCGCCCGTCATCGCGGGGCTGGCCGACCTGGACGCTGATCAACCGGCCGCCATTCGCGTCGACGTACTGGCGAACGCGCTCCTGCATCTCGGCAGCCGAGAGCGAGGCGGCGGAAGCCTTCAGGAAATACTTGCGGCTGCCCATCGCGCGCACGGCCTCGAGCTTCTGCTCGAGCGCGGGCCGCGCCGCTGCGAGCCGCTCGTAGCGCGTGAGGCGCCCGTCGACGTCCTCCAGCGCCTGGTCGTAATGGCGGTGCGAGAGCCACAGGGGCACCGCGACGAGGCTGATCAGTATCACCACCCCGGCCGCGAGAATGGCCACCGCCGCCTTGCGCCGCTTCTCCGGTGGCCATCCCATCACGGTGCGCATGGCCTAGCCCTTCGGCGCGGGCGCGGCCGCGGGCACGCCGGAATTTGCCGGTTTCGACGGCGCGGGCTTTGCGGCCGGCGACACGGCACCTGCAGGCGTCGGGGGGGCCGTGCCGCCAGGCGCAGCGGAGGCCGGCTGTGGTACCGCGGCAGGCGATCCGGGCGCGTCCGCGCCCGGAATCACCGACGGTGGCAGCGGTGGCACCGGTTGCACCACGGGCGCAGCGGCTCCCTTGGGGGGAGCGACCAGCGCCGATTCGGGCATCGGCTCGGGCAACGGGCGAGGCTTGACCTCCGCAGAGAGGAGAAAACGCTCGGTATTGGGCGTGACGCCTTTCGTGAGGGGAGACTTGAAACCGGCGTTGACGAGTTTCCCGGACTGCTCGAGCACCTCGATCAACTGGGAAGACGAACCCGACTCGCCGGCGATCTGCACCTCGCGCGCCTTCTGGTTGGTCTTCACGTCGAGTTGCTGCACCCAGGTCGTGTCCGGAAGGAGCCGGGACAGATCCTCCAGGAGAACCACCACCGGCTGCTGGCCCTGCTTCTTGGCGAGGACGAAATTGTGCTCCGAGGCAAGCTTCTCGATCTCCTTCGCCAGGCGCTCGGCGACCTGTGCGCCGGCTTTTGCCCTGTCGAGGCGCGGATGCAGAGCGATCACGGCCTCGCGTTTGAGCCACAGGGGGTACACCAGCGCGACCAGGGCCAGAATCACCGCGACGGCCGCGAGCACACGGGCCGCGATGGCGGCTGTCGGCGTCGCGGGCCGGTCGCGCTTCTCGGGCGGAAGGAGGTTCAAGGGCGCCGCCGCGCCGGCGACATCGTCCATCACGCCCACCCCCAGCACGGCCGCTCCCAGCTCCCTCAGCTCCGCCAGGCGGGCCTCGACGGGCGCGCGCGCGGTCACGGCGAGGAGGAGCGTCAGGCGCTGCGCGCCGGCATCGCGGCCCGTGACCCGGAAATCGAACCACGCCTGCTCCGCGGGAAGCGGCGCGAGCCGGTCGAGTTCGAATCCCACCGCGTCGCGAAGCGACTCCTCCGCCGCCAGCGGCATGTGGACTTCGCGCACGAGCACCGATTCCCGGGGCAGCACGAGCCACGCGTTGCCGGACGCACCGGGCTCTTCCGCCAGGAGCCGGCGGAAAGCGGCGCGGCGACCCGTCGAATCGAGCGAGCCGAGGTTCACGCGCCCCGCTTGCGCGAGGCGGCCGGCCACGGGACGGAACGCGCGCCACTCGTCGCCTTCCGCGCAGAGCCAGGCCGTGTCGCGGGAGGCAAGACGCTCGCGCCATCCGGCAGGCAAGGTGGCGGCGAGCTCGTTGCGCCACCAGCGAAGGAAGTCGGCGAGCCCGGCGCGCTCCGCTGCGGCCCGGAGCGGCGCGAACACGGAATCGGCGTCAGCGGCCACTGCCCGCCTCCGGCGCAGAATCCTGCGCTTTCGCGACCCGGCCGCGAGAGAGCTCGCGCCACGCGAGGAAGGTGAACGGCCGGCGCGGATACTGCGGCGTGAGCATCGCCACCGCCTCACGCGAAACCGTGATGCCCTCGTCGAGCGAAACATCGGCGCGGATGGTGACCGCGGAAACCTGCGCGTAGCTGGCGTACGTTCCCGCGGCCATGAAGATGGGCGGCACGCGCCTTTCGGCCTGCGCCGACGCGCGCTCGGCAAGGAAGGCGTCCACCTGCTCCTCGGTCACGGCGGGAATGGCGAGCAGGACGTCACGCTGCGCGAGATGGGGGTTCACGCCGGCCTGGCGCGAGTAGACGGTGATCATGGGCGCGATGCGCTGGTAGACCTCGGGGCGCATGCCGAGGACGAGCTGCAGTTCCTCCGTGGATTGGAAGGGATAGTTGGCCGGCCGGCCCTTGAGGCCGGCCTGCGCGTAATCGGGCTCCTCGGCGCCATTGGGCCGCTTGAGGGAATCCTGGTCACGCCAGTCGAGGACCGCGTCGAGGAGCTTCGCGGCCTCCTCCTCGCCCAGACCGGCGCGGCGAAACAGGCTCCTGAGCAGCTCGTTGTTCGCGGCGTTGATGTCGATTTTAGCAGACTCGTCCGTGAACCTGACCGCCACCGGAACGCCGTCGAAAGTCCACTTGCGCTGCGCGTCTTCGCGCTTCCACACCAAGGGACCGCCCTGCGGCTTGAAAAGTTCAATCAGGGTGCGCGAGACCGCCGCCTGCGCAAGCGCATCTGCGCGCGCGATGAGGGCGGCGTTGCGGGCGGCGCGGACGTCGGTGCGCATCGCGTAGAGGAAGCTCCCGGCGATCACCAGGAGCAGCGTCACCACCCAGATCACGAGGATCAGGGCGATGCCGCGCTCGCGGTCGGGGCTCGCCTTCATCGCCTCGGCACGCAGGTCCGCTGGAAGGACGACTCGAAGCAGCCGGCCTCTTCCCCGAGCCGCAGCGCCACCACGATGTCGGGCAGCCTCGTCTCGCCCAGCGAGAGCTCGAGCCGCACGTGCGTGGGGATGCGCTGGGTAAACTCCCACTTGTCGCTCCATGAAGGCGCGACGGCGTCGTTTTCGGAGCCGTAGTAGGAAAGCCGCGCCGCGCTCACGCCCTCGAGAAGGGCGAACGGCTCGGCGGCGTCGACGTTGGCGAAGTCGGTCGCCTCCGGGGCGGCCGGCACGCGCCGCATGAGCAGCCGTCCCCCGGCGCCCGACCGCCCGGGCTCGAAGGCGAAGGACACGAAGGCGAGTCCGCCGCCGCCGATCTCGGCCGGCCGCATCGACACGAAGCGCAACGTCTCGCGTTCGCCGCGGAACGCGAGCTTCACCACGAGCGGGTCCTTGAAGCGCCAGGGGAACGCCGCCGTGAGCTCCTTCCTCACGAACGCCGCGGCAAGCAGGACCTGGTCGGCCCGGTCGCCGCGGCCCGACCCCGCGTCCCAGGAGCGCACCGCCGTGCGAAGGCCCCCGAAGAGCATGGCAAGCATCACCGCGAGCAGCGTGAGCGCCACCAGGGTTTCCAGCAGCGTGAAGCCGCCGGGGACGCGCCGCGCGGTCACGGGGGCACCCCGAGCACGAGGGTGGCCAGGCGCACGTCGCGGCTGCGCCCGTCGGCCGCCTGCCAGGCGACCGTCGATTCCACTCGCAGCAGTCGCACGCGAAGGTTGTACTCGCCCTGCGCGCCGGCCTGCGCGTCCTCCTGCCGGTCGTCGTAGGCGGTGGCCGACAGCGTCCACGTGAACGCCTCGTCGCGACCCGAACTCACGCCTTCGGCGAGCCTGTCCGTCGCGGTGAAGCCCGCGAGGCGCGACTGGGCGATCATCACGGCTCGCGCGTACTCGTCGGCGAGCTGCGCGTCGCGCAATCCGCCGGAGAACACCTGCAGGAGCACGGCGAGCGCCACCGCGAACAGCACGAACGCCGTGAGCACTTCGAGGATCGTGAATCCCGCCTCGCGGGCCGGCCTGGCCGGGAAGGGCGCCATCGCGGCCGGCAAGGGGGCTAGCCCCCCTCCTTGATGCTGACGCGCCCGGTGAGCCAGTCCACGTCCACCAGGAGCTTTCGTTCTCCGGAGGCGAGCGTCACGCGCCCCCCGGTGGAGCTGCCGTCCGGATAGAAGCGGATGGAGCCCCGCTTGTCGTCGACGATTTCCGATTGCGCGGTGTAGAGCTTCAGGTCGAGGCGTTGCGGGAGCGAGCGCGGGCGCGCGCCGCCGCTCACCTCCATCGACCGCCGGTCGAGGTCGAGGGTGAGCGCGGCCGATTCCTGCGTGACGATGGCGGCGCCGCGCGCCTCGCGCAACCCCGCCGCCACGGCGCGCGCGGCGCTCTTGAGCTCCACGCCGGACACGCCACCGGTCTGGAAGCGCACCACCAGCGCGTAGCCCGACGCCGCGATCACGAGCACGAGCAGCAGCTCGAGCAGCGTGAAGCCGCGCTGGGCGCCGGGGCGGACCATCAGTTGCGCACGTCCCTGTTCTCGCCTTCGCCGCCCTCCTTGCCGTCCGCGCCGAGGGAGATGAGGTCGAACCCGCCCTTCTCCCCCGGCGAGCGGTAGATGAAGTCGCGCGCCCAGGGATCCTTGAGGGCCTTCGTGTCGCGGATGTACGGGCCGTTCCAGTTGGCCGCGCCCGAGGGCGCGGCGATGAGCGCGGCCAGCCCTTCCTGCGTCGTGGGATAGCGGCCCGTGTCGAGCTTGTAGAGCTCGAGCTGCCCGCCGACCTGCTCGATCTTGGTCTTGGCCACCTCGGCGTTCGCGCGCCCGAGGTTGGTGAAGACGCGCGGGCCGACCATGGCGAGGATCACGCCGATGATCACGAGCACCATCACGAGCTCCAGGAGCGTGAAGCCGCCTTGCGCGCGCGCGGGTTGGGTTCGGGAAGGTGCGTTCATGACGACTCCGGTTCTGGCGCCCTAGATGGGCAGGTCGTAGATCGAGAGCATGGCGGCGAGGATGGACAGGATCACCCCGCCGACCATGAAGGTGAGGAAGAGGATCATCGCGGGCTCGAGGAGCGCGAGCGAGCGCTTCACCGCGCGGGCGACCTCCTTGTCGTAGACCTCGGCCACCTCGAGCATCATCTGGTCGAGCCGGCCGGTCTCCTCGCCCACCTGGATCATGTGGACGGCGAAGGCGGGAAAGCGGCGGGTTTCCAGCATGGGCTTGGCGAAGCCCCGGCCGGTCTTGAGCTCCCGCCCGACCTCCGCGAGCCCGGCGGCCATGAACGTGTTGCCCATCGTCTCGCGGGCGATCGACAGCGCGTTGACGAGGGAGACGCCGTTTCGCAGCAGCGTGCCGAGCGTTCGCGCGAGCCGCGCCGTCTCGACCTTCGCGGCCAGGTCGCCGACCACCGGAAGCCCGAGCACCCTCCGGTCCCAGCCGAGCTTCGCCTCCGGCGACTGGAGGCGCCGCGAAACGAGGAAGACCACCGCGACGCCTCCCAGCACGATGGCCCACCAGTACGCGCGCATGAAGGCGCCGGCGCCGAGCACCATTTCCGTCACCCACGGCAGCGCCTTGCCGCTCTGCTCGAAGATGGGCTCGAACTGCGGCACCACCACCGCGAGCAGGATGATGACCGAGGCGATCGCGACGAGCAGCAGGATCGTCGGATAGATGAGCGCGGATTTGACGCTCTCGCGAAGCTCCTTCGAGCGTTCCATGAATTCCGAGAGTCGCGCGAGAACGTCGGCAAGCGCGCCGCCCGCCTCCCCGGCGCGCACCATGTTCACGTAGAAGCGGGAGAAGGCGCCGCCCTGCGCGTCGAGCGCCTTGGAGAGCGCCGCGCCGCCGCGCACGTCGTTCCTCACCTTTCGCAGGACTTCGGCCACGCGCTCGCTTTCCGCAAGGCCGACGAGGATCTCGAGGCTGCGGTCGAGGGGAAGCCCGGCCTTGAGAAGGATCGCGATCTCGCGCGTGACCACCCCGATCTCGTCCTGCGTCACGCCGCGCCGGAAAAGCCCGGGCGAGGCGCTGCGGCGGGTGACGGCGGCCGTCTCCGCGGTTCCGGCCTCGACCGCGCGCAATGGCGTATACCCCATGTCGCGAAGGCGCTCGATCACGCCCTTCTGGCTGGTGGCGTCCATGGCGCCCTCGAGCACCTCGCCCGCGGGCGTCACGGCCCTGTACTGGAAAACGGGCATGGTCAGTCTTCGCGGGTGACGCGAAGCACTTCCTCGAGGGTGGTCACGCCCGCCACCGCCTTGCGCAGCCCGTTCTCGAACATCGACTCCATTCCCTCCTCCACCGCCGCGGCGCGCAGGTCGGTCGAGTTGGCGTGGCGCATGACGAGCGACCGCAGCCGGTCCGTCATGGGCAGCATCTCCATGATCCCCAGCCGGCCGTGGTAGCCCGTGCCGCTGCAATGATCGCAGCCGACGGGGTGGTAGAGGGTCACCTCGCCCTGCGGCGCGAAGCGTCGCAGCCCCATCTGCTCGATCACCTCCGGCAGCGCCCGGTAGGGCTTGCGGCAATGCGCGCACAAGGCGCGCACGAGCCGCTGCGCGAGGATGCCGATCACCGTCGAGGTGAGGAGGTAGTCCTCGACGCCCATGTCGAGCAGCCGGTTCACCGTGGCCGGCGCGTCGTTGGTGTGCACCGTCGAGAGCACGAGGTGGCCCGTGAGCGCCGACTGCACCGCGATCTCGGCCGTTTCCAGGTCCCGGATCTCGCCGATCATGATCACGTCCGGGTCCTGGCGCACGATCGAGCGCAGGGCGTTGGCGAAGCTCAGGTTGATCTGCGGCCGCACCTGGATCTGGTTGATGCCGGGCATCTGGTACTCGACCGGGTCCTCGACGGTGAGGATCTTCACGTCGGGCTGGTTGAGGCGGTCGAGGGCCGTGTAGAGGGTCGTGGTCTTGCCGCTGCCCGTGGGGCCCGTGACGAGCAGGATCCCGTGCGGCTGGTTGAGCGCGTCGAGGAATCCCTCGAGCACCCTCCCGTCGAACCCGAGCGAGGCGAAATCGAGCGGGACGCCTCCCTTGTCGAGGATCCGCATCACCACGCTCTCGCCGTGCATCGTGGGAACCGTGGAGACGCGCAGGTCGATCTCCTTGCCCTGGATGCGCAGCTTGATGCGGCCGTCCTGGGGCAGGCGCCGCTCGGCGATGTCGAGGTTCGCCATGATCTTCACGCGCGAGATCACGGCGGCCGAAAGGCGCCGCGGCGGCGATTCCACCTCGTTCAGGACGCCGTCGATCCGGAAGCGCACGATGAGGCGGTTCTCGAAAGGCTCGATGTGGATGTCGGAGGCCCTTGCCTCGAGCGCGTGCGTGATGAGCAGGTTCACCAGGCGCACGACCGGCGCCTCGGAGGCGAGATCCTTCAGGTGCTCGACGTCGCCCAGGTCCTGCTCCTCGTCCCGGGTGGAAATGTCGTCGACGATCTGTCCCATCGACGACTTGCCCGCGCCGTAGAGGCGCTCGAGTCCCGCGTCGAGTTCGGTCGCGATCGCGAGCCGCGGGAGCACGCGCTTGCCGCAGACCAGCTCGATCGCGCGCACCGTGAACTCGTCCCGGGGATCGGCCATCGCAACGACGATGCCTTCGTCCGTCTCGCGCAGCGGCAGCGCCTTGGCGTCGCGCAGGAACCGGTCGGAGACCTGTTCCTCGAGGAGGGGAAGCTCGGGGTATTCCGCGGCGGTGGCCACGGCGATCCCGAGGTTCTCCGCCAGGGCGTCCGCCAGGTCGCGGGCCGAAACCAGTCCCAGGCGGCTCAGGATGACGCCGAGCTTCTCGCGCGGCTCGCCTTCCTGGAGGCGCAGCGCCCGCTCGAGATTGGCGACGTCGATCTTTCCGCGGGCGAGGAGGATCTCGCCCAGGCGGCGCGGCTGGCTCTCGGCAGGCAGGGCGGACATGGTGAAAAATTATAGCCCACGGGGACTTCGGGCCTTCTGGGACCCGCGAAACCTGCCGGCGTTCCCCGAGCCTCAGCCAGCGCCCAGGCGGGCGAAACAGGCGTCGAGCTGGGCCTCCCAGCCCGGGGGGGAGATCCGAAAGGCCGCCGCGAGCCTGCGGTGCGAGAGAACGGAGTAGAGCGGGCGGCGGGCGGGAGTGGGGTAGTCCGAGGTGGCGATCGGCACCACGCGCGGGGCGCGAAAGCCCGGCCGGCCCGCCGCCCGGTCGAAAATGGCGCGCGCGAATCCGGCCCAGGTCGTCTCCCCGGCCGCGGAAAGGTGGTAGATCCCGGAGGCCACGCCGGCGCGCGGAATCGCCGCGAGGGCGCGCGCCGTGGCCTCTGCGAGGAAGAGGCTCGTCGTCGGCGCGCCGCGCTGGTCGTCGACCACCCGTATCTCGTCGCGCGAGGCCGCGAGCGCCAGCATCGTGGCCAGGAAATTGCGCCCCCGCGGCCCGTACACCCAGCTCGTTCGGAACACGAGGTGCTTGCACCCGCTGCCGGCGATGGCGCGCTCCCCCTCCAGCTTGGTCCGACCGTACGTGTTGAGCGGCCCGGTGGCGTCGTCTTCGGCGTAGGGCCTGCGCTTTCTACCGTCGAAGACGTAATCGGTGGAGTAATGCACCAGCACCGCGCCCAGCCGCCTTGCCTCCTCCGCGAGGATGCCCGGGGCCCGCCCGTTGACGGCCATGGCGGCCGCGGGCTCGGACTCCGCCTTGTCGACGGCGGTGTAGGCCGCCGCATTCACGATCAGCGCGGGCTTCACCGCGCGGCAGGCGGCGACGATCGCGTCGGGGTCGGCGAGATCCAGCGAGGCGCGGTCGAACGCGCGCAACTCCCCCAGGGGCGCGAGCGTTCGCGCGAGCTCGAATCCCACCTGGCCCCCGGCGCCGGTCAGGAGGATGCGCATCAGGCGAAGGTCTCCGCGTCGGCGAGCGGCGTGCCGTGGGCGTCCTTCGGCTTGAGGAGCGGCGTGCCGCCGACGGGCCAGTCGATCGCGAGCGCCGGGTCGTTCCACAGGAGGGAACGCTCGTGCTCCGGGGCGTAGTAGTCGGTCGTCTTGTAGAGGAACTCGGCGTGGTCGGAGGTCACGACGAAGCCGTGCGCGAAGCCCTCCGGCACCCAGAGCATGCGTCGATTGGCCGCGGAGAGCGTCATGCCCACCCACTTGCCGAAGCTCGCCGAGGAGCGGCGCAAGTCGACCGCGACGTCGTACACCTCGCCCGCGACCACCCGCACGAGCTTTCCCTGCGGGTTCTTCACCTGGTAGTGCAGGCCGCGAAGCACGTTTCTCGCCGAGCGCGAGTGGTTGTCCTGGACGAAGTCGGGATCCTGGCCCGTGGCCTCGCGGAAGGCGCGCCGGTTGTAGCTCTCGAAGAAGAAGCCGCGCTCGTCGCCGTAGACCCTCGGCTCGAGGATGAGCACGCCCGGGATGCCGGTGGGAATCGCTTTCATGGCGGTCGCTAGAAGACGCGGTCGCGCAGCACGTCCAGGAGGTAGCGGCCGTAGGCGTTCTTCCTCATGGGAGCGGCCAGCCGCTCGACCTGCGCGGCGTCGATCCAGCCCTGCCGCCAGGCGATCTCCTCGGGACAGGCGACCTTCAGCCCCTGCCGCCGCTCGATGGTCTCGATGAACTGCGCGGCTTCGAGCAGGCTCTCGTGGGTGCCGGTGTCGAGCCAGGCGGTGCCGCGGCCCATGACCTCGACGGCGAGCTCCTGCATCTCCAGGTAGCGGCGATTCACGTCGGTGATCTCGAGCTCCCCGCGGGCGGAGGGTTTCATGGCCGCCGCGATGTCGAGCACGCGGTTGTCGTAGAAATACAGCCCCGTCACCGCGTAGCGCGACTTGGGGGACTTCGGCTTTTCCTCGATCGAGACCGCCGTGCCCGCCGCGTCGAACTCGACCACGCCGTAACGCTCGGGATCCGTGACCGGGTAGGCGAACACCGTGGCGCCCGCGCGCTTGCGGGTCGCCTTCGCCAGCTGCGCCGAGAGATCGTGTCCGTAGAAGATGTTGTCGCCGAGCACCAGGCAGGAGGGGTCGCGGCCCACGAAGTCGCGCCCGATGAGGAACGCCTGCGCGAGCCCGCCGGGCTTCGGCTGCACCGCGTAGGTGAGCGAGAGTCCCCACGCGCTTCCGTCGCCCAGCAGCTCCGCGAAGCGCGGCGTGTCGTGCGGCGTGGAGATGACGAGGATGTCGCGGATGCCGGCGAGCATGAGCGTCGACAGCGGGTAGTAGACCATCGGCTTGTCGTACACCGGCAGCAGCTGCTTGGAGACGACCTGCGTCACCGGGTAGAGCCGCGTGCCGGAGCCTCCGGCCAGGATGATTCCCTTGCGCATCGCCTACGCCCTCTTCCCGTAGTTCGTCTCGATCCAGCGCCGGTACTCGCCGCTCCTCACCTGCGCCACCCAGGCCGCGTTGTCGAGGTACCAGCGCACCGTTCGCTCGATCCCGCTCTCGAACGACTCGCGCGGCGACCATCCCAGTTCCGCGCGGATCTTGCGCGCGTCGATCGCGTAGCGCCGGTCGTGGCCGGGCCGGTCGGCGACGTAGGCGATGAGCCCCCGGTAGCCGCCTTCGCGCGCGCGCAACGCCTGGAGCGCGTCGCACAGGGCGTGCACGACCTCGATGTTTCGCCTCTCCGCGCCGCCGCCGATGTTGTACACCTCCCCGGGACGGCCCCTCGCGAGCACCATCCGGATGGCCTCGCAGTGGTCGCCCACGTAGAGCCAGTCGCGCACCTGGCGGCCGTCGCCGTACACCGGCAAGGGCTTGCCCTCCAGGGCGTTGGCGATCATCAGGGGAACGAGCTTCTCGGGAAACTGGAACGGCCCGTAGTTGTTGGAGCAGTTCGTCGTGAGCACCGGCAGCCCGTAGGTATGGTGATAGGCGCGCACGAGGTGGTCGCTCGCCGCCTTGGAGGCCGAGTAGGGGCTGTTGGGCGCGTAGGCCGTGGCCTCCGAGAAGGCGGGGTCGCTTTCCGAAAGGGAACCGTAGACCTCGTCGGTGGACACGTGCAGGAAGCGGAAGGCCTCGCTCTCGGTGCCCCGGAGCGACTGCCAGTGGCCACGCGCGGCCTCCAGCAGCCTGAAGGTGCCCACGACGTTGGTCTGGACGAACTCTCCCGGCCCGTGGATCGAGCGGTCGACGTGGCTTTCCGCGGCGAAGTGCACGACGGCGCGCGGCCGGTGCTCGGCTAGCAGGGCCTCGACGGCCGGCTGGTCGCCGATGTCGCCCTTCACGAAACGGTGGCGCGGCTCGCCGGCGAGCGAGGCGAGGTTGGCGAGGTTGCCCGCGTAGGTGAGCTTGTCGAGGGTAACCACCGGCTCTCCTGCGGCCGCCAGCCAGTCGAGGACGAAATTGGAGCCGATGAAGCCGGCGCCGCCGGTCACCAGGATGGTCATTTCCCCGCCTTCTGCAGCTCGATGAGCTTGAGGTACTTGTGAAAGGTGTTGTTGCAGCCGATCACGACGTGCGCGAAGCCCGGGCCACCGTCGAGAAAGCCCAGCTTGACGACGTAGAACTTGAGGAAGCGCACCACCGGGTTCACGAAGAGCTTCACGTAGCCCGCGCGCACGCCCTGCCGGTAGAGAGCCTGCGCGTGCAGCGTCGTGTAGCGGTTCTGCTTCGTCATGTAGGTGGCCACGTCCTCGGCGGAATCATGGAGGAGGTCGCCGTCGAGCCGCCCGACCTCGGCCGTCGTGAGGACCGCCTCGTGCACGTCGTCGTTGGACCAGCTCGCGTGCGCCCGGTGGAAGAGCCGCAGCGTCCAGTCCGGGTAGCCTTCGCCGTGGGCGAGCCATGCGCCGAGGAAGCGATTGCGCCGCGCCACGCGCCAGGCCTTGAAGCGGCCGCCGGCCAGCGCCTCGCGGATCGACTGGGCGAGCCGCGGCGTCACCCGCTCGTCGACGTCGAGGCACAGCACCCAGTCGTTCTTCGCGGCGGAGACGGCGAACTGCTTCTGGCGCCCGTAGCCGAGCCAGTCCTTGCGGATCACGCGCGCGCCGCGGGACTCGGCGATGCCCACGGTGCCATCGGCGCTCCCGGAATCGACGACCAGCACTTCATCGGCGAAACCGACGCTCGCGAGGAGTTCGCCGATCTGGGTCTCGGCGTTCAGCGAGATGACGGTGACCGTGAGGGGCAGCTTTTCGGCGGTGGGGGCCACGGGGGGGATAGGTGGACGGGCGAGGGATGCATTTTACCGGTTACCGTGCCCCGCGCCCCGGCTTCGACCCCAAGCGCGGCTGCCGATTTAGAATGCGCCATGCCCGCACCGCGCGCCCTGTTCGTGAAGCTCTCCTCGCTGGGCGACGTGATCCACCACTTCCCCGCGGTCTCCGACCTGCGCGCGCGCCGCCCGGAGGTGGCGATCGACTGGGCGGTCGAGGAAGCCTACGCGCCGCTCGTCCGTCTTCACCCGGC
>JAGRPO010000261.1 GCA_019449455.1 Betaproteobacteria bacterium | reverse complement strand
CCGAGCCGCAGCCCCGGGAGCCGAGGAGGAGGGGGTTGGCGGCGGCAGGCGGCATTCGGACCTCGCTTGGAAGGGACGGGACGGGGCTGTATAATCACTCCCGTCCGAGGAGCGTTGCAACGGGGTTCCCCATCCCGCCAGGCTCGGATTTTCCACCGCAACGGCGCTCACCCGACTGTGCAGGACCGGGTGAGAAGTGCCCGTTCCCACAGCGGCATCCCTCACCCGAATCCGGAGAGAACGATGAACGCTGCCCTGAAGCCCGACACGACCGCCGAATACGTGGTCGCCGACCTTGCCCTCGCCGACTGGGGGCGCAAGGAGATCGCCATCGCCGAGACCGAGATGCCCGGCCTCATGGCGATCCGCAAGGAATACGCCGCCTCCCAGCCCCTCAAGGGCGCCCGCATCACCGGATCGCTGCACATGACGATCCAGACCGCCGTCCTCATCGAGACGCTCAAGGCGCTCGGCGCGGACGTGCGCTGGGCCTCGTGCAACATCTACTCGACGCAGGACCACGCCGCCGCCGCCATCGCGAAGGGCGGCACCGCCGTCTTCGCGAAGAAGGGCGAGACGCTCACGGAGTACTGGGACTACACCCACCGCATCTTCGAGTGGCCGGACGGCGGCTACACGAACATGATCCTGGACGACGGCGGGGACGCCACGCTCCTGCTGCACCTGGGGGCGCGCGCGCAGGCCGACGCGAAGCTGCTCGCCAACCCCGGCAGCGAGGAGGAGACCTGCCTCTTCGCCTCCATCAAGGCGAAGCTCGCCAAGGACCCGGCGTGGTACTCGACGCGCCTGGCCAAGGTGAAGGGCGTGACCGAGGAGACCACCACGGGCGTGCATCGCCTCTACCAGATGGCCAAGGAAGGCACGCTCAAGTTCCCGGCCATCAACGTGAACGACTCCGTCACCAAGAGCAAGTTCGACAACCTCTACGGCTGCCGCGAGTCGCTCGTGGACGGCATCAAGCGCGCCACCGACGTGATGATCGCGGGCAAGGTCGCGCTCGTCTGCGGCTACGGCGACGTGGGCAAGGGCAGCGCGCAGGCGCTGCGCGCCCTCTCGGCCCAGGTGTGGATCACCGAGGTCGACCCGATCTGCGCCCTGCAGGCCGCGATGGAAGGCTATCGCGTCGTGACGATGGACGAGGCGTGCGACAAGGCCGACATCTTCGTCACCGCCACGGGCAACTACCACGTGATCACGCACGAGCACATGTCGCGCATGAAGGACCAGGCGATCGTGTGCAACATCGGGCACTTCGACAACGAGATCGACGTGGCCTCCCTCAAGCAATACAAGTGGGACAACATCAAGCCGCAGGTCGACCACGTCATCTTCCCGGACGGCAAGCGCATCATCCTGCTGGCCGAGGGGCGCCTGGTGAACCTGGGCTGCGGCACCGGCCACCCGAGCTACGTGATGAGCTCCTCCTTCGCCAACCAGACCATCGCCCAGATCGAGCTCTTCACGCGCACGGAGAAGTACCCGGTCGGCGTGCATGTCCTGCCCAAGCACCTCGACGAGAAGGTGGCGCGGCTGCAGCTCACGAAGCTGGGCGCGAAGCTCACCACGCTCACCGACGAGCAGGCGCGCTACATCGGCGTGTCGAAGGACGGCCCGTACAAGGCCGACCAGTACCGCTACTAGAGCCCGGAACCCGGGGCGCCCGCGCGCCCCGGCCCAGACCATGGAATCGCAACGAAACCGGCAGAAGCTCTTCAGCTTCGAGTTCTTCCCCCCGAGGACCCCGGAGGGCGAGGAGAAGCTGCGCGGCGCCCGCCGCCAGCTCGCGCAGTTGAAGCCCGCCTTCATGTCGTGCACCTTCGGGGCGGGCGGATCGACGCAGGAGGGCACGCTGCGAACGATCCTCGAGATCCACCGCGAGGGCCACGCGGCGGCGCCGCACATCTCGTGCATAGGCTCCAGGCGCGAGACGATCGCGGGCATCCTCGACCAGTACCGGGCCGCGGGAATCCGGCGGCTCGTCTGCCTCCGGGGCGACCTTCCCTCGGGCATGGCGGTCGCGGGCGAGTTCCGCTACGCGGCGGACCTCGTGCGCTTCGTGCGCGACCACGCCGGCGACTGGTTCCACATCGAGGTGGCCGCCTACCCGGAGTTCCACCCGCAGGCGCGGCGCCCCGCCGACGACCTCGCGCACTTCAAGGCGAAGATCGAGGCCGGGGCGAATTCGGCCATCACGCAGTACTTCTACAATCCGGATGCCTACGCCCACTTCGTCGAGTCGGTGGAGGCCCTGGGGGTCGACGTGCCCATCGTCCCGGGCATCATGCCGATCAACAACTTCACGCAGCTCGCCCGCTTCTCGGACGCGTGCGGCGCCGAGATCCCGCGCTGGATCCGGCTTCGCCTCGAGAGCTTCGGCGACGACACGGCCTCGATCAAGGCGTTCGGCCTCGACGTCGTGACGGAGCTGTGCGACCGGCTCCTGCGCCTCGGCGCCCCCGGACTTCACTTCTACACCCTCAACCAGGCGGGCCCCGCGACCACCATCTGGCAGCGGCTGGGGCTCTAGCGCGCGTCCGGGGTTAGAATCGCGGCACTTCCGCGACCCCCGGAGCCCGCCTTGACCCAGCCGACCGCCGATGTGCGCCAGTCCCTCGCCGCGCGCCTGAAATCGCAGCCGCCGAACGAGGCGGCACGGATGCTTGCCGCCGAGGATCCGGCGCGCGCCGTCGAGGCGCTCGCGGAAATGAACCCGGGAGCGGCGCAGGACGTCCTGGCCGAGCTGCCCGAAGCGGCGCTCGCGGCCGTCACGCGCGCGGCCCCGCCGGAAATGGCCAGGCAGTGGCTGCGAAACGCGCGCTGCGCGAGCGGTACGGTCGGTCGCCTCATGGAGCCCGCCTACGCGGTCTTCTCGCCGGGCATGAGCGTGGGCGAGGCCATCGAGCAGCTGCGCGGCGTCGTGCGCACGGCATTCGTCACCTACGGCTACGTCACGGATGGCGACGGCATCCTCCTGGGCCTCGTCACGATGCGCGACCTCCTCTTCAGCGAGCAGGACGCGAAGCTGGGCGACGTGATGCTCAAGGGCGCGTTCGCCTTCCGCGCCGATACGCCGATGTCGGACGCCATGAAGCTCACGCTCAACCGCCACTACCCCGTCTATCCCGTCTGCGACGAGGCGGGAAAGCTCGTCGGGCTCGTGCGCGGGGCGGCCATCTTCGAGGAGCAGGCCTTCGAGATCACGGCGCAGCCCGGCTCGATGGTCGGTGTCGAGAAGGAGGAGCGCGTCGCCACTTCGCTCGGGCGGGCGTTCAGGTTCCGCCACCCGTGGCTGCTGCTGAACCTTCTCACGGCCTTCGCCGCCGGGGGCGTGGTGGCGATGTTCCAGGGCACGGTGGACCGGCTGGTGATCCTCGCGACCTTCCTTCCGGTGCTCGCGGGGCAGTCCGGCAACACCGGCTGCCAGGCGCTCGCGGTGACGGTGCGCGGCATCACGCTGGGCGACATCCGCGCCGGGACCGGCAAGCTGCTCGTCGCGAAGGAGTTCTTCCTGGGGCTCGCCAACGGCGCGGCCACGGGCGCGCTGTGCGGCGTGGCGATGTTCCTCCTGGCCCGGGCGCAGGATTCCCCGCAGGCGCTCTACCTCGGCGTGGCGGTGTTTCTCGCGATGACGGGAAGCTGCGCGGTGAGCGGCGTTTCGGGCGCGCTCGTGCCGCTGGCGCTCAAGCGGCTGGGCGCGGATCCGGCCACGGCCTCGAGCATCATCGTCACGACGGCCACGGACGTGGCCAGCATGGGGCTGCTGCTCGGCCTCGCGACGATTCTCGTGAAGTGAAGGATTGAATTGAATGTTGCGCCCGGGCGACCTATCATCGCGGCCATGTTGACCCGCTTCCTGCTTCCGCTCCTCCTTGTCGGCCTGTCGCTGATCGGCGACGCCTTCGCCCAGGAGCTGGCCTCCACCAACCGCGCCACGGACCTGAAGGAGCGCCCGGCGCTCGACGCCCGGACGCTCGCGCCCCTGCCCGCCGATTCCGCCGTGAAGGTGCTCTCGCGCCAGGGCGGCTGGACGCAGGTCGAATCGGGCACGCAGCGCGGCTGGGTGCGCGCGTTCCACCTCAAGTTCCAGGCGACCGTCGAGACTTCGTCGTCCGGGAACGGGATGGGCGGCCTCACGTCGATCTTCGGCTTCGGCGGCCGCAAGGCGCCGCAGACCTCGAGGGTGGCCACGCTGGGCATCCGCGGCCTCACGCCGGAGGACTTCAAGAACGCCTCGCCCGATCCCGCGGCGTTCAGGAAGCTGCAGTCCTTCCGGGCCGACGGGGCGTCCGCCGAGCGGTTCGCGAAGGAGGCGAAGCTCGCCCGCGTCGCGGTGGCATACGCTGGGGGCGGCTCGTGAGGGCGATCCTGGCGGCGCTGGCGCTCGCCGCGGCGGCTCCGGCCCACGCGCAGCTCGACCTCGGCCGCATCCTCGATCTCGGCAAGAAGGCCGTCGAGGTCGGACAGCAGGTCCAGGAGGCGACGAAGGAATACACCGTGGAGGAGGAAGTGGCCCTGGGCGAGGGAATCACCTCGGGCTTCCTCGGCGCCATCCGCCTTCACCCCGACGAGCGCCTGCAGCGCTACGTGAACCGCGTCGGCCGCTGGCTCGCCTTGCAGACGGAGCGCGCGGACCTGCCGTGGACCTTCGGCGTGATCGACACCGACATCATCAACGCCTTCGCGATGCCCGGCGGCACGGTCATGATCTCGCATGGGCTGGTGAAGCGGCTCGGGAACGAATCCGAGCTCGCCGGCGTCCTCGCCCACGAGATCGCGCACGTCCTGAAGAAGCACCAGCTCTCCGCGATCCAGTCCGATGCCGGCTGGAGCGCCGCGGCCACGGGCGCCAAGACCTACGCGGCGGACCGGATCGGCCGCAGGGGCGGCGACGTGCTGGGGCTCAAGTCGCAGCTCGCCAACGCGGGCGTCGACATGGTGAAGGACGGGCTCTTCCTGCGCCCGCTCGACCGCAGCATGGAATACGAGGCCGATCGCATCGGCGTCGTGGTGGCCACGCGCGGCGGCTACGACCCGTACGGGTTCGTGTCGGTGCTCTCGATGCTCGCGCAGGTGAAGCCCGAGGAGTCGGGAGTCTCGATCACCTTCTCGACCCATCCGTCCCCGGCGGACCGGCTCGCCGAGCTCGAGAAGGAGATGCCGGCGCTCGAGAAGTACGCGAGCCAGCCCCGGGTCGAGGGCCGCTTCCGGCAGGCGTTGGGCGCGCGATAGCGCCTTCCGGGCCGGCCATGGAAAAGGGCGCCCGCGGGCGCCCTTTTCGTCGATCCCCGGCCGGCGCCTACTTGAGGTTCGCGACCTTCCTGCGCGCCTCCTGCGCGTGGATCTGCGCGTAGGCCTGGTGCGCGGCGCCCTCCGCCTCGCCCACCCTGATGGGCAGCCCCATGTCCTGCAGGACCGAGCCCAGCGCGGACAGGCACAGCATCACGTTCTCCGGCTTGCACGAGTAGCCCATGATGCCGATGCGCCAGATCTTGCCGGCGAGAGGGCCCAGCCCGGCGCCGATCTCGAGGTTGAATTCGTTGAGCAGCGTCTTCCTCACCTCCGCCTCGCGGTCGCGCACGGCCTCGGGGATGTGCACGGCGTTCATCTGCGGCAGGCGCGCGCCCTCCTTCACGAGGAACTGGAGCCCCATGGCCTCCAGGCCCGCCTTGAGCGCGAGGTGGTGGCGGTAGTGGCGCGCCCAGCAGTTCTCCAGGCCCTCCTCCTTGATCAGGAGAAGCGCCTCGTGCAGCGCGTACAGGCTGTTGGTGGGCGCCGTGTGGTGGTAGGTGCGGGTGGTCGCGCCCCAGTAGCCCAGGAGCAGGTTCATGTCCATGAACCAGCTGTGGATCTTGTCCTTCCTCGCCTTCACGTGCTCGACCACGCGGTCGTTGAAGGAGACGGGCGACAGACCGGGCGTGCACGACAGGCACTTCTGGCTGGCCGAGTAGACGGCGTCGATCTCCCAGTCGTCGACCATCACCGGGGTGCCGGCGAGCGACGTGACGGCGTCCACGATGGTGAGCGCGTCGTACTGGTGGGCGAGCGCCACGAGCGCCTTCGCGTCGGACTGCACGCCCGTGGACGTCTCGGCGTGCACGAACGCCACGATGCGCGCGTCGCGATTCTTCTTCAGCGCCTCCTCGAGCTTGGCCGGATCGCAGGGCTCGCCCCAGGCGTCCTCGACCACGACCGCGGTGCCGCCCGCGCGCTCCACGTTCTCGATCATGCGGCCGCCGAACACGCCGTTCCTGCACACGATCACCTTGTCGCCGGGGGCGACCATGTTCACGAAGCAGTACTCCATGCCCACCGAGCCGGGGCCGGAGACGGGGAAGGTCAGCGCGTTCTTCGTCTGGTAGACGTAGCGCAGGAGCGACTTGAGCTCCTCCATCATCTCCACGAACACCGGGTCGAGGTAGCCGATGGCCGGCAGGCTCATGGCGGCCATCACGCGCGGGTTGATCTCCGAGGGGCCGGGCCCGAGGAGCGTGCGCTGCGGGGGGTGGAAGGAGTGGATCTTCTTGGTGGGTGCCAGGTGCTTGAGCGTCATTTCAATGTCCTTGTTGCCGGGGCGTCATCGCGGACGCGCCCGTTGGAACGGCCTTGGAAGGGAGGGAGCGCTGCAGGTCGGTCCGGGTCAACCTCGCCCGGGCGTGAAGCGCACGATCGTCCCCTGCGAGACGTCGGGCAGCTCGTCGGGATCGAGGGCCGTGTCGCCGTCGGGCTGCGGGTTGCCGTCGGCCACGAGGTTCGCGAAGTCGAAGAGCGCGCGGTCCATGAGGTGCGAGGGAGTGACGCGGGTCAGCGCGCTGAAGATCGAGATGACGCGTCCCGGGTGCTTCTTCTCCCAGTCGCGAAGCATCGCCTTCACCTGCTTTCGCTGCATGTTCTCCTGGGAGCCGCACAGGTCGCAGGGAATGATCGGGAAGGCGCGGTCCTCGGCGTAGGCGGCGAGGTCGCGCTCCTCCACGTAGGCGAGCGGGCGGATCACCACGTGGCGTCCGTCGTCGGAGACGAGCTTGGGCGACATCGCCTTGATCTTGCCGTTGTGGAAGAGGTTGAGGAAGAAGGTCTCGAGGATGTCGTCGCGGTGGTGGCCCAGCGCGATCTTGGTGGCGCCGAGCTCCTTCGCCACGCGGTAGAGGACGCCCCGGCGCAGGCGCGAGCACAGGCTGCACATCGTCTTGCCCTCGGGGATGACCCGCTTCACGACACTGTGCGTGTCCTGCACCACGATGCGGTGCGGGACCCCGCGCGCGGCGAGATACCCGGGCAGGACGTGCGCGGGGAATCCCGGGTGGCGCTGGTCGAGGTTCACCGCGACCAGCTCGAAGGGCACGGGGGCGCAGTCGCGCAGGTGGATGAGGACATCGAGGAGCCCGTAGCTGTCCTTTCCGCCGGACAGGCACACCATGACCTTGTCGCCCGCCTCGATCATCGAGAAGTCGGCGATGGCTTCGCCCACGAGGCGGCGGATGCGCTTCCTGCGCTTGGCGGCCTCGAAGTCGGTCTTGCGCGTGTCGCGCGCGGGGAGGGTGGCGGCGTTCATCCTAGAGGGTGATGGAGCGCCCGCCGTCGACCGCCAGCACCTGGCCGGTAACGAACGGGGCGTCGAAAAGCAGGTATTTTACCGCGCCGGCGATGTCTTCCGGACTGCCCGTGCGGCGAAGGGGCGTTTGTACCGTGATGCGCTCGCGTTCGCCGGGCGGGAAGGCCTCGCCGTCCTCGGGCCACAGGATGGCGCCCGGCGACACCCCGTTCACGCGCACCTCGGGAGCGAGCTCCAGCGCCAGGGCGCGCGTGAGGCCCGCCAGCCCGCTCTTGGCCACGGAATAGGCGAGGAAGCCCGCCAGCGGCCGCTCGGCGTGGATGTCCACGATGTTCACGATGGCCCCGCGCGCCGCGCGCAGGTGCGGTGCCGCGGCCTTGGCGAGGAAGAGCGGGGCGCGCAGGTTGGTGCCGATCAGGTCGTCCCACGCCCCGGGATCCAGGCGGTCGAGCGGCGTCGCATGGAAAGTGGACGCGTTGTTCACGAGGCCGTCGAGGCGGCCGAAGCGCGCCGCGGCTTCCCTCACGATGGCCTCCAGCCGCGCCCCGTCGAGGAGATCGCCCTGCACGACCGCCGTGGAGCCCGGCCGCGCCGCCTCGAGCTGCGCGAGGAGCAGGCCGGCCTCGGCGCAGGAGCGGTGGCAATGCACGACGACACTGGCGCCGGCGCCATGCACCGCGCGGACGATGGCCGCCCCGACCCGGCGGGCGCCTCCCGTCACGAGAACCGCTGGCTGGCCCATGATGCTATATTCCCCCGAGAAACGCCCCGCCCCCCTCGGGGGGCGACAGAGGCGAGAGTGTAGCGAAATTGCGCGAACGATCCCCGATGGCGCCACCGCCCCCGATGTCTTCCCAGGCCGAGTTCTCCCTTCCGCCCCCCGCGCCCGACGCGGCGGCGCACTCCCACGAGCTCGCCGAGCGCATCGCCAATGCCATCGCGGAGGAAGGCGGGTGGATCGCCTTCTCCCGGTTCATGGAGCACGCGCTGTATGCGCCGGGGTTCGGGTACTACGCCGCGGGGTCGCGCAAGATCGGGGCGGAGGGCGACTTCGTCACTGCGCCCGAGATCTCGCCCATGTTCGCCCGCTGCCTGGCCATGCAGGCGCGCCAGGTGCTGGAGCGCACCGGTGGCGACGTCCTCGAGCTGGGCCCCGGCACGGGGATCCTCGCCGCGGACCTCTTCTCGGAGCTCAAGGCGCATGGCGCGGCGCCGGCCCGCTACCGGCTCCTCGAGGTGAGCCCGGAGCTGCGGGAGCGCCAGCGCGCGCTCATCGCCGAGCGCCACCCGGGCGACGCCGGCCGGTTCGAGTGGATCGATCGCCTGCCCGAGCGCATCGACGGCGTCGTCATCGCCAACGAGGTGCTCGACGTCCTGCCCTGCGCGCTCGTGCACCGGTCGGGCGGCGTGGTGCTCGAGCGCGGCGTCGTGGTGACGGAGGCCGGCTTCGGGTGGGAGGACACGGCCATTCCCGACGGCGAGCTCAAGCGCCGCGCGAACGCGGTCATCCCGCCCGGCGACTACGATTACCTCACCGAGGTGAACCTCGCCGCCGAGGCGCTCGTGCGCTCGGTCGCGGCCGCCCTCGGTCGCGGCCTCGCGCTCTTCATCGACTACGGCTTCGCGCAGAACGAGTACTACCATCCCCAGCGGTCGATGGGCACGCTGCGCTGCCACTACCGCCACCGCTTCCACAACGACCCGTTCTTCCTCCCCGGCCTGCAGGACATCACCGCCCACGTGGACTTCACGGCCATGGCACGGGCGGCGGAGTCGGCCGGCGCCGAGGTCATGGGGTACACGACGCAGGCCCATTTCCTCATCTCCTGCGGGCTGGCCGTGCTCGTCTCCGGGGGAGATCCCAACATGACGCTCTCGCGCCTGAAGGCGACGAGCGCCGTGCACCGCCTCATCAATCCGTCGGAGATGGGGGAGCTCTTCAAGGTCCTCGGCATCGGCCGGGGCCTCGACAGCCCCCTCCTGGGCTTCCAGTCCGCCCGGCCGTTGACGCTGTAGCTACCCTTTCAGGGCCACCAGCACCTCGTCGAGCATCTTCTTCGCGTCGCCGAACAGCATCCGGTTGTTGTCCTTGTAGAAGAGCGGGTTGTCCACGCCGGCGTAGCCCGAGGCCATGCTGCGCTTCATCACGATCGACGTGTGGGCCTTCCATACCTCCAGCACCGGCATTCCCGCGATGGGGCTCGACGGGTCCTCCTGGGCGCTGGGGTTCACGATGTCGTTGGCGCCGATGACCATGGAGACGTCCGTGTCCGGGAAGTCCCCGTTGATCTCGTCCATCTCGAGCACGATGTCGTAGGGCACCTTGGCCTCGGCCAGCAGGACGTTCATGTGGCCCGGCATGCGCCCGGCGACCGGGTGGATGCCGAAGCGCACCGTCTTGCCGAGCTCGCGCAGGCGCTTCGTGATCTCGTAGACCGTGTGCTGGGCCTGGGCAACCGCCATGCCGTAGCCCGGCACGATGACCACGCTCTTCGCTTCCCTGAGGAGGTCCGCGGCTTCCTGCGCGTTGACCGGCACGACCTCGCCGGCGGGCTGCGCCGCGCCGCCGGCCGAGGGAGCGGAGGTCTCGCCCCCGAAGCCGCCGGCGATCACGCTGATGAAGTTGCGGTTCATCGCGCGGCACATGATGTACGACAGGATCGCGCCGGAGGAGCCCACGAGCGCGCCGGTCACGATCAGCAGGTCGTTCGAAAGCATGAAGCCGGTGGCCGCCGCGGCCCATCCGGAGTAGCTGTTCAGCATCGAGACGACCACCGGCATGTCCGCGCCGCCGATCGCCATCACCATGTGGATGCCGAAGAGGAGCGCGATCACGCTCATCACGATGATCGGCGTCATTCCCTCCTGGATGGAGTGCGCGCCCAGGAACCTGTAGCCGAACCAGATCACCACCAGCAGGCCCGCGAGATTCAGCCAGTGGCGCGCCGGCAGCAACAGGGGCTTGCCCCCGATGCGGCCCGAGAGCTTCCCGAACGCGATCACGGATCCTGACAGGGTCACGGCGCCGATCAGCACGCCGACGTACACCTCGACATGGTGGATCGTGACCTCGGCGGCCGCCATGCCGGCCGTGGCGGTCGGGTCGACGTAGCTCGCGTAGCCCACGATCATCGCGACCAGCCCCACGAGGCTGTGCATGAAAGCCACCAGCTCGGGCATCTGGGTCATCTTCACGGTGCGCGCGAGATAGAGGCCGATCGCGCCGCCCGCCACCAGGGCGATCGCGATCCACGCGATGCCGCCGGTCGTGACGCGCGGGCCGGACACGGTGGCGAGCACCGCGATCGCCATCCCGATCATGCCGTAGAGGTTTCCGCGACGAGACGTCTCGGGGTTGGACAGGCCGCCGAGGCTCAGGATGAACAGGATGATCGCGGCGATGTAGGAAACGGTGGCCAGGCTTGCGGACATGGTCGTCGCTCCCTTATTTCTGGAACATGGACAGCATGCGTTGCGTCACCGCAAAGCCGCCGAACATGTTGACCGCGGTGAGCGCGATGCCGGCCACCGCGAGCCATCGGATGATCTCGTCGGGCCGCGCGCCTTCGCCCGCGACCGCCGCGACGAAGGGCGGTGCGATCTGCACCAGCGCGCCGATGATGATGATGCTGCTGATGGCGTTGGTCACGCTCATGAGCGGGGTGTGCAGCGCGGGTGTGACGTTCCACACCACCATGTAGCCCACGAAGCACGCGAGCACGAACACCGTGAAGTGGCCGAGGAAGGCCGCGGGCGCGTAGGCGCCGATGAGCCCGAACAGCACCGCCGCGACCGCGAACAGGATCGCGAGCGGGCCTGCCGCCATCGGCTCCGAGCCGCTGCCGTGCCCCTTGGGGGCCGGTGGCGGCATGGCGGGCTTGGGTGCCTGCACTGCAGCCGCGGGGAGCTTCGGCGGCGGCGCCGGCCAGGTGACCGTGCCGTCCTTGATCACGGTCAGGCCGCGCAGGGCGTCGTCCTCCATGTTGACGTTGATGAGGCCGTCCTTGGTCTTGCAGAGCTCCTCCGCGAGACGGAACAGGTTGGTCGCGTACAGCGTCGAGGACTGCTTGGCCAACCGGCTGGGCAGGTCGGTGTATCCGATGATGGTCACCCCGTGCCGCACCACCGCCTCGCCCGGCACGGTGAGCTCGCAGTTGCCGCCCTGCTCGCCCGCCATGTCGACGATCACGCTGCCCGCTCTCATGCTCCTCACCATGTCGGCCGTGATCAGCTTGGGGGCCGGCTTGCCGGGGATGAGCGCCGTCGTGATGATGATGTCGACCTCGCTCGCCTGCTTGGCGTACATGTCGCGCTGGGCCTTCTGGAAGCCCTCGCTCATCACCTTGGCGTAGCCGCCGCCGCCCGAGCCCTCCTCCTCGTAGTCGACCTTGACGAACTCGCCGCCCAGCGACTTGACCTGGTCGGCGACCTCGGCGCGCGTGTCGTTGGCGCGCACGATGGCGCCGAGGCTCGCCGCAGTGCCGATGGCCGCGAGGCCCGCGACACCGGCGCCCGCGACGAAGACCTTGGCAGGCGGGACCTTGCCCGCGGCCGTGATCTGGCCGCTGAAGAAGCGACCGAAGGCGTTCGCCGCCTCGATCACCGCGCGGTAGCCGCTGATGCCGGCCATCGAGGTGAGCGCGTCCATCTTCTGGGCACGGCTGAGCATGCGGGGCAGCGCGTCGATCGCGAGCACGGTGGCCTTGCGCGCGGCGAGGGCCTCCATGAGCTGGGGATTCTGCGCGGGCCAGATGAAGCTCACGAGCGCGGTGCCCTCGCGGATGAGGGAAACCTCTTCCGGGCTCGGGGCGCGCACCTTGAAGACGATGTCCGCCTTCGACCAGAGCGTCTTCGCGTCGGGCGCGATCTCGGCGCCGGCGGCCACGTAGGTCTCGTCGGCGCAGTTCGCCGCGTCGCCGGCCCCGGACTCGACGAGGACGCCGAAGCCCAGCTTTCTCAGTTTCTCCACCACCTCCGGCACGGTGGCCACGCGCTTTTCGCCCGGGAACACCTCCTTGGGGACGCCGATCACCTGGGGCATGCGCTTCTTCCTTTCTGGAGCCGTCACGAGGGCCCGCAGTCTGCGGGCAGGCCAGATTTTACTTGATCCATCCGCACTGCCGCTCTTTCTTGGTGCTGTTCCCGGGACGCACCGGTACCTTTGGTGCCGGACGATTCCCGTCCGGAGGGTCGCGGACATCGCGCCACTAAGCGGATATCATGGCCCCCGGGCGAACCAGTACGCCTCAAAACAAGCCAAGGAGCGAGGAGCGATGAAACGATTTGCGATGATTTTGGCAGTGGTGGTAGCGGCCTTCGGCATGGCAACCGCCGGCGCGCAGGAAAAGAGGGCACGCATCTCGATCGGCACGGGCGGCACGGCCGGGGTGTACTACCCGCTCGGCGGCGGCCTCGCGGCGGTCCTGTCCAAGTACGTGCCCGGCCTGGATGCCACGGCCGAGGTGACTGCCGGCTCGATCGCCAACCTG
>JAGRPO010000045.1 GCA_019449455.1 Betaproteobacteria bacterium | reverse complement strand
GAGCACGTTGGAGACGTAGGCCTGCAGGCCGGAAGTGGACGAGACCCCCTGCAGCTGCCCGGAGCTGTCGAGCTGCGCGAGCACGCAGGCCACGGGAGTTTCGCCCGCCTTCGTTCCCTTCGTCTTCCCGACGACGAAGGGAGCGTCGCCCTTGGCTGTCCTCACCAGGGTCTGCGGCGCGACGGCGAAGGCATAGATGCTTCCCGAGGTCCCCACGTCCTGCGGGCGGAACCGGATGTCCGCCCGGGCGCTCGACACCGTCGGGGTGATGTTCGTCGTCACCGTCATCTCGAACACCGGCGGCGGCGTCGAGGTGGGCAGCGTCGTGAACGAGGCCGAGAAGTAGCCAAAGGGCTCGAAGTCGTACGTCGGCATCAGGAGGGTGCCCGAGGACCCGTTCCAGGTCCCCTGAATCCACTCGCCGCCATCGCGCGAGGCGCCCACCGAGTAGGTGCAGGTGCCGTCGGGATTGAAATGGGGGTTGACGTTGCCGTTGCGCAGGATCAGGGCGCCCGTGAAGCTGCCGGACTGCGAGAGGTTCAGGCCGGTGATGGCGAACGTGTCGCTCGTGGTGTAGGTGTTGGAGCAGCCTTGGTCCCGGAGCGCGAGCGTGCCCGTGCCCGTGCACGGGTTTTCGCCCTGGCAGGAGTAGTCGATGCGAAACGACGAGCCGCCGTAGCCGCTCGCCTGGAGGCTTCCGGTGACACGCGCCAGCCGCGACACCACCGTGGCGGAGCCGCTGAGGCTCACCTCCTGGTTCGGCGGGAAGACGAGGTCGACCCGGGAGCCGTCGAAGTTGCCGTTGAATGTGGTGGAGAAGTCCCCGAGGGGGCCCGGAAGGGACTCGCACGAGCCGTCGGAGTTTCGCCGGACCGAGGGGCCTTCAATGGCGGTCATGGTCACGGACCCGGAGACGGGACCGGGCTTCGACAGGTCGAGCCCCGTGATCGTGATGTCGTCGACGCGACCGATCTCGTCGCTGCAGACCGGCGTCCTCATGACGGCCATGTAGGTGCCGCGGCAGGGGTTCTCGCCGTCGCAGTTGAACCACGTCTGCCCGGTGGCCCCGTCGGCCGCCCGGAAGTCCACCGCGCCCGTGAGGCGGATGGCCTGGGCCGGCGGGCTGAAGCCCGCAAGCACGACGGCCGCCCAGAACAGTGCCGGGGCGAGCCGGAATCGAGGGGTGAGGTGCGCGCTCATGGTCATTCCTTTCCCTGGTATGCGGGAGAAGGGCCGGCCGTCAGGACGCGAGCGCGATGCCGGGGACTGCGCGAAAGAACTCTCGTGGTGGCTGGCGCCGGACCCAGACCTCCATGCGATTGATGCTAGGACTGAACCGGCGCGGGGGAATGACCCCAATCAAGAAAGCTGCTCGGCCGCCCCGGGGCGCGGGCAGAGGCGGACCTCAGCCCGGCAGCAGGTCGATCTCGCGAAGCCGGCTGCGGGTCTCGTCGACGCCGCGGACGACGTGCGACTCGATGCCGCAGGCCCGTGCGCCTTCGACGTTCACCACGTTGTCGTCGAAGAACACGGCATCGGCCGGCGTGGCGCCGAGCTCGGCGAGCGCCATCTCGAAGTAGTCGCGGTCCGGCTTGACGGCGCCCATCCGGTAGGAGGCGAAGACGCGCTCCACGCGGTCGAAGAGCCCGTAGGACTGCGCGATGGGCCAGTGCACCGCGCTGATGTTGGTGAGGATTGCGGTGCGGTGGCGGGCGGCGAGCTCGTCGAGCAGCTCGTG
>JAGRPO010000260.1 GCA_019449455.1 Betaproteobacteria bacterium | reverse complement strand
GCCCAGCCCGTCACCATCCAGGCCGCCGAGCTCGCGCAGGCCATGGCCACCGGCGCGGTCAACGCCAACATCACCTCCGGCTCCACGGGCTACGACACCAAGGCCTGGGAGGTCGTGAAGAACTTCTACGACACGCAGGCGTGGCTCCCGAAGAACGTCATCTTCGCCAACAAGAAGGCGTTCGACGCTCTGGACAAGGCCTCGCAGGAAGCCGTCCGCAAGGCCGCCGCCGCCGCCGAGACGCGCGGCTGGAAGGTGTCGGAGGAGAAGACCGCCTGGTACCTCGGCGAGCTGAAGAAGAACGGCATGAACGTGGCGCCGCCCTCGGCGCAGCTCAAGGCCGACTTCCGCAAGATCGGCCAGACGATCACCGACGAGTGGCTGAAGACCGCCGGGCCGGACGGCAAGGCGATCGTGGACGCGTTCAGGAAGTGACCCTCATCCCCCGACCCCTCTCCCGGGGGAGAGGGGAGTAGCCGATGCGCAGGGCGCTCGACCGGCTGTACGACGCCGCGGCGTGGGCCGCGGCGTTTTTCATGGTGGGCGTGCTCGTGATGGTGCTCGCGAGCGTCCTCGGCCGCCTGCTCGGGTTCAACCTGCGCGGCTCCGACGCGTACGCGGGCTACAGCATGGCCGCGGCCGCCTTCCTCGCCCTCGCGCACACGCTCAAGCGCGGCGAGCACATCCGCGTGAACCTCTTCCTCGAGCGCTTCGGCCCGCGCGTGTCGCGCGCCCTGGAGCTGTGGTCGCACGCCGCCGGGTCCGCCTTCTGCGTCGTGCTCGCCGTCTTCTGCGTGCGCCTCGTGTGGCAGTCGCACGCCTTCAACGACGTCTCGCAGGGCAACGACGCCACGCCCCTGTGGATCCCGCAGATCGCCATGGCCGCGGGCGCCATCGTGCTGGCCGTGGCCATGATCGACGACTTCGTGCTGCACATCCGCCGCCGGCATCCGCGCGCGAGCGCCGCGGCGCGGGCGGAACTCAAGCTCATGGAATAGCGCGCGATGGATCTCCTCATCACCGCCATCCTCATCGTCTTCCTCTTCGCGCTGCTCGCGAGCGGGCTGTGGATCGGCCTCGCCCTCCTGGGCGTGGCCTGGATCGGCATGGAGCTCTTCACCAGCCGCCCGGTGGGCGACGCCATGGCGGTCACGGTGTGGGGCTCGATGTCGTCGTGGACGCTCACCGCGCTTCCGCTCTTCCTGTGGATGGGCGAGATCCTCTTCCGCACCAAGCTCTCGGAGGACATGTTCCGCGGGCTCGCGCCGTGGCTGCAGAAGCTCCCGGGGCGGCTCCTGCACACCAACATCATCGGCTGCACGATCTTCGCGGCCGTGTCGGGCTCGAGCGCGGCCACCTGCGCCACCATCGGCAAGATGACGCTGCCGGAGCTCAAGCGGCGCGGCTACCCCGAGGACATGACGATCGGCACGCTGGCCGGCGCGGGCACGCTCGGTCTCCTCATCCCGCCCTCGATCATCATGATCGTCTACGGGGTGACCGCCGAGGTCTCGATCACCAAGCTCTTCATCGCGGGCGTGCTGCCGGGGCTGATGCTGGCGAGCCTCTTCATGGGCTACACGATCGTCTGGTCCCTGGTCCACAGCGACCGCATCCCGCCGCCGGACCCCGAGCTGACCTTCGGCGGCAAGCTGCGCGCCTCGCGGCACCTCATCCCGGCGGTGCTGCTGATCGCGCTCGTGCTGGGGTCGATCTACGTGGGCGTCGCCACCGCCACCGAGGCCGCGGCGCTGGGCGTGGTCGGCTCGCTCGCGCTGTCGTGGGCCCAGGGCTCGATGAGCCGGCAGGTCTTCGGCGAGAGCCTCATGGGGGCCACGCGCCTGTACTGCATGATCGCGCTCATCCTCGCGGGCGCGGCCTTCCTCACGCTCTCGATGGGCTACATCGGGCTGCCGCGCCACCTCGCGGAGTTCATCACGGGGCTGGGCCTCACGCCGTTCTGGCTGCTCGCCGCCCTCATGGTCTTCTTCATCGTGCTGGGCTGCTTCCTCGACGGCATCTCCATGGTGGTCCTCACGATGGGCGTGATCCTTCCCACGATCCAGAAGGCCGGCATCGACCTCATCTGGTTCGGCATCTTCACCGTGCTCGTGGTCGAGATGGCGCAGATCACGCCGCCGGTCGGCTTCAACCTCTTCGTGCTGCAGGGCATGACGAACAGGCAGATCCCGTACATCGCGCGCGTGACCATGCCGCTCTTCCTGCTGATGGTCGCCGCGGTCGGCCTGATCTACTTCTTCCCGGGCATCGTCACCTGGCTGCCGGAACGGATGTGACGGCGCCGGGAGGCGGTCACGGTTCGTCGCGGCCGGCGAACATGCGCGCGAGCTCGACCGCGCTCTTCACGCCCATCTTCCCGAAGATGCGCGCGCGGTAGACCTCCACGGTGCGCATGGCGATCCCCAGGCGGTCGGCGATGACCTTGTTGTAGTGCCCCTCGATGACGAGGTCGAGGACCTCCCGCTCGCGCGCGGTGAGGGTGGCGAGCCCCTGGTCGCGCCGGGCGGCCACATGCGCCTCCTCGAGGCGGCGGCGCGACTCATCGAGCGCGGCGAGCAGCCGGTCGACGAGCGAGTTGTCGTTGAAGGGCTTCTCGACGAAATCGAACGCGCCGAGCTTGAGCGCGTCGACCGCCATGGGCACGTCGCCGTGGCCTGTGAGGAAGACGACCGGCCACGCGGGAATCCGCTCCTCGGAGCGCAGGCGCTCGAAGAGGTCGATGCCGCTCAGGCCGCCCATGCGCACGTCGAGGAGCACCACGGCCGGCGACGCGGGATCCTCCCCGCCCGCGGCGAGCCAGGCGAGGAAATCCTCCGCCGAGGCGTGGGCGCGGCAGGGGAGCTCGCGCGAGCGCAGCAGCCACGCCAGCGCGTCGCGGATCGGCTCCTCGTCGTCGACGATGTGGATCATGGCGCGGGAAGCTGGATATGGAACTCGGTGCCGACGTCCAGCCGCTCGAACGAAAGGCGCCCGCCGTGCGCCTCCACGATGGAGCGGCAGATGGACAGGCCCATGCCCATGCCTTCCGTCTTGGTGGTGAAGAACGGCGAGAAAAGCTGGCCCGCCACCGCGTCCGGGATGCCCGTGCCCCGGTCGCGGACCACGATGCACGTCCCCCCGCCCTCGCACGGGCGCGCGCGGATCACGAGCACGCGCCGGGCCGGCTCGACGTCGGCCATCGCCTCGATGGCGTTGCGCGTGAGGTTCAGGATCACCTGCTCGAGCATGAAGGCGTCGCCCACGATGGCCTGCAGGCCGGGCTCGACCTCCACGCTCACCCGCGCGCCCGTGCGCCGCGCCTGCAACTCGACGAGCGCGCGGCATTCCTCGAGGAGCGCGCCGACGTCCATCGCCACGCGCTGCGGCTCGCGCTTCCTCACGAACTCGTGCACCCGCCGGATCACCTGCCCCGCGCGCTGCGCCTGCTGGCTCGCCTTGGCGAGCGCGGGGCCCAGGTCCTCGGCGCTCGCGCCCCCGCGCTCGATGAGGTTGAGCGACCCCGCGAGGTAGCTCGTGATGGCGCCCAGCGGCTGGTTCAGCTCGTGGGCGAGCGAGGAGGCCATCTCGCCCATGGTGGTGAGACGCGCCGCGGTCTGCAGGCGCTCGTGCTGCAGGCGCTCGCGCTCCTCCGCCTGCTTTTCCTCCGTCACGTCGATGATCGAGCTCATCCAGCCTGTCTGGCGCCCGTCGGCGTCGCGCAGCGGCGCATCGTAGATGACCACGGGGAAACGCTCGCCGCCGGCGCGCCGGAACACGGTTTCGAAGGGCGCCGTGCTGGCGAGCCCCGAGAGCACCTCGTCGTTGCGGCGCCGGTACTCGTCCGTGCGCTCGGGGATCCAGTAGGGCATCGGCGGCCCGTGGCCCACGAGCGCCTCCTCCGGCAGCCCCACCATGCGGCAGAAGGCCGGGTTCACGAAAGTCACGCGCCCGTCGAGGTCGCGCGCGCGAAGGCCGATCACCGCCGAGTCGCCCATGGCGCGCCGGAACGCCACTTCCTCGCGCAGGCGGTGCTCGGCCGCGACGCGGCGCTGCACGTCGCGCCACAGCGCCCACAGGCTCCAGAAGAGCAGGACCGCCAGCGCCACCGTGCCGCCGCGGATCACGTTCGTGATCCAGTCCGGGGGGCCCTTCAGGCTGTTGGTGCCGAGCAGGAGCGTCGCGCCGGGGATCTCGAGCGGCGCCTGGTGCGTGTACACGCCGCGCCCGCGCCCGGCGGGGGAGTGGCTCGCGCGCACGGTGCCGGCGACGTCGCCGATCGTCACCTCGTGGGACTGCGCGAAGGTCCACGGGACCATCTCGCCGAGGAGGCGCTCGAGCCAGTACACCGCGACGAGGAAGGTGGGCGGCTCGCCCTTCACGGGGGCCACGAGCGCGACCGCGGCGCCCCAGGGCACGGCGAACGGGGCGGTGAAGACCGCCTCGCCCGCGCGCAAGGCCTTGTCCATCGCCGCCTCGACGGCCGCCGGCGGAATGGCGCCCGCCGGATCGAGGCTCGCGGTGGAGGAGTCGTTGTAGACGCTCACGGAGACCGCAAGGGCGTGGTTCATCTGCACCACGGCCAGCGATTCGCGGCCGCGGCGCAGGAACACCCGCAGCCGCGCCTCGAGGGCTCCCCGGCCCAGGGAGCCGCGGGCGAGGTCGGCGGCGATGAGGTCGAGCGCCTCGGCCTCGCGCTCGAGCTGGAACTGCAGCGACTGGCGCACCCAGAGCGAGTCGGACACGAGCACGTCCTGCGCCTGGGCGCGCTCCTGCGAGTCGGACAGCGTCAGGAGAAACGACGTCGCGCCCAGCAGCAGCAGCACGATGACGCCCGGGATCCACCAGCGCAGCCGCCGCCAGAACCGGACGGCCGGCGTGGCGGGCGCGCGGGGGGCGGCTTCGGGAGGCAGGGTGGCAAGCGACACCCGGCTATCCTCGCGCCCCGGCGGCCCCCTGTAAACCGGCATGTGGAAATCCACAATGCCCGGCGGCGGCGGCGGCGGGCAGGATGCCGCTACTGTCCCGGGCACTCCCGGGTCGATCCGCTCTAGCGCAGAAGGAGAGAGACATGAAACGCAGGACCGTCATCGCCGCGGCCGTCTCGGCCGCCCTCATGCTCGCCGGCGGGACCGCCGTCGCGCAGCAGCCCATCGTCATCAAGTTCAGCCACGTCGTCGCCAACGACACGCCCAAGGGCAAGGGCGCGGACTATTTCAAGAAGCTCGCCGAGGAGCGCACCAAGGGCCGCGTGAAGGTCGAGGTGTACCCGAACAGCCAGCTCTACAAGGACAAGGAGGAGATGGAGGCCCTGAGCCTGGGCGCGGTGCAGATGCTCGCCCCGTCGCTCGCCAAGTTCGGCCCGCTGGGCGTGCCCGCCTTCGAGGTCTTCGACCTGCCCTACCTCTTCGACAGCTACGCGGAGCTGCACAAGGTGACGCAGGGCCCCGTGGGCGCGGCGCTGCTCGCGCGGCTCGAGCCCAAGGGCATCAAGGGGCTCGCCTACTGGGACAACGGCTTCAAGGTGATGAGCGCCAGCAAGGCGCTCAGGGTCCCGGCCGACTTCAAGGGCCTCAAGATGCGCATCCAGTCCTCCAAGGTGCTCGACGGCCAGATGCGCGCGCTCGGCGCGAACCCCCAGGTGATGGCCTTCTCCGAGGTGTACCAGGCCCTGCAGACGGGCGTCGTGGACGGCACCGAGAACCCGCCGTCCAACCTCTACACGCAGAAGATGCACGAGGTGCAGAAATTCGTGGCGCTCTCCGACCACGGCTACCTCGGCTACGCCGTCATCGTGAACAGGAAGTTCTGGGACGGCCTGCCCGCCGATGTGCGCACGGCGCTCGACGGCGCGATGAAGGACGCGACCAAGTACGCCAACGACATCGCCAAGGAGGAGAACGACAAGGCGCTCGAGGCGGTCAGGAAGAGCGGCAAGAGCACGTTCATCACCCTCACGGCGGACGAGAAGAAGGCCTGGAAGAAGGCCGTCGTGAAGGTCCACCAGGATTTCGAGGGCCGCATCGGCAAGGACCTGATCCAGTCCATCTACAAGGAAACGGGCTTCGACCCGACCAAACTGTAGCGAGGGCCCCGGGCGGCGCAGCCGCGCCGTCCCGGCGTCCGGGGGGAGGGGGACCGTCGTGCTGAAGGTGCTGGACCACTTCGAGGAGTGGATCATCGCGCTCCTCATGGCCGCGGCCACGATCATCATCTTCGTGGCCGTGGTCCACCGTTACGCCACCGGCATCCCGATCCCGGCACTCCAGGACCGGCTCCTCGCCATCAACATGAGCTGGGCGCAGGAGCTTTGCATCTACATGTTCGTGTGGATGGCCAAGTTCGGCGCGGCCTACGGCGTGCGCACCGGCATCCACGTGGGCGTGGACGTGTTCATCAACATGCTGGGCGGCCGCAAGCGCGCCTTCTTCGTGCTCTTCGGGCTTCTCGCGGGCGCGCTCTTCACCGGCATCGTCGCCTACCTCGGCGCGAACTTCGTCTGGGAGATCGCCCACACCGACCAGGTCTCCCCGGACCTCGAGGTTCCCGCGTGGATCCCGTACCTCGCGATCCCCCTGGGCTCCTCCCTGATGTGCTTCCGGTTCCTCCAGGTGGCGTGGTCCTTCTTCCGCACCGGGGAGCTGCCGCACCACGACCACGGCCACGTCGAGGGCGTCGAGGAGGTGAAGGACGAGGACCTCATCGCGCTCATCGCCGCGGACGACCTGCACCCGAAGGAAGTGCGCCCGGAAGCGCTGCATCCCGGCGGCGACAGGAACGAGGACAAGCCGTGAACTCCGCCATCATCTTCGTGCTGCTCTTCGGGCTGATGCTCACGGGCATGCCCGTGTCGATCTCGCTGGGCCTCACGGTGCTCTCGTTCCTCTTCTTCATGACGGAGGTGCCCGTCGAGGCCGTGGCCCTCAAGCTCTTCACCGGCATCGAGAAGTTCGAGATCATGGCGATCCCGTTCTTCATCCTCGCGGGCAACTTCCTCACCCACGGGGGCGTCGCGCGGCGGATGATCAACTTCGCCACCGCGATGGTGGGCCACTGGCGGGGCGGCCTGGGCCTGGGCGCCGTCGTCGCCTGCGCGCTCTTCGCGGCAATCTCCGGCTCGAGCCCGGCCACGGTGGTCGCGATCGGCTCCATCCTGCTGCCCGCCATGGTGAAGGCGGGCTACCCGAAGCGCTTCGGCGCCGGCGTCGTCGCGTCCGCCGGCGGGCTCGGAATCCTCATCCCGCCGTCGATCGTCATGGTGATGTACGCCGTGTCGACGAACAGCTCCATCGGCGCGCTGTTCATGGCGGGCGTCATCCCGGGCCTGGTGCTGGCGGCGATGCTCATGGGCACCACCTGGTACCGCGCGTGGCGCTACGACTATCCGCGCGAGCCGCGGCGCACCTGGAAGGAGCGCCTGCACGCCTTCCGCGAGTCGGTCTGGGGCCTGCTCCTCATCGTGGTCGTGATGGGCGGCATCTACACCGGCGTCTTCACGCCGACGGAAGCCGCCGCCATGAGCGCGGTCTACGCCTTCTTCGTGGCCGTGTTCGTCTACAAGGACATGGGCCTGAGGAACGTGCGCAAGGTGCTCATCGACTCGGCCAACATGTCGGCGATGCTGCTCTACATCATCACCAACGCGGTGCTGTTCTCGTTCCTGCTCACCTTCGAGAACATCCCGCAGGCGATCGCCGAGTGGATGGTCGCCCAGGGGCTGGGCATGCTCGGGTTCCTGCTGTTCGTGAACGTCCTGCTGCTGCTCATGGGCAACATCATGGAGCCCTCGTCGATCATCCTGATCACCGCGCCCATCCTCTTCCCGATCGCGATGAAGCTGGGCATCGACCCGGTGCACTTCGGGGTGATGATCACGGTGAACATGGAGATCGGCATGATCACGCCGCCCGTGGGGTTGAACCTCTATGTGGCGAGCGGCATAACGAAGATGGGAATCACGGAACTCACGATCGCCTGCTGGCCATGGCTGGTGACCATGCTGGCGTTCCTCGTGATGGTGACCTATTACCCACCGCTGTCGATCTGGCTTCCGAAAACCCTGGGGCTGATGTGACCCGCGGGCGGACGCGAGTCCCGCCCCCATTCAAGGAGAAAGCCATGCATCCCTTTGCGCGCTCAATCGCGGCCCTCGCCGCCGTCCTCGGCCTCGCGGCCGCGGCCGCGGCGGTCGCCGCCGCGCCGGGCATCACCCCCACCGAGATCCTGGTCGGCCAGGACATCGACCTCACCGGCACGATCGCGGTGCGCATGAAGCCGCTGGTGGCCGCGGCGGACGCCTACCTCGAGCGCGTGAACGCCGCCGGCGGCGTGCACGGCCGGCGCATCCGGGTGATCCGCACCGACAGCGCCAACAAGCCCGACCGCACGAAGGCGAACGTGAAGGCCCTCGTCGAGAAGGAGAACGTCTTCGCGATGTGGGGCATCTCGGGCACCGGCAACGTGGGGGCGGCGCTGCCCTACCTCGAGGAGCGCCAGGTGCCGCTGGTGGGCTCGACTTCCGGCGCGGACCCCTTCTACACGAAACGCCACCCGATGCTCGTGAACCTCAAGGCGGGGTACGGCGACGAGATCCGGCGCATGGCCCAGCACCTCAAGGACAGCTACCTCTCGCGCGTCGGCGTGATCTACCTCGACAACGGGTTCGGGCGGGAGGCGAACAAGTCCGCGGAGGTCGCGGTGAAGGAGCGCGGCCTCGAGCTGGTCGCCGTCACCAAGTTCAAGGAGGACGGCTCCGACATCGCGCAGGCGGTCGAGGCCATGGTGAAGGCCTCGCCCCAGGCCGTCATGCTGCTCACGCTGTCCGGTCCCGCGCCGAAGCTGGTCGAGGCGTATCTCAGGACGGGCAGCCGCACGCAGTTCTTCGCGCTTTCCATCGTCGCCTCCGACGCGCTCCACAAGGCGATCGGCGACAAGTCGCGCGGCATCATCGTCACCCAGATCGTCCCCTTCCCCTGGGACCGCGGCGTGCCGATCGTGAAGGACTACCAGGAGCTGATGCAGGCCAAGGGCGTGAAGGACTTCTCGCCGTCGGGGATGGAGGGCTACATCCTCGCCAAGGGCCTCGTCGAGGGCCTTCGCGCCGCCGGCAAGGACCTGTCGCGCGATCGCCTCATCCAGGCCTTCGAGAAGATGCACGCCAGCGATTTCGGGGGCTACAGGATCTCCTTCTCCCCGTCCGACCACAACGGCAGCAACTTCGTCGAGATCACGATGATCGGCCGCGAGGGCAAGCTCGTCCGCTAGCGCCGTCCGCCCGCGTCAATCGGGCGCGCCCGCCCAGATCCACGGGCGCGCCTCGCGGTCCCTCGCCTGGAAGGCCTCGATGTCGCCCTTGCGCCTGAGCGTGAGCGCGATGTCGTCCAGCCCCTCGAGCATCATCTCGCGCTCGCGCTCGCCGACGGCGAACGGGTGCGCCGGCCCGCCGGCCTCGCGAACCTCGCGCCGCTCGAGGTCCACCGCGAGCACGAGGCTCCCGGATTGCGCGCGCTCCGCGAGGCCGGCCACGGTCGCCGCCGGCAGGGCCGCGGGAAGGATGCCGTTGCGCAGGCAGTTCGCCCGGAAGATCTCGCCGAACGAGGGCGCGACGATCGCCCGGATGCCGAACTGCCGCAGCGCCCACACGGCCATCTCGCGCGAGGAGCCGCAGCCGAAGTTCTCGCCCGCGATCAGGATCGGCGCGGCGCGAAACGGCGCGCGGTTGAGCACGAAGTCGGGGTTCTCGCGCCGGTCCGGCCCGAGATAGCGCCACGGCGCGAAGAGCTTTTCCGCGTAGCCCTCCCGGCCGGGCGAGGTGATCTCGCGCGACGGGACGATGAGATCGGTGTCGATGTTGGGGCGGTAGAGAGGCGCGGCGACGCCTTCGACGCGAACGAGCTTCTCCATGGCGCCCTCAGCCCGCCGCCAGCGCGCGCGGGTCGGCGATGCACCCGGCGACGGCCGAGGCCGCGACGGTCGCGGGGCTCGCGAGGTGCGAGCGCACGCCCGGGCCCTGCCGCCCCTCGAAGTTGCGGTTGGTGCTGGTGATCACGCGCCGCGCGCCGCCGAACGAGTCGATCCCCGCGAAGAAGCAGAGCGAGCAGCCGCTCTCGCGCCACTCGAAGCCGGCCTCGCGGAACACGCGGTCCAGGCCCTCGGCCTCGGCGTCGCGCTTGACCTGCGCGGATCCCGGCACCGCGATCGCCTTCACGCCCGGCGCGACCTTCCGGCCGCGCAGGATCGCCGCGGCCGCGCGCAGGTCGGGAAGCCGGCTGTTGGTGCAGGAGCCGATGAAGGCCGCGTCGACGCGCGTGCCGAGGATCGGCGCGCCCGGCGACAGGTCCATGTAGGCGAGGGCTCGCTCGAGCGCTTCGCGCGCCGCGCCCGTCGCGCGCGCCGGATCGGGAACGGCGCCGTCGATCGCGATCGCATGCTGCGGACTCGTGCCCCACGTCACCTGCGGGGCGAGCGCCGAGCAGTCGAGCGCGCGGCGCGCGTCCCAGCGCGCGTCGTCGTCGGAGGCGAGGCCGAGCCAGTGCGCGGCGGCCCGGTCGAGCATCGCGCCCTCCGGCGCGAACGGCCGCCCGGCGATCCAGTCGATCGTCGCGTCGTCGGGCGCCACGATCCCCGTCCACGCGCCGAACTCGACGGCCATGTTGCACAGCGTGAGGCGACCCTCGACCGCAAGCGCGCGCACCGCCTCGCCGGCGAACTCGATGGCGCAGGCATCGCCGCCGGCGGCGCCGAAGCGCCCGATGAGCGCGAGGGCCATGTCCTTGGCGCCGACGCCGGGCGCGAGGCGTCCGTCGAAATCGACGCGCATTCGCCTGGGCCGCGCGCGAACGAGCGTCTGCGTGGCCACCGCGTGCTCGCCTTCGGTGGAGCCGATGCCCCAGGCGAGCGCGCCGATTCCGCCCACCGTGCCGGTATGGCTGTCGGGGCAGACGAGCGTGCAGCCCGGCAGCGCGATGCCCTGCTCGGGCGAGACGACGTGAACGATGCCCTGCCGCGGGTCGTCGAGGTCGAAGAGACGGATGCCGGCGGCGGCGGTTCGTTCGCGCATCGAGGCGACGAAGGCGTTCGCGCCGGCGCCGCGCGACCGCTCGAGGCGGCCCGGCAGGGTCTCGACGGCGTGGTCGACGACCCCGTACACCAGCGCCGGGTTCGCGGGCCCGCGTCCAGCCTGCGCGAGCCCGGCCAGCAGCGCCGGCCCCATGCGCTCGTGCAGCAAGATGCGGTCGACGTGCAGCAGCGACTGCCCGCCGCCGAGGTCCGCGATCTCGTGCAGGTCCCAGATCTTCTCGACGATGGTGCGTGGCGCCATGATTGCCGCAGAATGCGGTCTTCCTCCCGCCCCGGAACGGGCTCCGGCCCCATTTTCCACCATGTGCCTCATCGCCATCGCCTGGCAGGCCCATCCCGGGTTCCCGCTCGTCGTCGCGGCCAACCGCGACGAATGGCGCGACCGGCCCGCGGCCCCCGCCCGGTGGTGGGATGACCACCCGCAGCTCCTCGCGGGCCGCGACCTGCAGGCCGGCGGCACGTGGATGGGGGTGACGCGCGGCGGGCGCTTCGCCGCGGTGACCAACTTCCGCGATCCGTCCGAACGCCGCTCGACGGCGCTCTCGCGGGGGGCGCTGGTGGCGCAGTTCCTGCTCGGGAGCGAGGCGCCCGCGGCCTACCTCGCGGGCCTCGCGAGCCGCGCCGCGCAATACAACGGCTTCAACCTGCTGGTGGGCGACGGCCGCGCGCTTCTCTACTTCGGCAGCCGGGAAGGCGGCGTGCGCCCCGTCGAGCCGGGCGTGCACGCGCTCTCCAACCATCTCCTCGACGAACCGTGGCCCAAGGTCACGAAGGCGCGCGAGGCGATGCGCGCCGGCGTGGCCGACGGCGACGCCCCGCTCTTCGACATGCTTTCCGACGCCACCCCGGCGCCCGACCACGCGCTGCCCGACACGGGCGTGGGGCTCGAGCGCGAACGGTGGCTCTCGCCGATCCTCATCAAGGGCGACACCTACGGAACGCGCGCCTCCACGATCCTGCGCGTCGCCTCCGACGGCCGCGTGCGCTTCGAGGAGCGCACGCGCGACGCGACCGGCGCGGTGACCGCGACCGCCGCCTTCGAGTTCGACTTCACGCGCTGACGGCCTCTCGCCGTGGGACTTTCGTCCCATCCGTGCCGCCACTTTCCGGTGCGCGGCGCAACGCCGTTGATCCCAGTCAAGGGTGCGCGACCGCCCGTTGCTAGGGTCTTTGGGGTATGCCCCGTTCCCACCGCAGGGAGAAGACCATGACGAGCAAGCTCCTCCATACCCTGTCCCCGCTCATCGCGGCGATCGCCACCGCCGCCCTGGGTTTCGGGATGGCGCAGGCCGCCGACGCTCCCGCCAAGGCCGCCGCCGCGAAGACCGCCGCCGCGCCCGCGAAGCCCGCGGCGCAGGGCAAGGCCCCCGCCGGCAACAAGGAGTGCATCGAGTGCCACGAGGAGCTCAAGGAGTTCCACGACCCGGGCAAGCACAGGACGGTCGCGTGCACCGAGTGCCACCAGAACACCGCGGAGCACCTCAGGAAGAAGAGCGTTCGCCCGGTGACGATCACCGACCCCGCGAAGTGCGGCTCGTGCCACAGGAACCAGTACGAGACGATGTACAAGATGAACTTCGCGAAGACGGCGAGGAACGAGAAGAGCCAGCTCGGCGGCGTCTCGCCCAACCCGGCGTGGGAAAAGCTCATGGGCCCGCACGGCTTCACGAAGGAGCACAACATGCCGCGCTCGCACGCCTTCGCGCTCTACGACCAGCTCGTGGTCGACCGCGCCTTCGGCGGGCGCTTCGAGAACAAGTACGGCTGGGGCGACCTCGCGCGGCAGGGCGGCAACTTCAGGATCTGGGACCTGCTGGTCGACAAGTACCCGGGAGAGCCGCACAAGGCGTTCAGGCCCGGCACGGCCGCGGCCGCGAACCCGGTGTGCATGTCGTGCAAGACCGCCGACCATATCCTCGACTGGGCGTATCTCGGCGACCCGGACCCGAAGGCGAAATGGAGCCGGATGTCGAAGGTGAACGAGTTCGTGAAGGACGTGAATCACTCGCTCAACTGCATCTTCTGCCACGACCCGCACGGCGCGCAGCCGCGCATCATCCGCGACGGCCTCATCCAGGCCCTCACGCGGCCGGAGAAGGACACGCTGTGGCACAAGGACCCGAAGGCCGGCAAGGTGGACGTGAAGGAGCTGGGCCAGCGCGGCTTCACGAGGAAGATCGCGATCCTCGACAAGTACGACACGAAGCTGCAGTGCGGCCAGTGCCACGTCGAGTACAACTGCAACCCGGGCACCGACCCCGTGGCCGGCAAGCCCGTGTCGATGGCCGACCAGCGCACCAACCACTTCCCGCTCAAGAACGTGAACGACCTGGCGCAGCACTACCGCGACCTGAAGTTCCGCGACTTCAAGCACGCCATCACCGGCGCGATGCTCTGGAAGGCGCAGCACCCCGACGTCGAGGTGTACTACGGCTCGGTGCACGACCGGGAGGGCGCGATGTGCCACACCTGCCACATGCCCAAGGCGAAGGACGCGAAGACCGGGAAGGCCTACACCTCGCACTGGCAGACGAGCCCCAGGGAGTACGTGAAGGAAGCGTGCCTGGGATGCCACAAGACCTGGAGCAGGGAACAGGCGGTCTACACCGTCGATTCCCTCAGGAACCGGTACATGGGCAAGCTGCGCAAGGCCGAGTACTGGCTCACCCGCATGATCGACAAGTTCGAGGAGGCGAGGAGCGCGGGCGTCGACGAGGCCACGCTCAACGTCGTGCGCGAGAAGCACTACGAGGCGCACGTGCACTGGGAGTTCTGGACCGCCTCCAACGGCTCCTACTTCCACAACCCGCAGCTCGCCGACGAGTCGATCAACAAGGGCATGGCGATCTCGCAGGAAGCCATCAAGATCCTCGAGGACGCCGCGGCGAAGAAGCGCACCGTGGCAGCCGCGCCCGCCGCCGCCCCCGCGGCGGCCGCGCCGAAGTAGCGACGCAGGCGCATGCTCGGCTTCTGGCCGATCGCCGAAGCTCCCGCCCCCCCGGCCCGCCGGCCGTCCTGGACGGCGGCGGCCGTCGCGGCCGTCGCCATCCCCCTCGCCGCCATCGGCGTGTACCGCAGCGTCGGCAGCCCGGAGGCCATCGGCAGCGCGCGCGCGTTCGCGAGCCTGGAAGGGCCGCTCGCCGCCGGGAACCTGCCCGCGTTCCGCGACCGGCTTGCGGCGCACCTCGCCGGCAACCCGCGTGACGGGAGGGCCTGGGCGATCCTGGGGCGCGTCGATCTCGCCCTCGAGCGCTACGCTGCCGCCGCCGCCGCGTTCGCGAGCGCCATCGAATCGTCGCCCAAGGTGGCCGCGGACGCCGAGATCTGGATCGACTATGCGGAAGCCGCCGGCATGGCGGAGGGACGCTCGCTCGCCGGTCGGCCCGCGCGATTCATCGCGAAGGCGCTGGCGCTCGACCCCGCGAACCCTCGGGCGCTGGAGATGGCCGGCAGCCTCGCCGCCGAACTGGGCGACCACGCGGGCGCGGCGCGCCACTGGAAACTGCTGCTCGACCGCCTCGACGCGAACGATCCGCGCCGGACCGAGCTCGCCCAGGCCATCGCCCGCGCCGAGCGCCTGGCGATGACGGGGGGAATGACGCGACCCTGATCCCGGTGCAAAATGCCCGTGTCAGGAACGCCGGGGAGGGGCGCATGATCGACAAGACCGTCAAGGACGCCTTCATGGAAGTCGTCGTCAACCAGCTCGAGATGGGAGACCCGCCCGAGACGCGGGCCACGCTCGAGCGCCTGAAGGCCGCGGGCAACACGGAGGGCGAAGCGATGCAGCTCATCGCCGCCGTCGCGCGAAACGAGATGCAGGCGATGCTCGCCGCGGGCCGCCAGTTCGACAACGCGCGCTACGCGACGCTCCTCGCGAAGCTGCCGCAGCTCGACTGAGGCGCCGGGGCCGCTAGACCATCGGGCCCACGTCGACCACGTGGCCCACCTTCACCACGAGGGGCCAGGCGTGCTTGTGGGTGAAGAGGCCTCCCACCTCGACGCCGCCGGCCTTCTCCATCACGTGGATCACGGCCGAGTACGGGTAGTAGTGGGTGACGCCGTCCCTCTCGCCCAGCGCGGCGAAGTACGTGTCGGCCGCGAGCGTGAGGGTGGCCTCGTCGATGTGGTAGGCCGTGTGGTAGTTGAGACCGATCTTCTTCTGCAGGTAACGGTCGAAAAGCGCCTTCATTTTTTCCCCTTCGCCCGCTCGACCTCGTCGGCGAGCTCCTTGCCGCTCTTGTAGTGTGGCACACGCAGGACCAGCCGTTTCGAGCGCTGCCAGAACGCGTTCGAGCCGTTCACTTCCTCGTCCCAGTACTTGTGCGCGAGGGCCGCGTTCCTCGCCGGGTCGAGCAGGAACGCGTCGCGCGATCCCGCGCCGCCGAAGATGTAGAGCTTGCCGTCGATGATCCTCCAGGTGTCCGCGTCGCCGCCCCACGGGATGCCGTAGACGATGCCGTTGGCGCAGTAGCCGCCGAACTGCGGGATGTACTTCTCCGGGGAGGCGTCGAAGAGCGCCTTGTGCGCGGCGCTCGCGAAGCGGAAGGTCACGCCCTTGTGCACCGACTTGTGCGCGGGGCTTCCCATCTGGTGGCGCCCGTCCGTGAAGTAGCTCACCACGTCGTGGCCGAAGAGGATGAGGTGCTTGTCGTCGCCGTCCGCGACGGCGTTCACCGGGCTCAGGCCCTGGCCGGGGCTCTGGGTGACCAGCGGGGCGCAGCCCGCGACGGCGACCGATGCGAGGAGCAGCGCGGCGAGGCGTCTCATGGCGATCCTTTCGTCTCAGGTTTCGTCGGAATCGTCGGCGCCCGCGGCGGCGCGGGAGAGCCGGTCGCGGACGGCTTCCCAGGCGGCGCCTTCCGGTGGGGCTTCGACAACGATCAGCCCCGCGCCGTTCGCGTCGAGCGCGCGCAGGTTGGCGTAGAGGTCGTGGCCGTAGGCCGCGGGGGCCTCGGGAGCGGCGTGCCACCAGACGGCGGCCGCTTCCCGCAAGGGGCCCGGCCACGGGCTTCGCGCCAGCACGGCGATCGACCGCCCGGCGGCAAGCTCCCGGCGAACGCGTTGCTCCAGGTCCGTGGCCGCCACGAGCGCGACCGGGGTGCGGGGCGCGTAGTGCGACGCCAGCGTTCCCGAGGCCCGGGGGGCCGCGGCGTCACGGTCGCGGGGGGCGACGCCCAGCACCCTGCCGATGGCCTCGCGCGTCACCGCGCCGGGCCGCAGCAGGACGGGCTCGCCGCGCGACAGGTCCACGATCGTCGACTCCAGCCCGACCTCGCAATCGCCGCCGTCGAGGACGAGCAGGCCCGGCCCGAATTCGTCCCGCACGTGCTGTGCGCTGGTGGGGCTCACGTGACCGAACCTGTTGGCGCTGGGAGCGGCGACGGCGCCGCTGCCGGCTTTCGCGAACTCGCGCAGGAGGTGCTGCGCCACGGGATGCGACGGGCAGCGAAGCCCGACCGTGTCCTGCCCGCCGGTGACTATCGCGGGCACACGCGGCGAATTCTTCAGGATCATCGTGAGCGGCCCGGGCCAGAACGCACCGGCGAGGCGGCGCGCGGCCTCGGGAATGTCGACGGCCCAGTCCTCGAGCCGCGCCTCGGGAGCGACGTGCACGATGAGCGGATGGTCGGCCGGCCGGCCCTTCAGCGCGAAGATCTTCGCGACCGCCGCCGCGTTGGTCGCGTCCGCGCCGAGGCCGTACACCGTCTCGGTGGGAAACGCGACGAGCTCGCCGCGCCGCAGAAAGGCCACGCCCTCGGCGAGACGTTGCGGCTCGTCGGGGGCGAGGGGGAGCGGGGCATCGTTCATGCCGCCATTATCGCCCGGCGGTCGCCATCGCCGGGGCTTGACGGATGCCGCCCCCGCGCAGGCGGGGTTCGGCGTGGGCCTCGTGCTCACCTGCTCGAGCCTCTTCCAGGCGCTGGGCAGTACGTGGCCCTCGCTCATGAGCTCCGCCCTGCGCCTCGCGACCTTCGCGATGCCGGCGCTGTGGCTGTCGATGCAGCCGGGATTCCGCCTCGTGGGGGTCTGGTACCTGTCCGTCGCGACGGTGGTGCTGCAGGCGATCGTGAGCCTTGCGTTGCTGCGGCAGCAGATGCGGGCGCGGCTCGTCGTCGCGGCGGGCTAGCGGGCGAGGGCCTGCGTCACGAGGCGCACGAATTCGGCCGTATGCGCCCCGTCGAGCCAGCGCGCGACGACCACGGCCTGGTTCTCCGGATCGATCCACACCAGGTGCCCGCCCGCGCCGAGCATGAACGTGCTGGCGCGCGAGGCGTGGGCGAAGAGGCGAGCGTCGCGGTTGAGCCAGGTGAGCCGGCCGTAGAACGGTGCCACCGCGCAGGGTTCGTGCATGCGCAGCACCCACTCGCGCGGGACGAGCTGGCGGCCCTCGTGCGCGCCGCCGTCGAGGAGCAACTGGCCGATGCGCGCCTGGTCCCGCGCGTTGATGGTGACGCCGCCGCCCCAGTGCGTGCCGCCGGGAACCGAGGGCATGCGCTGTCCGTCGATCTCGACCCAGGCATCGTCGTAGCCTTCCCAGCGGAAGTCGCGCCCGCCGCCGAGGGGCCGCAGCACGCTCTCCAGGAACACTTCCGGCAGGGGCCCGCGGAAGAGGTGCAGCAGCGCGAGCGAAAGCTGGTTGATGCGCACGTCGTTGTATTCCCAATACGTGCCCGGCTCGCGCAGCGGGCGAAGCTCCCCTTTCCTGCCTTGCGGGGGCTTGGGGTCGTGCGACACGCGACGGTAGTGCTCCACCTGGTCGGGCATGCCGAAGCACTCGCCCTGCCACTCGCTCGTCTGCGTGAGCAGGTGCTCCCAAGTGATCGCGCGGTTGTGCGGCGAATCGAAGCCGATGCCCGGCAGCCGCTTGCTTACCTTCTCGCCCGGCTCGAGGAGCCCCCGCGCGTGTGCGATGCCCGCGAGCAGCGCGAGGTAGGTCTTGGCGACGCTGAAGGTCTGGTCGGCGCGATCGGGCTCGCCCCAGGTGGCCACTTCCTCGCCGCGCACGCGGATGACGCCGGAGACGCCGCCGCGGGGATGCACCGGCCCTCGCAGAACGTTGAAGGGGGGCGGATCGTCGTGGTGGACGCCCCAGTGGGTTGGATCGGCCGCTGGATAGCGGGGCCAGGGGATTTCGTGGGATTGGGCGAAGGAAATTGCGGCGGAGAAGGTGTTCATGGCGGCCATGATAGTTGGCATCACCGTTGAACGCGGGAGAGAGGTTCGGCCCCGTCAATCGTCAATGACTGCTTACGACCCGTTGCGGACGTTCACCGCCACCGATTCGTCGCCTACAAGCCGACGCTCAACGTTCGGCGCCAGCCGCGCCCTCCGTCGGTCGTCTGCTGCACGCGGGGGTCAGGCAGTGATCACCGCCTGGCAACGATTTGCGCCAGAACAATCCGCCCTTCCTCGAGATTGCGCCGCTGGTTCTGCGCCATGGCCGGAAACTCTGACCCGAGGAGCACATGAAAGCCGAGCGGCGCCACGCCCTCTTTGCTGATCTTCTCGGCCAATGCTACGAACCAAGCACGTGCGGCGTCGGTTGTATCCGACCAGGCCGTAATGTTGAACCCGGCTTGCTCGAGGAGGCTGCGCAATTCGTCAGGCGTCGCGAGAAAGCTCGATTCAGGGGTGCGCGCCCAAGGAACCGGAAAATGCACTGGGCCCGATGGCCCGGCAAGCACGTCATAGATTGCGAGCGTACCCCCCGGCTTGAGGACGCGATACATCTCTTCGTATAGCTTCGGCTTGTCCGGAATATTCATCGCGACATGCTCTGTCCACACGATGTCAAACGAAGCATCCGGAAAGGGCAAACGCGTTGCATCGCCTTGGCGATAGTCGATGAGTTCGGCGAGGCCAACCCGGTCGGACAGCATTGCAGCAGCGTTGCAGTACTCGTCAGTCAGGTCGATGCCGGTGACGCGGCAGCCGAATTCCTGAGCAAGGCAACGGGATGTCCCGCCGACGCCGCTGCCTACATCGAGCACGCGTTTCGTGGAGTCGACCCTCGTAGCTTGGGCGAGCTCGAGCGTTGCTGCACGACCGCGAATGTGGAATTGATCGATGGGGGCCAGGTCTTCCGGCGTGAGCCGGTTCAAGTCTTTGCCTGCCTTCTCGAGTGCAGCGAGGATGAGACCGCCCAGACCGGAGCGGGTGTAGTGCGCCTGTACGCGCTCGTTGACTTGCGTCGGGATTGTCATCGTTCTCCCCCTTCGCTGCGCTGCCCAACCGAGTCTTAGGGCGACAGCCCTTGCTGAGTAAGAAAGTCTCGGTCGCCGTAATGCTAGCGCAGCGATCGCTCACAAGTCATTGTTTGGTCTTGCGCGCTGCGCACAGTGCCAACTTGCCTGCAAGAGCAGACCCCCTTCGTAACTTCGCACTGTGCCGCCAGCCCGCGTCTTGGGCAACCTCCTACCAGCACTGTGGTCCTCGATCGACTCCCCAGGAAGTGGTCTCTGGCGATGGTCCGTTCATGGCCGCAAGCAGTCGGTCCTTCTCTGCTTATTGCCACCCGTTGCACTTGCGCCGTGACAGACGTTCACCGGCAAGTGCGCATTGCGACCAGAGTCCCGTACCCGACTCTCGTGGAGTAATGTCTGCGGATTCCGTAGACCTTCGGTAGCTCACCCGCGCCTGCACGTCACCCCTCACGAAGCCTGATTGGACAACGCTCATGGCCAACATCACCTTTCTCGGAACCGGATTGCTCGGCGCCGCATTCGCCGAAGCCGCCGCAAAGCGCGGCGACACGGTGACCGCATGGAACCGAACGCCGGACAAGGCCCGCGCGCTGGAGCGCTTCGGCATCCGGCCCGCCGCGACCCCGTCGGAAGCGGTCCGCGGCGCATCGAGAGTGCACCTCGTGCTGCGCGACGACGCGGTGGTCGAGGAAGTGATCGCCGCCGCCCGCCCGGGCCTCGCCGCCGGTGCGGTACTCGTCGACCACACCACGACCCTGCCGAAGCGCACGGCGGAGCGGGCCGCGCGCCTTCGCGCCGAGGGCCTCGCCTATCTGCACTGCCCCGTCTTCATGGGGCCGGCGGCGGCGCGGGCGGCGCAAGGCTCGATGATGGCCGCAGGGCCGCGGGATCTCTTCGCGCGCGTCGAAGCCGACCTCGCCCGCATGACCGCGCGCCTGGAATACCTCGGCGAGCGCGCCGACCTCGCCGCCGTGCACAAGCTCTTCGGCAATGCGGCGATCATCGGGATGGTGGCCATCATGGCCGACGTCCTCGCGCTGGCGCGATCGAGCGGGGTTGAGCCGGACGCGGCCATCGCGCGGCTGCGGCAGCTCGACCTGAACGCGATTGTGGAACGGCGCGGCGTCAACATGGCCAAGGGCGATTTCGCCGCGAGCTTCGAGCTGGCCATGGCGCGCAAGGACGTTGGGTTGATGCTCGAAACCCTTGGAAGCGAGCCTGCGGCGGCGCTGCCGGCGATCGCCGCGCGGATGGACCAGCTCATCGCCGCCGGGCACGGGGCCCTGGACACTAGCGCGATGGCGATCGACGCGGTACGCCCGGGCGATGCCCGTTGACCCGCAGGACGACGTCGACGCAGGCGAATGCGATCCGCTTGTTGCCGTCCACGAACGGATGGTTCATGGCCAGGCTTTCGAAGAGCGCGGCCACCTCGGCGATCTCGTCGCCGTAGTAGCCGCTCTGTGGCCGGAAGAGGGCAGCCTCGAGCGGCGTGAGGTAGGTCCTCACCTGGCCAGTTTGCGGTACAGGGCGTCGTATTGCGCGAGGCTCTCGCCCAGCGCCGTCAGCACCTCCGGCCTCGACTTGCCGCGCCTGCGCTTGTCGATGAAGTCGCGCAGCGCCTCGTCGATCACCGATTGGAAAGTCCTGCCCTCGCGGCTCGCAATGGCGCGAACCTCCTCGAGGACTTTCGGATCGGCCTGCATGGCGAACTTTCGCAGGGGAGCAGTCACGATGGGCCCCTTAATGCGCGTTCTTGAGAAATCATGATGCCGCATGAAACCGCGGTGCACGAGGTCAGTGCGCCTTCTCCCAGTTCGCGCCCACGCCCGCCTCCACCACCAGCGGCACGTCGAGCGTGGCCACACCCGTCATCAGCTTCTCGACCATCGGCTTCACGCGGTCGAGCTCGCCCTCGGGGACTTCCAGCACCAGCTCGTCGTGCACCTGCATGACGAGCATCGTCGCGAGCTTCTCCGCTTCGAGCCAGCCCTGCACCGCGATCATGGCGAGCTTGATGAGGTCGGCTGCGGTGCCCTGCATGGGCGCGTTGATGGCCTGCCGCTCCGCCCCCTGGCGCCGCGCCTGGTTGGCCGAGGCGATGTCGGGCAGCCAAAGCCGCCGGCCGAAGACGGTCTCTACGAATCCGCGCTCCTTCGCCTCGCTGCGCGTGCGCTCCATGTAGGCCGCGACGCCCGGGTAGCGCGAGAAGTACTTGTCCATGTAGCTCGCCGCCGCCGCCCGATCGATGCCGAGGTTGCCCGCGAGGCCGAAGGCGCTCATCCCGTAGATGAGGCCGAAGTTGATCACCTTGGCGTAGCGGCGGTGCTCGCTCGTGACTTCCGCCTGCGGCACGCCGAAGACCTCGGCGGCGGTGTGGCGGTGGATGTCCTCGCCCGCGGCGAACGCGTCGATGAGGCCCTTGTCGCCCGAGAGGTGGGCCATGATGCGCAGCTCGATCTGCGAGTAGTCCGCCGAGACGATCCGCGAGCCGGGCGGCGCGATGAACGCCTCGCGGATCCTGCGGCCCTCCGCCGTGCGCACAGGGATGTTCTGCAGGTTGGGATCGGTGGAGGAAAGCCGCCCCGTCACCGCCACCGCCTGCGCGTAGTTGGTGTGCACGCGGCCGGTGCGCGCGTTCACCATGCGCGGCAGCTTGTCGGTGTAGGTGCTCTTGAGCTTCGCGAGTCCCCGGTGCTCGAGCAGCGCCTTGGGCAGGGGGTGGTCGAGGGCGAGCTTCTCCAGCACTTCCTCGTCCGTGGAGGGCGCTCCCGAGGGCGTCTTCTTCACCACCGGAAGCTTGAGCTGCGCGAAGAGGATCTCGCCCAATTGCTTGGGGCTCGCGAGGTTGAAGGGCTGGCCCGCGAGCTCGTGCGCCTTCGCTTCCAGCGCCATCATCTTGGTGCCCAGCTCGTTGCCCTGCGTGGCGAGCAGCGCCGAGTCGATGAGCACGCCGTTTCGCTCCATCGCGAGGAGGACACCCGCCACGGGAATCTCGATGTCGGCGTAAATGTGCCGCAGCTTCGCGTCCGCCTCGATCCGCGGCCACAACGCGCCGTGCAACTGGAAGGTGACGTCCGCGTCCTCGGCCGAGTACTCGGTCGCGCTCTCCACGCTCACCTGGTCGAAGCAGATGGACGAGGCGCCCTTGCCGGCCACCTCCTCGTAGAGGATCGTCTTCGCGCCCAGGTGGCGCATGGCGAG
>JAGRPO010000259.1 GCA_019449455.1 Betaproteobacteria bacterium | reverse complement strand
TCGCCGTCGCCGCCATCGTCCTGGGCGGCGCTCTCCTCCTCCCGGGGGAAGTCGCACCGATCCGCGTGGCGCTGGGGCTCGCGGAGGGCTGCGTGTCCTGCCATGGCGAGGTCACCGGCCTCGAGGGAGCGCATGCCCCGAAGTCCATCGGCTGCGCGTCATGCCACGCAGGCGAGAAGCGCGCGACCGACAAGGACCGCGCGCATGCGGGCATGGTCCTGGTGCCGGGCAACCTCGCGGACGCGGCGCGCACCTGCGGAAAGGGTGGATGCCATGAGGCCATCGTCCCGCGCGTGGAGCGCTCGATCATGACGACCATGGCCGGGGTGATCGCGGTGAATCGCGCCGTGCTCGGCGAGCCCGATCCGCCCGGCGCCCCGCTGCCGCACGCGCGGCGCCTCGGCCATGGTGTCGCCGACAGCCACCTGCGCGAGCTGTGCGTGGGCTGCCACCTCGGCCAGGCGAAGTCCGACTGGGGCCCCATCGGCGAGGAGTCGCAGGGCGGCGGCTGCAACGCGTGCCATCTCGAATACCCGGCGGAGACGGCGAAGGCGGTGGCGGCGTACGCGAAGCAGCCGCGGGCGCAGCGCAAGGAGATTCCCGCCGCGCATCCCTCCCTCACGGTCAACCCGCGCAACGCCCACTGCTTCGGCTGCCACAGCCGCTCCGGGCGCATCGCGCTGGGCTACGAGGGCTGGAACGAGATGCACACGCCGGGCGGGGCGGCGCCGGCGAACGCGGGGTCGCCGAAGGTGCGAAAGCTCGACGACGGGCGCTATGTGGAGAAGATCGTCCCCGACGTCCACCACGAGCGCGGGTTGGAATGCATCGACTGCCACACGGCCAACGAGGTGATGGGCGCGGGCGCCGAGGTGGCGAGAAAGGCCCAGCAGCAGCGCGTCGGCTGCGAGGATTGCCACGCAAGGAAGCTCGTCTCGGTTGCGGCGGAATTCGTCGATCCCGAATCGCGCAAGCTGATGGCGCTTCGCCGGTGGACGCTCGGCCCCGGCGAGCGCATGGGCACCACGCGCGACGGCGAGCCGCTCGTGAACGTCGTGGTGGAGGAGGGTAAGGGCGCGCGGCTGCGGCGCAAGCGCACGGGCGAGTCGCTGCCCCTGAAGGCGCCGCTCGCCGCCTGCACCGAGGGCAAGGGCCACGAACGGCTCTCCTGCTCGAGCTGCCACTCCGCCTGGGCGCCGCGCTGCGTGGCCTGCCACACGACCTTCGACCCGAACGACGAGGGTTTCGACCACGCGGCGCAAGCATGGGTCAAGGGCACCTGGAACGAGACCTCGGGGCCGTTCGAGGCGGCGCCGCCGACGCTGGGCGTTGTCGCCGAAGGCGCTTCGCGCGGCGCCATCGATACTTTCGTGCCGGGCATGGTGATGGCTTTCGACCGCAACAAGGTTGCCGGCAATCCCCCCGACGTCCTCTTCCGCAGGCTGCATGCGAAGCTGTTCGCGCACACCATCCGTCGCGAAGCGCGCGCCTGCAAGTCGTGCCACAACGATCCCGTCGCGCTGGGCTTCGGCAAGGGAGACCTGCGCTACGAGGCCGGCGGAAAGTCCGGCCGCTGGAAGTTCACGCCGGCGGCGAAGCCGTCGCCGCACGACGGCCTTCCCGGGGACGCGTGGACCGGGTTCCTCGAGGCGAGGACCGGCATGGTCTCCACGCGCGAAGGCGCGCGGCCGTTCTCCGTGGACGAGCAGCGCCGGATCCTCGCGGTGGGCGCCTGCCTCACCTGCCACGCGGGGGATTCGGCGGTGATGAAGCGCGCCGTCGCCGACTTCGCCGGCACCCTCGCGCGCAGGAGCCCGCGGTGCGCGATTCCCGTGTCGCCCTAGGCTCGCCGCCGCGCGGGGCTAGAATGTCGCCCTCGCGCCGCCTGCGTCACGGCTCTTCGCGGCCGCCTTCCTCCCACCGCCCTTCCCGATGAACCCGCCCGATCGCCAGTCGCGCTCCTTCCGCATCGCCTTCGCGGCGATGCTGGGCGCGCTCGCCACGCTCGGCCCCTTCGCGGTGGACACCTACCTGCCGGCGTTCGGCGGCATGCAGAAGGCGCTGGGGGCCACCCCGGTCGAGATGCAGCAGACGCTTTCGGCGTACCTGCTGTCGTTCGGCTTCATGTTCCTCTTCCACGGCGCGCTCTCCGACAGCTTCGGGCGCAAGCCCGTGATCGTGGTCGCGCTCGCGGTCTTCACCGTGGCCTCCGTGGGCGCCGCGCTCGCCTCGAGCGTGCACGCGCTCATCGGCTGGCGGATGCTGCAGGGCATCTCGACGGGTGCGGGCATCGTCGTGGGCCGCGCCATGATCCGCGACCTCTATCACGAGGAGGATGCGCAGCGGCTCATGTCGATGGTGACGGTTTTCTTCAGCCTCGCGCCCATCGTCGCGCCCATCATCGGCGGCCTGCTCTTCGAGGCCTTCGGCTGGCAGTCGATCTTCTGGTTCCTCGCCGCCGTCGGGCTGGTGCTCGTGGTCTCCGGCGCGACGCTGCTGCGGGAGACGCTCGCCGAGGAGCACCGCCATTCGTTCCACCCGAGGGCGCTGATGCTCGGCTACCGGGAGGTCGCGGCGAGCCGGCCGTTCCTGCTGCTCTCGCTCGCGATGGGGTTCAACTTCAACGCGTTCTTCCTCTACATCCTGTCGGCGCCGGTGTTCCTCGGGAAGCACCTGGGCCTCGAGCCCACGCAGTACTCCTGGCTCTTCATTCCCTCGATCGCCGGCATCGTCGTGGGCTCGCAGCTTTCGGGGCGCGCCGCCGGCAAGCTCTCGCGCGCCCAGGTGCTAAGGCGGGCGTACGCGTTCATGGGGGTGTCGGCCGCGGCCAACCTCGCCTACTCGTTCGCCTTCGCGCCCTCGATCCCGTGGGCGGTGATGCCGATCTTCTTCTACGCCATCGGCTCGGCGATGGCGATGCCCACGATCTCGCTCACCACGCTCGACCTCTTCCCGACGCGCCGCGGCATGGCGGCCTCGCTGCAGGGCTTCGTCTCGGGGATGATCAACACGATCACGGCCGGCGTGATCGCCCCCGCCGTCTTTCACGACACGCGGTGGATGGCCGTCGCGATGGCCGCGATGATGCTGACGGGGTTCGCCTGTTGGCGCCTGTACCACGCCCGAACCAGAAGGGCCCCGTAAGGGAAATCGGGGCCGGCGGCCAAGGGGCGGCAGCACCGCAATGTACGTCTGCGCACGGAACTTCCTCGCCGGGAGGCGGAGGATCGTGATGGGGCACGGGCAGCTGGTGTGGCCTTGCCCGCAACGGCGCCGGCCCCGGGGCCGTTTCCACTTCGCGGGATGCAGGCATGTCCGGTACGACGACACTCGATCGACACCATGCGCCGGCCGATGTTTCCGACCGGGTGGCGCATGCCTTCACCCGGCTGCTGCGCTTCTTTGCCGACGCCTTCTTCGCCCGCCGCTACGGCCACCGCGCCGTGGTGCTGGAGACGGTCGCCGCGGTGCCGGGCATGGTCGGCGGTGCCTTGCAGCATCTCAAGTCCCTGCGGCACATGGAGGGCGACCGCGGCTGGATCCACACGCTCCTGGAGGAAGCCGAGAACGAGCGCATGCACCTGCTGACCTTCGTGCACATCGCCCGGCCCTCGACGTTCGAGCGCCTGCTGATCCTGCTGGCGCAAGGCGCCTTCTACAACCTCTTCTTCCTCGTCTACCTCGTTTCGCCCCGGACCGCGCATCGCGTCGTGGGCTACTTCGAGGAAGAGGCGGTCCTGAGCTACACCGAGTACCTGGCTGGCGTGGACGACGGCACCTACGCCAACGTCGCGGCGCCCGGGATCGCGATCGAATACTGGAAGCTCGACCCCGGCGCGCGCTTGCGCGACGTCATCGTCGCAGTGCGCGCGGACGAGAGTCGCCACCGCGATGTCAATCATCGCTTTGCCGACGAGCTGAGCGGCGCAACCAACACGGGCGGAGGCGAACATGAAACTCGGTGACCAGCGGGCCAGCGGCAACGTCGAGGATCGACGGGGGATCGGCATGGTGGGGAGCGGCATCGGCATCGGCGGAATCGTGATCGCCGTCGTCGCCTACTTCCTCGGCTTCGACCCCGGCGCAGTGTTGAGCGTGGTCGAACAGGTCGCCCCCCAGGGCGAAACGCGAGAGGCGCCGAAGGGTGCGCCCGCGGACGAGATGGGCCAGTTCGTCGCCAAGGTCCTGGGCAGCACCGAAAGCGTGTGGGGCAAGGTGTTCCCGCAGTCGGGCAACACGTACCGTCCCCCGACGCTCGTCCTCTATGACGGGCAGGTGCGGTCGGCATGCGGCATGGGGCAGGCGGCCATGGGTCCGTTCTATTGCCCCGGCGACGAAAAGCTCTACATCGATCTCGCCTTCTTCCGCGACCTGCAGACGCGTTTCGGCGCGCCGGGCGATTTCGCCCAGGCCTATGTGATCGCCCACGAGGTGGGCCACCACGTGCAGAACCTCACCGGCACCATGCGCAAGTCCGAGGCGGCGCGCGGGCGCTCTCCCGGGGCCGAGGCCAACCGGGCTTCGGTGCGCATGGAATTGCAGGCCGATTGCTACGCGGGCGTGTGGGGACACCACGCGGGCACCATGAACCAGCTCGATGCGGGCGACATCGCCGAGGCGCTCGCCGCCGCGACCGCGATCGGGGACGACCGCCTGCAGAAGCAGACCCAGGGCCGCGTCGTGCCCGAGTCGTTCACGCACGGCTCGTCGGAGCAGCGCGTGCGCTGGTTCAGGCGCGGCATGGACTCGGGCCGGCCGGCGGACTGCGACACGTTCTCCGCGAGCACGCCTTGAGGGCCGGCAAGTGACCGGCCGCGAGACCCCCGCTCCCGTCTACGAGCCTCCCCTGCCCCCGGAGATGCCGCCCCCCGGCAACCCCGCCGACCCGCAATCGCCGCCGCGCCCTACGCTGCCTGCCTGCAGTGCGTCTCGCGCGTGAGCGCCAGCGCCACCAGGGCAACGGCGCCCCACACGAAAAGCAGCGAGAACGCGCTCTGGTAGGCGGCAAGGTCGTAGAGCCGCGCGCCGCCCGGCGTGAGCGCGCCCGTCCAGTGGCGGTCGAGCACCCAGCCCGCGAGCGGCTGCATGACGAGCCCGCCCATCATCACGCCCATGTTGGCGATGCCCGAGACGGTGCCCGCCAGCCGCGCCGGCACGCTTTCCTTGGCGTAGGCGAAGTTGAGGATGAAGGCGCCGGCCGCGACGCCGAGGGCGACGAGGAGCGCCACGAGCACGGTCCGGCTCCACCCCGGCACCCAGACGATCGCGGCCCACAGGGCCATGGTGACGATGAGCCCGGCGACGTACGGGAGCTTGCGGTTCGCCAGTCGCTGCGAGACCGGGCCGTAGGCGATGCTCGAGATGCTCCACGAGACGAGCAGCAGCGAGCAGAGCGAGGCCGCCTCGGCGGTGGAGAAGCCGTATTGCGTGGCGAGGAAGGGCACGCCCCACAGGCCCGCGAACATGAGCACGATCCCGGAGAAGGCCCCGGGGATGACGAAGAGGAGCCAGGTGTTGCGGTAGGCGAGCACGTCCTTGAGGTCCTCGCGCATCGAGCTGCGCTTCGCGCCTCCCGCGCCGTGCGGAAAGTACGACTCGTAGCCGCGCTCCGACGGGTCGTCGCGCGCGATGAGCCAGATGGCGGCTGCGACGCCGGCCGTCGCGACGGCGCTCGCGACCATCACCGTCCGCCAGCCGAGCGCGTCCACCAGCAGGCGCAGCGGCGCGCCCGCGAGGGTGGCGCCGACGACCCCCACGAAGAGCGCCACGCCGCTCGCCAGCGCGAACTGGCGCGACGGCATCCAGTGGCTCGCGATCTTGAGCATCGCGACGAAGGCCACGCCCGCGGCCGCGCCGATCGCGAGGCGCCCGGCGTTGGCGACGTAGGCCGTGGGCGCCAGCGCGAAGACGAGCGTGCCCACCGCGGTGAGCGCCGCTCCCGCGGTGAGGAGCTTCCTCGGCCCCCAGCGGTCGGCGATGAGGCCCGTCGGGATCTGCATCGCGACGTAGCTGTAGAAATAGAACGCGGAGAGGTTGCCGAGCGCCGCGCCGGTGAGCGAGAACTCGCGCGTGAGCTCCTGCACCAGCACCGCGGGAGCGACGCGCTGGTAGAACGCGATGAGGTAGAGGGCCGCGCCCAGCCCCCAGACCAGCCACGCGAGGGAGGCGGGGGGATACCCGCGGCCTTGGCTCACTGTCGAGAGGCTCGCTTCGCGGCCCTCAGTACTGCTGCCACGGCAGGCCCGCCACGCGCCAGCCGTTCTTCGAGTTGCGGTGGTGGCTCTCGTCGAGGTCGCCCTCGAAGCCGTGCAGCACGTTGACCACGCGCTTGAACCCCGCGGCCTCCAGCGCGTTGCCGGCCTCGATGGTGCGGTTGCCGCTGCGGCAGATCAGGACGATCGGCCGGTTCTGGAAGTTGGCCCCCGCGAGCTTCTTCACCTGCCCGACGAAGTGCGGGTTGAGCTCCCATTCGGCGCCGTCGTACCACGGCACCATCATCGCCCCCACGGGGTGCCCGACGAACATGAACTCCATCTCGCTGCGGCAGTCGATGAACACGGCGTCGGAGTTCTTCTGCAGGAAGGCGTTGGCTTCCAGGGGTTCGAGGTGGTCCATGGGCGGGGGGCGCCACGGTGGCGCGCGGGAAAGGGACGACGGGCAATTATAGACGGGGCCGCCGGCCGGCCGGGCTAGAATGTCCTCCCGCTTTCGAACGGCCCCGATCGCCATGAACGCACCCGAAACCCCGTTTCGCTTCGACTCCGCCATCGCCGCCGCCGCCGAGCTCCTGGAGGCGAAGGTCGTCGCCTTGCGCCGCGACCTGCACGAGCACCCGGAGCTGGGAAACCGCGAGGTGCGCACGGCGGGTATCGTCGCGAAGCACCTGCGCGCCCTGGGCCTGGACGAGGTGCGCGAGAAGGTCGCCGTGACCGGCGTGGTGGGCGTGCTCCGCGGGGGCAAGCCCGGCCCCGTCGTGGCGCTGCGCGCGGACATGGACGCGCTGCCGGTGAAGGAGGAGGTCGATGTCCCCTTCGCGAGCAGGGCCATGGCCGAATGGAACGGCCAGCAGTGCGGCGTCATGCACGCCTGCGGGCACGACGCGCACACCTCGATCCTCATGGGCGTGGCCGAGGCCCTGGCGGGAATGCGCGCCGAGATCCCCGGCACCGTCGTGTTCGTGTTCCAGCCGGCGGAGGAGATGCCGCCCATCGGGGAAGAGGGCGGCGCGAAGCTGATGGTGGCGCAGGGCTGCCTCGACAACCCGAAGGTCGAGGCCATCTTCGGCCTGCACGTCACCTCGCTCCACAACACCGGCAAGATAGGCTACCGCTCGGGGCCGCTCATGGCCTCCGCCGACCAGTTCCGCGTCTTCATCCGAGGCTCGCAGACGCACGGGGCCATGCCGTGGCGCGGCGTCGATCCCATCGTCGTGGGCTCGCAGGTGGTGATGGGGCTGCAGACCATCGTCTCGCGCAGCATGAACCTCACCAAGGAGCCCTCGGTGGTCACCGTGGGCGTCTTCCAGGGCGGCGTGCGCAACAACATCATCCCCGACGAGGTGAAGCTCGAGGGCACGATCCGCTCCTTCGACGAGGGCCAGCGCGACGCGATCCACGCGCACGTCCGGCGCATCACCGAGATGATCTCCGCCGCGGGCGGCGCGAAGGCGCATGTGCACATCGACCGCGGCTATCCCGTCACGGTGAACCACCCGGGGCTCACGGAATGGTCCGTCCCTGCGCTCGCGCGCGTGGCCGGCGAGGCGAACGTGCGCGTCGTGGACAAGGTCTGCGGCGCGGAGGACTTCGCCTACTACCAGCAGGCGGTGCCCGGGTTCTTCTATTTCGTCGGCTGCACGCCGCCCGACCGCGACCCGATGACGTCCGCGCCCAACCACAGCCCGCGCTTCTACCTCGACGAGGCCTGCCTCAAGCTCGGCGTGAGGACCCTCTCCACCCTGGCCCTGGACTGGCTCGCCGCTCACGCCTAGCTGACGCCCGGATTACGAATCTGCAAGCTTCGGGCGGCCTTGCGTTCGATCAAGCGACAGGCCCTCCGCTCCGGGGCATACTTCGGCACCATGAGTCGCCGCCATCGCATCGTCGCCGCCCTGTTCGCCGCGTTCGCGCTTGTGTTCGCGCAGCTCGCGGTGTCGGCGCATGCGTGCGAGTTCTTCGGCCAGTCGACGGCCGCCCAGGCGGCTCCGGCACACGATTGCTGCGCCGAAGACGCCGGCGACGGAACGAACCCCGCCGGCGGCAACGTCTGCGCCGAGCATTGCCAGCACGCCCAGGCCTCGTTCGACAATGGACAGCCTGCACCGGGCCTCGTCGAAACCGCCGGTCCCGCCTTGCGCGTGGATGCTGGCGAAGCGGCCCTTTCGGCCGACCGCAGGCCGGCGTGGCTCCTGGTCCCGCCCGCGGCATCCCCTCCCGCCGCCATCCTCTTCGGCGTCCTGCGCATCTGATCGTCCGGCAGTAATGCCCGGCCGCGGTGTCCGCAGCCGGCCGTAATCGTTTCCGGAGGTCCCATGGATCATGATCGACAAGTCCGCCGCGCGCGGACAATCCCCGCCACCCTGCCGCTCCGCCGCTTCGCCGCGGCCTGCCTGGGTTCGCTCGCCCTCGCCTCGGTTCCGGCGCTGGCGCAGCCAGCCCTGCCCGGCGGCAACGTCGAGAGCCTGCTCGAGATCGCGCGGGAGAGGAATCCCGAGTTCGCCTCCATGAAGCTCGAGGCCGCGGCCGCCCGCGAGAAGCCCGAATCCGCGGGCGCGCTGCCCGATCCCACGTTCCGGGTCGAGCTCATGGACGTGACGAATGCGGGGATGGACGCGAGCCCCAACCTCCTGCCTTCGCGCATCGGCGGCGCCAAGTACACCGTGATGCAGATGCTGCCGTGGTACGGCAAGCGCGACGCGATGCGGGAGGCCGCGGAGGCCGACGCGCAGGCGGCCTCGGGGCGCGTGGATGCCACGTGGCTCGAGCTTTCCATGCGCATCAAGTCGGCCTACGCCCAGTACTACCTCGCTGCCGAGAACGAGAAGCTCACGAGCGAAGTCCTCGACCTCATGGCGCGCCTCGAGGGCATCGCCCAGGCCCGCTACGCGGGAGGCCTGGCGGCCCAGCAGGACGCGATCCGCGCCCAGGTGGAGCAGACCACGATGCGCACCGACCTCGTGATGATCGAGTCGGACAGGCGCCGCGCCGCGGCAAGGCTCAATGCGCTGGTCGCGCGCCCCGCCGCGGCGCCGCTCGCCTATCCCGCGCGCATTCGCCCGCTTCCGCCGCCGGCGCGGCTGCAGGCCGGGGCGCTCGAGGATCGCGCCCGGGCGCGCAACCCGTCGATCGCCGTGGAAGAGGCCCGCGCCCGGTCGGCCGGGAAGATGGTCGAGCTCGCCGACCTCAACCGCTATCCGGACTTCACCGTCGGGATTTCGCCGACGCAGAACCGCAATCGCGTCTCCGAGTGGGAGTTGATGCTCGAGGTGAGCATCCCGCTGCAGCAGTCGAGCCGCCGCGCCAGGGAACGCGAGGCGCGCGCCATGCTCGAGGCCGCGCGCGCCAGGCGCGATTCGGCGACCGTGGGCCTCATGGGAGAGCTCGGGGAAAGCCTCGCCGGGCTGGAGGCCGCGCGCCGGACCGAGGCGCTGGCGGCGAAGAGCCTGCTGCCCCAGGCCGAGCTCACCTTCCAGTCGGCGCTGGCCGGCTACGAGAACGGCAAGGTCGACTTCGCCACTCTGCTCGACGCGCAGCGCCAGATCCTGCGCGCCAAGCAGGAGCGGCTCAAGGCACAAGCCGAGGCGCAGATGCGCCTCGCCGAAATCGAACGCATCGTGGGGGAAGAGCTATGAAGACCGGAATCGCCGTTGCCGTCGGGATCGTGGTCGCGGCGGCCGCGGCCGGCGGCTACTGGATCGGAACGCGCCAGGCGGCCAAGCCGGCCGATGGCGCCGTTTCCGCCGCCGCGCCGGGAGGGGCCGCGAAGGAGAGAAAGCTCCTCTACTACCGCAACCCCATGGGGTTGCCGGACACCTCGCCCGCGCCGAAGAAGGACTCGATGGGCATGGAGTACATCGCGGTGTACGAAGGCGAGGAGCCGGCATCGGGCGGCGCCGGGCTGAAGATCTCGCCCGACCGCATCCAGAAGCTCGGCGTGCGCACGCAGCTCGCGGAATTGCGGACCCTCGACCGCGTGGTGCGGGCGGCCGGTCGCGTCGAGGTGGACGAGCGGCGCATGGCGACGATCTCCCCGAAGTTCGAGGGCTACGTCGAGAAGCTGCACGTGAACGCCACCGGCCAGCCCGTCGCGAAGGGCCAGCCGCTCTTCGAGGCGTACAGCCCCGAGCTGGTCTCGGCGCAGCGCGAGTACGCGATCGCCGCGCGCGGCATGAAGACCTTCAAGGAGGCCGGCGCCGAGGGCCAGACCGGCCTCGCCCAGCTCGCGGAGTCGAGCCTCACGCGGCTGCGCAACTGGGACGTGTCCGACGAGCAGATCGAGACGCTGGCGCGGACGGGCGAGGCCCGGCGCAGCGTCACGTTCCGCTCCCCGGTGTCGGGCATTGTCATGGAGAAGAAGGCCGTCTCGGGCATGCGCTTCATGCCCGGCGAGATGCTCTACCAGGTGGCCGATCTTTCCGGCGTGTGGGTGATCGCGGACGTGCCCGAGCAGGACATCTCGCTGGTGACGAGCGGCCGCAAGGCCCACGTGCGCATCAACGCCTATCCCGAGAAGTGGTTCGACGGCCTGATCACCTACGTGTATCCCACGCTCAAGCCCGAGACGCGCACGGTCCAGGTTCGCCTGGAGCTCGCCAATCCCGGCGGGCTCCTCAAGCCCGGCATGTTCGCCCAGGTGGAGCTCGCGGCCGGCAACGCGGGCAAGGTTCTCGCCGTGCCCGCTTCCGCCGTCATCGACTCGGGCGTGCGCAAGGTCGTCATCGTGCAGCTGGCCGAAGGGCGCTTCGAGCCGCGCGAAGTCCAGCTCGGCACGCGAAGCGAGGACTGGGTCGAGGTGAAGGGCGGCATTGCCGCGGGCGAGAACGTCGTCGTGGCCGCCAACTTCCTCATCGACGCGGAAAGCAACCTGCGCGCCGCGCTCGGGGGAATGGGCTCGGCGTCCACGTCCGCGGACGGATCGAAGACGATGAGCCACACCGCCGTGGGGACGATCGACGCCCTCGGGCCAAACGACACGGTGACGGTGACGCACGGGCCGGTCGCGAGCCTGAAGTGGCCTGCCATGACGATGGATTTCGCGTTCGCCAACGCCGCGCTGGCGGGGAGCGCGAAGCCCGGCGCGAGAGTCGAATTCGAGTTCGTGGAGCGCAAGCCGGGCGAGTTCGTGATCACGAGCGTGAAGGCCGCGCCGGGGCCCGCCAAGGGCGCCGCCGCACCGGCCGACAGCCACAAGGGGCATTGATCGTGGCCGACGAACGATCCGGCGACGGCATCCTGAGCGCCCTCATCGAGTGGTCGGCGAGGAACAAGTTCCTCGTCCTGCTCGCGAGCCTTGCGGTGACGCTGGCGGGCATCCTCGCGGTGGCGAGGACGCCGCTCGACGCCCTGCCCGACCTCTCCGACGTCCAGGTGATCGTCTACACGGAGGTGCCCGGCCAGGCGCCCCAGGTGGTCGAGGACCAGGTGACCTACCCGCTCACCACGGCCATGCTGTCGGTGCCCAAGTCGAAG
>JAGRPO010000258.1 GCA_019449455.1 Betaproteobacteria bacterium | reverse complement strand
GCCGGGCCGCACCGCGCCACCGTGAACGGCACCGACGTGTACCTCGGGCTCGTGCCGGCCAAGCGCATGGGCGATTTTCCCGCGGGCTCCCCGGAGGCGAAGATGCACGGCGGCGCGCCGTCCGGCTCCGGCTATTTCCACGTGAACGTCTCGCTGTTCGATTCCGCCACCCAGGCGCAGATCCAGGGCGCCACGGTCGCGCTCGACGTCGAGCAGGTCGGGATGGGGCGGGTGACCAAGACGCTCGAGCCGATGATGGTGCGCGGCGGCGCGAGCTACGGGGGCTATGTGCGGCTCCTCCCGAAGGGCTCGTACGTCTTCATCGTGCACGCGACGAAGCCCGGCGGCGCGAAGGCGATCGAGGCGAAGTTCCAGGAACGCATGAACTGAAGCGGCGGCCGATGACGGCCGCCGCGGGTCGAGGGCGCGGTGCGGCCTACCGGCGCGCCATGCCCTCGATCAGGTGCATTCCCGCCCTCACCCCCGCCAGGTAGAGCGACACCTTCGTCGACTCGTTCGGCGCGTGGTTGTTCTCGTCGTAGGGCGCCAGCGGCACCACGATCGACGGCAACCCCAGCAGCCTCGTGAAGACGTAGTCCGGCGTCGTGCCCCCGAGGCTCGGCACGACCAGCGGCTCGCGGCCGAACCCGTCGGCGACGGCCTTCTTCACCAGCGGAACGTACGGGCTGTCGAGCGAGGTCCGCGACGCGGGCGTGCTCTTCAGCTCCCGGATCTCGATGTTCGTGTAGCCCCGGCCGGCGGCGAACCGGCGCACGGCGGCCAGCACGTCCTGCGGGTCCTGCCCGCCCACAAGACGAATGTCGGCCTTGGCGATCGCCTCCTTGAAGATGATCGTCTTGTGGCCCGGGCCCGTGTAGCCGGACGAGAAGCCCGACACGTTGAACGCGGGGCGCAGCATCAGGCGCTCGTGGAACGCGGCCGGGTCGGACACGGTCGGCGGCACGCCCATGCTCGCCATCACGCCCTCGCGGTCCAGCGGAAGCGACCTCACGGCGGCCGCCTCGCCCGGCGTGACCGTCACCTCCGCGTAGCCCGCGCCCGGCACGAGGAGCCGCCCGTCGCGGTCCACCATTTCCGCCAGCAGGTGGATGAGATCGAGCGTCGGGTTGGGCGCCACGCCGCCGAAGTTGCCGGAGTGGAGGTTTCGCTTCGCGCCGGTGGCGGCGAACTCGAGGCCCAGGATGCCGCGCACGCCCATGAGCAGCACCGGCTGGTCGTTGGGGAACATCGGCCCGTCGGAATAGCAGCACAGGTCCGCGCGCAGCATGTCGCGGTGCGTCTCCACGAATTCCGGCAGCGGCCGGCTGCCCGTTTCCTCGTCGCCCTCGAGGATCACCTTGATGCGGATGGGCAGCTCGCCGTGCAGCTCGCGGTGGAGCGCGATGGCGTTGAGCAGCGCCAGGTGCTGGCCCTTGTTGTCGCCCGCGCCGCGGCCCCAGATGCGGTCGCCGTCGACGACCGGCTGCCAGGGATCGGTGTTCCAGCCCTCGGCCTTCGCATCGGCCGGATAGACGTCGTAGTGGCCGTAGGTGAGCCAGGTGAACGGCGCGTCCCGCAGCCCGATCTCGCCGTAGACGATGGGCTGGCTCGCGGTGGGGAAGACCTGCACCTCGAAGCCCCAGCGCCGCATGCGCGTTGCGAGGAATTCGACGGCCTCGCCGATGCCTTCGCCGGTGAGGCTCACCGACGGGATGCGGATGGAGTCGAGGAGAGTGGCGACCAGCTCGCCGGCGCGGTCCCGGACGGCGGAATCGATGGCCGCGGCCATCAGTCCACCGCGGCCGTCACTTCGACCTCGATCGCGAAGCCGTGGTGCAGCGCGTTCACCGGCACCACGGAGCGCGCCGGGCGGTGCGTGCCGAAGAACTCGGCGTACACCTTGTTCACCACCGGCCAGTGCGCGATGTCGGAAACGTAGACCGTGCAGCGCAGCACGCGATCGCGACGCGAGCCGCAGGCCGCGAGCACCTGGTCGACGTTGGAGAGCACCTGCCGCGCCTGCTCCTCGATCGTCCCGGGCGCGCGGTCGGGCTGGCCGGGAACGTGGGGAAGCTGTCCCGCGAGCCAGGCGATGCCGTCGTGGACCACGGCGTGGGAATAGTGGCCCGCGGGCCTGGGCAGGCCGGGGGCGTCGAGGGTCTCGAGCATTCTCATGGCGTTCTCTCCGCTACCAGCCGGCGAAGCGCGGCCACCGGGCGAGAACCTCGGGGCCGTCCCTCACGACGTGGTAGGCATCGTGCTGCGCCGCGGTGGCGCAGGCGTGGTTGGGAAGGATTCGAAACCGCGTGCCGAGAGGATACTTCGCGACATCGGCGGGCACGCCGCCGCGCCGGCCCACGATGCCGTGCTCCTGGTTGGCGTCCGTGACGACGAGGTCGTCGATCGGGCGGCCGGAAGCGTCGCACACCAGGCCGTAGCCCTGGTCCAGCGCCTGCTTCGAGGTGCCGCGGTCGCGCGACATCGCCATCCAGCCGGCGTCGGTGATGATCCACCCCTTCTCGGGCTGGTGGCCGATGACCGTGGCGAGGACCGAGATCGCGATGTCCGCCACCCGGCATACGCCCAGGCCCGCCATCACGAGGTCGTGGAAGACGAAGACGCCCGCGCGGACCTCGGTGACGCCCTCGAGGCTGCGGGCGAACGTCGCCGTGGGCGTCGATCCCACGCTCACCACGGGCGAGGCGAAGCCGGCCGAGCGCAGCACCGCGGCGCTCCTCACGACGGCGCCGCGCTCCTGCTCGGCCATGTCCGCGATGGCCTCGGTCGTGCGGCAGTTGTAGGAATCGCCCGCGTGCGTCATCACGCCCCGCAGCTGCGCGCCCCTGGCGAGCGCCTTGGCGATGTCCAGGAGGACCGGGTGCCCGGGCTTCACGCCGGCGCGGTGGCCGTCGCAGTCGATCTCGATGAGCGCGGGGATGCCGGCGCCCCTGTCGGCCACGGCCCGGGCGGCCTCGACGCTGTCGACCACCACCGCGAGATCGGCGCCGCGCCCGCGCAGGGCGACGACGTGGTCGAGCTTGCCGGGCGCGATGCCCACGGCGTAGAGGATATCCGTGACGCCGTGCGCGAGGAACTGCTCGGCTTCCTTGAGCGTGGAAACGGTGATGGGGCCGGAGGGCGACTGCATCAGCCCGCGCGCGACGTCGATGGACTTGCAGGTCTTCACGTGCGGGCGCAGGCGCACCCGCAGTCGCGCGAGGCGCTCCTTCAGGCGCGCGACGTTGGCTTCCATGCGCCCGGCGTCGAGGACAAGGCGGGGCGTCTCGAGGTCGGTGAGCTTCATCTCAGCCGAATGTTACCTGCTTCCATTCATGCCGAAGCGCCGATGGCAATCGTCGGCTCGCGAAAACGCATCGCCGGCAAGCCGTCGCATCCGTCAGGTATCATTCGAGATTCCCCCAACGATTGCACTCGTCATGCCCCGGTTGTTCCTTCCGCTGGCGCTCGCGGTCAGCTTCGGGCTCGCGATGTGGCTTCGCCTGGACCAGATCGCGACCCAGGTGCTCATCGAAGACGAATGGCATCCGGTGCACCAGGTGATCTACCTGACGCCGGCGGGAATCCTGACGAGTTTCGGGAACGCCGACTACAGCATTCCCCTCGTGCTCCTGTACTTCGTGCAGGCGAAACTGGTCGGCCTCACCGAGCTGGGGCTGCGCCTTCCGATGATCGCGGCCGGAATCGCGACGGTGATCGCGCTGCCGCTCATCTTCAGGCGCCGCTTCGACGACCGGGTCATCGCGGCCTTTGCGCTGCTGCTCGCGGTATCGCCCTTTCTCGTGTCCTACTCGCGCATCGCGCGCTCGTATGCGGTCACGCTGCTTGGCGCCTACATCGCGTTCTGGTGCCTGGAGCGCGCCACCCGCTCGGGAACGCTCGAGTGGAAGTTTGGCTGGGGATACGGCGTCCTTTGCGGCTTGGTGGTCTGGACCCACGCGGTAACCGGTCCCCTGCTGGTGGCGCCGCTGGCGGCCCTGTGGTGGGAGGCGATGCGGGGCCGGGGGCCGCGGTGGCCCTCGCTGGCGGCGTTGACGGCGCTCACTGCCGCCTGCATGGGACTCGCCGTTCTTCCGCCCCTCTTCGGCGATCTTCCGGCCCTCGCGGGAAAGGCGGGTGTCGACCAGATCAAGGCGGAGACCGTCATCGGTGCGTGGCACCTCTGGATCGGCACCGGATCCCCGGTGGTCGCCTGGATCGCCCTTGCCTTGGCGGCCGTCGGATCCGCGTCCGTCTTGAAGGCGTCCCCCGTTTCGAGGTGGATCATGCTCGGTTCGGCCTTTACGCTCGCCGTCCTTGTTGCGACCAAGCCGTACTGGGTGGACAGGCCCCTTGCCTTCGCGCGCTACATGTTGCCCATGCTTCCGGTCCTCCTGTTGGCCATTTCTGCCGGGCTCGTGGCGAGCGCCGAAGTCGCGTTGCGCGTTCTCGGGCGTCCGGTCCATTCCGCCTGGGCCCTTGCCGCCGCGGCCGCCGCGATCCTCGCGTGGTGGCCGCATTCGCCTAACGCAGAACTTCTCGGGCGTCCCAACTCCTACACGCAGCACTCGTTTTACCAGTACGACTACCGGACGGAAACGAACCCGATCCGCGCGCGCATGCCGGTCTATCCGGCTTCCGTGTTCTGGGCGAGTCTCGCCTCGCGTCCGCGCGGAACGCTCACCGTCGCCGTGGCCCCGTTCCAGTATTCCTCCTACGTGTGGCCGGCCCCGGTCTGGGAGCGCGAGAGCGGGCAGCGGGTCATCCCCGCCTATCTGTGGGGGACGTGCGAGCCCCGGCGCTACGGGGAGGTTCCGCCGGACGAGCGCTTCCGATTCGACAATGCCGTGCACGTTGCCGATGCCTGGGCGCGGCTGGCCCAACCCATCCACTACCTCGCCTACTATCGCGGGCCCGTGGAGGACGTAAGCCCGCCGCTGCCTCACTGCGAGGCGTGGATGCGCGAGCGGTTCGGGGAAGCGTTCTACGAGGACGGCGCGCTCGTGGTCTGGAAAAACCCTTCTCCCCTGCAGAACCCTTCGGAGTGACGACATGATCAATGGCAAGAAAGTCGTGGTGGTGATGCCGGCCTATCGCGCGGCGAAGACCGTCGAGCGGACCTGGCGCGCGCTGCCGCACGCCATCGTGGACCACGTCCTCCTCGTCGACGACGCAAGTGGTGACGAGACGGCTGCGGTGGCCGCGGCCCTGGGCATCGAGGTCCACGTCCACCCCGAGAACCGCGGTTACGGCGGCAACCAGAAGACCTGCTACGCGCAGGCCCTTGCGAGAGGCGCCGACATCGTCGTCATGGTCCACCCCGATTACCAGTACGATCCGCGCCTCGTGACCGCCATGGCCGCCATGATCGAATCGGAAATCTACGACGTCGTCCTCGGCTCGCGAATCCTCGGGGGAATGGCAAGGGCGGGCGGCATGCCGGCCTGGAAATACGCCGCGAACCGTGGCCTCACGGCGTTCCAGAACCTGTTCACCGGCGCCAAGCTGTCCGAATACCACTCCGGATATCGCGCCTTCTCGCGGCACGCGCTGCAGTCGCTGCCGCTCCTCGCGAACTCCGACGACTTCGTGTTCGACAACCAGATGCTCGTCCAGGCCATCGGGCAGGGTCTCGCGCTCGGCGAGATCTCCTGCCCGACGCGCTACGAGCCGGATTCCAGCTCCATCGGCCTGCGACGCTCCATCCGGTACGGATTCGGCGTGCTGGGGACGACGCTTGATTTCGTCCTGTGGCGGGCGGGCCTGACCCGCCCCGAATTCCTGGATTTCAATGCCGATCGATACTTGGGGTCGTCGACTCGGACCGATGGCGGAAGACCCAGAGTCTCGCCATGACGTAGTTCACCATGATCACCACGCCCGTCGTGAGCACCTGCGACACCATGTAGTGCACGTCGAGCAGGCGCAGCAGAAGCGCCAGGAGAATGGCGTTCAGGGCGAACGAAAGAGCGAGGCTGATCACGAACCGGGGCACCGCGACCCGGTGGTGCTGGCGGCTGGCGAAGACAAGCCAGTAGTTGAGCGGGTACTTCACGAGGGCACCGACGATGAAGCCGAGCGACGAGGCGAGCACCTCCCGCCCGCCCATCGCCCAGACGAGCCCCATCATCGTGGCGTAGTGGGAAGCGGTGGCCGCGAGTCCCGCGATGCCGTAGCTCAGGAAACGCCTTGCCTCGGCGATGACCGCCTTCACGGCGGACCACTATCCGTCATGGGCTTCCCCGGCGTTCATGCGTCCGGGGCGCGCAGCTCCGAAAGCGTCATTTCAGCGCGAACTCGAACGTGCTCACGACGCGGATCTTCTTCACCGGGGTGCTGGTGGGGGAGAAGGGCGCCGACTCGTCGTTGCCGTCCGTGCCGAAGATCTGGATCGTTCCCTGGTTGGCCGAGCGGATGTCGCCCACGCGGGCGCCCGAGTCGGCGGCGAACTGCTCGGCGACCGAGCGCGCGTTCTTCGTCGCCTCGGCCAGGAGCTGCGGGCGCAAGTCGTTGAACTTCGAGACCACGAAGCGCGGGTTGGCGCGGCCCGACTGATCGTCGGCGTCGAGGATCACGCCGCCCTTGAGGAGCTCCTCGGTGGCGCCGGAGGCGCTCCGCACGAGATCCACCATCGGCGTGGCCACTTCCACCGCCGTCGTGACCACGTAACGGAAGCGCTCGGCCTGGGCCTGCCCGAAATCGCGCGCGAGCTTGTCGAGGGTGCGCGTGGGCTGGCGCTCGATCTGCGCCTCGGCGAACCCCTGCTTCTTCAGGAAGGCGAGGACCGCGTCGCGGTCGGCGGCGATCCGCTGGTGCGCGTCGGCCAGCGTGTCGCTCGCGCGCCGCAGGTTGAGCGTCCAGACGGCGCGGTCGGCCTTGACCTCGCGCTCGACGAGCCCCTTCACGGTGACGGTGCGCGACTCCGACTTGAAGCGCGCGAGGCCCTGGCCGACGAACCATCCGCCCGCGGCGAGTCCCAGGACAAGCGCCACGGCGAGGATGGTCGCGGCCGGGAGGGTGCTTCGGTCTTCGTAGGAGAGCACGTCGCGATTCCGGGAGAGGTCGCAGGGCCTCCAATCTTACGCGCCCTCCGGCGCGGGGTCAGCCCAGCGTGGCCGCCAGCGACTCGAAGCGCTGCCGCATCGCCGCCGGCAGCCGCTCGCCCAGCTTGTCGAAGAACTCGCGGTGCAGCGGCATCTCCTGCTTCCACATCGACTTGTCGATGGCCGAGATCGACAGGTACGTGTCGACGCCGAAGGAATCCAGCCCCTTCCAGTCGATGTCCTTGTGCCGGGGCACGTAGCCCACGGCCGTGCGCTCGGCGTCCGCGAGGCCCTCGACGCGCTCGACGATCCACTTGAGCACGCGCATGTTCTCGCCGTAGCCGGGCCAGACGTACTTGCCCGCCTCGTTCTTGCGGAACCAGTTGACCATGTAGATCTTGGGCGGGTAGGGGACCCTGCGCCCCGTCTCGATCCAGTGGGCGAAGTAGTCGCTCATGTTGTAGCCGCAGAAGGCGAGCATCGCGAACGGGTCGCGGCGCACCACGCCCACCTTGCCCGTGATGGCGGCGGTGGTCTCGGAGCCCAGGGTCGCGGCCATGTAGACGCCCTCGTCCCAGGTCGCGGCCTCGGTCACGAGCGGCACGGTCGAGGAACGGCGGCCGCCGAAGACGAACGCGGAGATGGGCACGCCGTTCGGGTCGTCCCACGCGGGGTCGATGGAAGGCGACTGCGTCGCGGCCACGGTGAAGCGCGAGTTCGGGTGCGCGGCCGGGCGCCCGCAGCCGGGCGTCCAGTCCTTGCCGGTCCAGTCGGTGAGCTTCGCGGGCGCTTCCTTCGTCATTCCCTCCCACCACACGTCGCCTTCGGGCGTGAGCGCCACGTTGGTGAAGATGGTGTTGGTCTTGATCGCTTCCATGCAGTTCGGGTTCGTGTCGTAGCCCGTGCCCGGCGCCACGCCGAAGAAGCCCGCTTCCGGGTTGATGGCGTGCAGGCGGCCGTCCTCGCCCGGCTTGATCCAGGCGATGTCGTCGCCGATGGTGGTCACCTTCCAGCCCTTGAAGGTGGACGGGGGGATGAGCATCGCGAAGTTGGTCTTGCCGCAGGCGCTCGGGAAGGCGGCGGTGACGTAGTGCTTCACGCCTTCGGGGGATTCGACGCCCAGGATCAGCATGTGCTCGGCGAGCCAGCCTTCCTCGCGGCCCATGACGGAGGCGATGCGCAGCGCGAAGCACTTCTTGAACAGGAGCGCGTTGCCGCCGTAGCCGGAGCCGTAGGACCAGATCTCCTTGTCCTCGGGGAAATGCACGATGTACTTGTGGTCCTTGTTGCAGGGCCAGGGAACGTCCTTGCGGTCGGGCCCTAGGGGCGCGCCCACGGAGTGCACGGCCGGGACGAAGAAGCCGTCGTCGCCGAGGGTGGCGAGCACGCTGGCGCCCATGCGCGTCATGAGCTTCATGTTGACCACGACGTAGGCGCTGTCGGAGATCTCCACGCCGATGTGCGCGATGTGCGAGCCGATGGGGCCCATGCTGAAGGGCACGACGTACATCGTGCGCCCGCGCATGCAGCCCTTGAAGAGGCCCTTGAGGGTCGAGCGCATCTCGGCGGGGTCCACCCAGTTGTTGGTGGGGCCGGCGTCGTCCTTCGACTTCGAGCAGATGAAGGTGCGATCCTCGACGCGCGCGACGTCGGAGGGGTCCGACCACGCGAGGTACGAATTGGGGCGCAGCTTGTCGTCGAGCCGCCTGAACGTGCCGGACGCCACGAGCTCGGCGCAGAGGCGGTCGTATTCCTCGTCCGAGCCGTCGCACCAGTAGATGCTGTCGGGCTGGGTGAGGGCGGCGATGTCGGCCACCCACTTGAGGAGGCGGGCGTGGCGGGTGCGGGCGGCTCCCGGGATCGGGGCGGCTTGGGCGTGCATGGGTCTTCCTCCGAGAAACGCCCGCTGTCGCTTCCGCGACGCCGGCTTGAAATGGTCGGCAATTATACGTTGGGGACGGTTCCTGGGAACCGTCCCCAGGAACCGGTCCTAGCGGGGGCCGTAGTGGCGGAAGCGCTCCACGATGCGGGCCATCTCGCCGTCGTCCAGGATCGCGGGCTCGCCGACCTGGATCGCCTGCCAGTAGAGGCGTGCCATGGCCTCGACCTTGTCGGCGAGGCGCAGCGCATCGTCGAGGTCCTGGCCGAAGGCGATGACGCCGTGATGGGCCAGCAGGCACGCCCGCCTGCCCTCGAGCGCGGCGATCGCCGCGTCGGAGAGTTCCTGCGTGCCGAAGCTGCGGTAGGGCGCGCAGCGGATGTCGCTCCCGCCCGCGAACGCGACCTCGTAGTGGAAGGCCGGGATGGAACGGTCCAGGCAGGCGAGCGTGGTCGCGAACGCCGAGTGCGTGTGCACGACCGCCCCCGCCTCGGGCCGCGTCGCGTAGATGTCGCGGTGGAAGCGCCACTCGCTCGAGGGCTCCCGGTGCCCCGTCGCGTGGCCGTCCATGCCCACGTGCACGATGTCGGCGGGCTGCAGCGACTCGTAGGGCAGGCCCGAGGGCGTGACGAGGAAGCCTCCCTCCACCCGCGCGCTCACGTTCCCGGAGGCTCCCTGGTTGATGCCGAGCGCGTTCATGCGCCGCGCGGTTGCCACGATCCGCTCGCGAAGGGGGGAGTCGATCACGTGAGGAACGCCTTGCTCCTGCGGCCGGGGGGATAGAGCTCGAGGAGGGCGGTCTCGTTCGCGCCGAAGATGCCCTTCTCGGTGATGATGCCCGACACCAGCGCGGCCGGCGTCACGTCGAAGGCGGGGTTCGCCACCGCCGTCGTCTCGGAGGCGATCGCGACCGTCGCTGGGCGGCCGGAGCCGTCGAGCCCGCTCACGAGGCGCATCTCGTCGCCGCTTCGCTCCTCGATGGGGATGCCGGCGATCGCATCGTCGATGTCCCAGTCGATGGTGGGCGTTGGAACCGCCGCATAGAACGGGACGGCGTTGTCGCGCGCCGCCAGCGCCTTGAGGTAGGTGCCGATCTTGTTGGCCACGTCGCCGCGGGGCGTCACGCGGTCCGCGCCCACCAGCACCAGGTCCACCTTGCCGCGCTGCATGAGGTGGCCGCCGGCGTTGTCCGCCACCAGCGTGTGCGGCACGCCGTGGCCCGCGAGCTCCCACGCGGTGAGGAGCCCCTGGCTTCTCGGCCGCGTCTCGTCCACCCACACGTGCACGGGAATGCCCTGGTCGTGCGCCATGTAGATGGGGGCGAGGGCCGTGCCCCAGTCCACCGTGGCGAGCCATCCCGCGTTGCAGTGCGTGAGGATGTTCACCGTGCGCTTGCTCGCCGCGTGCTCGCG
>JAGRPO010000257.1 GCA_019449455.1 Betaproteobacteria bacterium | reverse complement strand
TTGTGTTTCTTTTTGGTTTTTGGCCAACACCGGGGGTTCCGACAGCGTCGCCCCAGCCTATGTCGACTCGATCCGCACTTCGGCGCTCCCGGCAAGCTCACTTGGCCAAAAACCAAAAAGAAACACAACCCACCTGGACCCCATCAACTTCCCAATCAGCGTCGGCGGCGATTTGTCGTGAGGACCCCATTCCAGGAGATGCGATGAGGGCGTGGATCTTCGGCCGCTACGGCGGTCCCGAGGTGCTCGAGTGGGCGGACCTGCCGGAGCCGGTGGCCGGCAAGGGCGAGATCGTGGTGCGCGTGGTGGCCGCGGCGTTGAATCCGCTGGACTGGAAGCTTCGCGCCGGGCAGTACAAGGTGATGACCGCGGGGCGGCTGCCGCGCGGCGTGGGCTACGACTACGCGGGCGTGGTCGAGTCGGCGGGCGCCGGGGTCGCGCGGCTCAAGCCCGGCGACGCCGTGGTGGGGATCGTGAATCCCGTCGAGTCCCGCCACGCGGCGATGGCCGAGCGCGTGTGCGCCACCGAGGCGCTCGCCACGGTGAAGCCGCCGTCGCTGACTTTCGCCGACGGCGCGTCGCTTCCGGGCGCGGGCATCACGGCGGTGCAGGCGCTTCGCGAGGCCGGGCTCGCCGCGGGCCAGCGCGTGCTCGTGGTGGGCGCCGCCGGCGGCGTGGGTTCCTTCGCGGTGCAGTTCGCGAAGAACGCCGGCGCGCACGTGACGGCCGTGGCGAGCACCGAGGGGCAGGCGTTCCTCGCCGGCCTCGCGCCCGATCGCGCCATCGACTACCGGCGCGAGGACTGGAAGGCGCTCCCCGGGCGCTTCGACATCGTCTTCGACGCCTCCGGCACCTCGACCTTCCCCGAATGCCGGCAGCTCCTCGCGCCGGGGGGCGTCTTCGTGCATTCGCTGCCCGATGCCGCGCTCTACTGCTGGTCGTGGTGGCTGCGGCTCACCTCGAGGCAGCGCTGCATGCCCGTGATGGAGCGGCCCAACCTCGAGGACCTGGAGACGCTCGTGCGCCTGGCCGCCGAGGGAAGCCTGAAGTCCGTCGTCACCCGCGTCGGCCGCCCCGACGAGGTGCCGGCGCTGCAGCGCGAGATGGCCGAAGGCCACAACCGCGGCAAGATCGTCGTGCGCTTCGCGCCGGAGGCTTGACGCCCCTCAAACGCCGGCGCGGCCGCGGCCCTAGGATTGATGGTCGTCTCGCACGAGGAAGAGGGACCCATGAACCCGCGCCTGAAGGAACTCGTCGCAAAATCGATCCTCGCCAAGGAGCTTTCGGAAGGCGACGTCGAGGTCGTGGCCGATCTCGTCCGCCTGCACCTCCTCGACGACGGGCAGGTGATCACCCCCGAGGGCGAGCCCGACAGCCACATGCACGTCGTCGTCAACGGCGCGCTGGCGGTGTCGCGTCCCGCCGCCGACGGCACCTGGGAGAACCTGCACGTGATGACCGCCGGCGACCTCGTGGGCGAGCTGTCGTTCCTCGACGGCACGCCGCGCTACGCGGCGCTGCGGGCCCTGGGCAAGACCGAGATCTTCAGCCTCGACCGCGCCGACCTCGAGAGCCTGGTCGAGAAGCACCCGTGGATCGCCTACCGCATCATGCGCGCCATCGTGCGCTTCACCCACGGCCTGCAGCGCCGCCTGAGCATGCAGTCCGCCGAGCTCATGCATTACCTCTACAAGAGCCAGGCCAAGTACTGACCCGTTTCTTGCGCCCGCCGGCCGGACGCGCGCCGCGCCGGTTGATTCACGTCAATTGGCCCTAGGCCCACTGCCCTACCCTTGCCTCTGGACCGCCTCGAACCGGCCATTGCCCATCGCAATGCGCCCACCAGGAAGATGCACACGATCAAGCGCGGGTTGGATCTGCCCATAGCCGGCACCCCGGTCCAGGAGGTCGGGGACGGCCCCGCCGTGTCCCGCGTCGCGCTGCTGGGCGCCGACTACGTCGGCCTCAAGCCGACGATGCTCGTGCAGCCCGGGGACCAGGTCCTGCGCGGCCAGCCGCTTTTCGAGGACAAGAAGACGCCCGGCGTGCGCTACACCGCGCCGGCGGCCGGGCGCGTGGCGGACGTGCACCGCGGCGACAAGCGCGCCTTCCTGTCGATCGTGATCGAGGTGTCCCCCGGGGACGGCCCGCAGGCGCAGGTCGCCTTCGCCGGCTGGAACGGGGCGCCGCCCGCCGAGGGCGACGGCGCGGGGCTGCGCGCGCTGCTCCTGGAATCGGGCCTGTGGACGGCATTGCGCTCGCGGCCCTTCGGCCGGGTGCCGGCACCTGACGCGGCGCCGGAGGCGATCTTCGTGACCGCCATGGACTCGCGCCCGCTCGCCCCGAACGTCGAGACCGCGCTTGCCGGCCGCGAGGACGACTACGGCCGCGGCATCCTCGCGCTGCGCAGCCTCACCGCGGGCCGCGTGTACGTCTGCCGCGCGCCGGGCTCGACGCTGCGCGTCCCGCGCGCCGAGCGCATCGCGATCGAGGAATTCTCCGGGCCCCACCCGGCCGGCAATGCCGGCACGCACATCCATTTCCTGCATCCCGTGGGCCACGGGCGAAGCGTCTGGCACGTGGGCGCCCAGGACGTCGCCGCCATCGGGCATCTCCTCGCCACCGGCAAGCTCGACGTCGCGCGAGTCGTCTCGCTCGCCGGCCCCGGCATCGCGCGCCCGCGCCTGCTGCGCACGCGGCTGGGGGCCTCGGTCGCGGAGATCACCGCGGGCGAGCTGGCCCCCGGCGAGCAGCGCATGATCTCGGGCTCGGTCCTCGACGGGCGTACCGCCCTCGGGGAGGCGGAGGGCTTTCTCGGCCGCTACCACCAGCAGGTAAGCGCGCTCCCGGAAGGACGCGGCCGGGAGCTGCTCGGCTGGATCGCGCCGGGCGCCGACAAGTTCAGCGTGACGGGCGCCGTGCTGGGCGCCTTCTCGCGCGCCCGCAAGCGCGTCTTCACCACGACCACCAACGGCTCGAAGCGCGCCATGGTGCCCATCGGCACCTACGAGGCCGTGATGCCGCTGGACATCCTGCCCACCTTCCTGCTGCGCGCGCTCCTCACCGGCGACCTCGAGCGCGCCGAGGCGCTGGGCGTGCTGGAGCTCGACGAGGAGGACCTGGCGCTGTGCACCTACGCCTGCCCGGGCAAGAACGACTACGCGCCGCTGCTGCGCGACATGCTCCACCGCCTGGAGAGGGAATCCTGATGTCCGCCCTCGAAAGGCTCCTCGAGAAGGCGGGCCGCGCGTTCGAGCCCGGCCGGCCCCTCGCGCGCTTCCACGCGCTGTTCGAGGCGACCGACACGTTCATCATGACCCCGCCGTCGGTGACGCGCGGCGCGTCCCACGTGCGCGACGCGCTCGACCTGAAGCGGATGATGACGATCGTCGTGATCGCGATGCTCCCCTGCATCTTCATGGCGATGTACAACACCGGGCTGCAGGCGAACCTCGCATTGGACCCGGCGAAGGCCGCCTCGCTCGAGGGCTGGCGCCACGACGTGATGCGGCTCGCCGGCATGGGCTACTCGCCGGGGAGCGTGGCCGCGTGCCTCTTCCACGGCTCGCTCTACTTCCTGCCCCTCTACATCGTCACGCTCGCGGCGGGCGGCTTCTGGGAGGTGCTCTTCGCGGTGGTCCGCCGCCACGAGGTCAACGAGGGCTTCCTCGTCACGAGCATGATCTACCCGCTCATCCTGCCCGCCACGCTGCCCCTGTGGCAGGCGGCCCTGGGCATCAGCTTCGGCGTGGTGGTGGCGAAGGAGGTGTTCGGCGGCACGGGCATGAACTTCGTGAACCCGGCGCTCGCGGCGCGAGCCTTCGTCTTCTTCGCCTACCCGGCCGACATCTCGGGCGACAAGGTGTGGACGGCGATCCCGCCGGGCGCGGCGGTGGACGGGTTCTCGGGCGCCACGCTCCTGGGCGAAATGCGCCTGCTCGCCAGGCCCTTCGGCGAGCAGGGGTACTCGTGGATGAACGCCTTCGTCGGCCTGGAGCCCGGAAGCCTCGGCGAGACCTCGGCGCTCGCCTGCCTCGCGGGCGCGGCGGTCCTCATCGCGACCGGCATCGGCTCGTGGCGCATCATGGTCGGGGCGGTCGCCGGCACCGCGGCGATGGCGATCGTGTTCAACGCCATCGGGTCGCAGACCAATCACTGGTACGCCGTGCCGTTCTGGTGGCACATGGTGCTGGGCGGCTGGGCCTTCGGGGTCGCCTTCATGGCCACGGACCCGGTGACCGCGCCCTTCACCGACAAGGGCAGGCTCATCTACGGCTTCCTCATCGGCGTGCTGGTCGTGCTGATCCGGGTGGTCAACCCCGCCTACCCGGAGGCCGTGATGCTCGCCATCCTCTTCATGAACGTGATGGCCCCGCTCATCGACTTCGGCTTCGTGAAGGCCAACATCAACCGGCGGGCCCGGCGCGCAGGCGGACATGGCCAGGCTTGAGTCCCCGCGCTACACCTTCCTCTTCGCGACCGCCGTGTGCGTCGTGTGCGCCCTCATGGTGTCGGTGGCGGCCGTCTCGCTGCAGCCGCGGCAGAAGGCCAACGCGCGGCTCTACATGGAGAAGAACGTGCTCGTCGCCGCGGGGCTCGTGAAGCCCGGCCAGGACGTGACGATCAAGGAGGTGGAGAAGTACTTCGAGAAGGACGTGTCGGCGCGGCTGGTGGACCTCGCGAGCGGGGAGCTGCTGCCGGCCGACAAGGCCGACGCCCGCTCCTATGACCAGCGCGGCGCGCGAAGCGACCCGGCGACGAGCCGCGTCGCGCCGGCCAACACCGCCGGCGTCGGGCGGCTGCCCCGGTACGGCGTGGCCTATTTCGTGATGAAGGGCGGCCAGCCCGAGCAGGTGGTGATCGCCCTCGAGGGCCTGGGCATGTGGGGCACCGTCTACGGCTTCATGTCCCTCGACCGCGACGGCAGGACCGTGCGCGGCCTCACCTACTACGACCAGAAGGAGACGCCCGGCCTGGGCGGGGAGATCGGCAACCCCGCGTGGCAGGCGCTCTGGAAGGGTCGTCGCGCCTACGACGACCAGGGGATCCCACGCCTCACCGTCATCAAGGGCCAGGCCGGCGCCCCGGACAAGGATCCGCTGCGCGTCGACGGCATGTCCGGCGCCACCATCACGAGCAACGCCATCACGCGCCTCACGCAATTCTGGCTGTCCGACGACGGCTACGGGAAGTTCCTCAGGCGCTTCCGCGAGAAGGGGGCCGGATGAGCGCCTTCGGCAAGAGAGAGCGCGAGGCCCTCCTCGCCCCGATCCTCGCCAACAACCCCATCGGCGTGCAGGTGCTGGGCATCTGCTCGGCGCTCGCCATCACCACGCGCATGGACAAGGCGTTCGTGATGACGATGGGCGTGCTGCTGGTGACGATGCTCGCCAACGTCGCCGTGAGCCTGGTGAGGAACCATACCCCCGGCTCGATCCGCATCATCGTGCAGCTGTCGATCATCGCCTCCCTCGTGATCGTGTTCGACCAGATCCTCAAGGCCACGCTCTACGAGCTCTCGCTCGAGCTGTCGGTCTTCGTGGGCCTCATCATCACCAACTGCATCGTGATGGGCCGCGCCGAGGGCTACGCCATGCAGAACCCGCCGCTCGCCTCGGCGCTGGACGGCATCGGCAACGGGCTGGGCTACGGCCTGGTGCTCATGCTCACCGCGTTCATCCGCGAGCTGCTGGGCGCGGGCAAGGTCTTCGGCTTCGTGGTGCTGCCGCTCGCCAAGGACGGCGGCTGGTACGTCCCCAACGGGATGATGCTCATCGCGCCCTCCGGGCTCTTCATCATCGCCGGGCTCATCTGGCTGCTGAAGACCCTGAAGCCCGAGCTGCAGGACAAGGACTGATGGAACACTACCTCAACCTCGCCATCCGCTCGATCTTCCTCGAGAACATGGCGCTCGCCTTCTTCCTGGGCATGTGCTCGTTCCTCGCCTGCTCGAAGAAGGTGGAGACGGCCCTCGGGCTGGGCGTGGCCGTCGTCTTCGTGCAGGTGCTCACGGTCCCGCTCAACAACCTGATCCTCACCTACCTCCTCAAGGAAGGGGCGCTGGGCTGGGTCTCCCCCGCGCTCGCGAAGGTGGACCTCACCTTCCTCGCCTTCATCCTCTTCATCGGCACGATCGCGGCCGCCGTCCAGGTGGTGGAGATGGCCGTCGAGAAGTACGCGCCGGCCCTCTATACGACGCTCGGCGTGTTCCTGCCGCTCATCGCCGTGAACTGCGTGATCCTCGCCGGGTCGCTCTTCATGCAGGAGCGCGACTACGGCTTCGGCGAAAGCGTGGTCTACGGCATCGGAAGCGGCCTGGGCTGGGCCATCGCCATCGTCGCCATGGCCGCGGTGCGCGAGAAGCTCGCCTATTCGAACGTGCCCGCGGGCCTGCGCGGCCTGGGCATCACCTTCGTGGTCGCCGGCCTCATGTCGGTCGCCTTCATGATGTTCTCCGGGATCCAGCTCTAGGCCCCGCCGCCATGACCGAAATCGTCCTCGGCGTCTTCATGTTCACGGCGGTGGTCCTGCTGCTGGTGTTCATCCTCATGGCGGCGCGCTCGAAGCTCGTGGCCTCGGGCGAGGTGACGATCACCATCAACGAGGATCCTGACAAGGCGCTCAAGGTGCCGGCCGGCGGCACGCTTCTCTCGAGCCTCGCCGACAACCACATCTTCATCCCCTCGGCCTGCGGCGGAAAGGGCGCCTGCGGCGTCTGCGAGGTGGTGGTGAAGGAGGGCGGCGGCGACATCCTGCCCACGGAGACGGGCTACATCTCGCGCGGCGACGCCAAGCGCGGCTGCCGCCTCGCCTGCCAGGTGAAGGTGAAGGGCGACATGCAGATCGAGATCGCCCCCGAGGTCTTCAGCGTGAAGAAGTGGAAATGCCGCGTGATCTCCAACCGCAACGTCGCCACCTTCATCAAGGAGCTGAAGCTCGCCCTGCCCGAGGGCGAGGAAGTGCCCTTCCGCGCCGGCGGCTACGTGCAGATCGAGTGCCCGCCGCACTCGCTCGCCTTCCGCGACTTCGCGATCGACGACCCCTTCCGCGCCGACTGGGACAAGTTCGACCTGTGGCGCTTCAAGTCGCATTGCACCGGGCCCGTGACGCGCGCCTACTCGATGGCCAACTACCCGATGGAGAAGGGCATCCTGCTCTTCACCATCCGCATCGCCTTCTCCCCGGGCTACCGGGAGGACATCCCCCCGGGAATTATGAGCTCCTGGGTGTTCAACCTGAAGGAAGGCGACGAGGTCACGGTCTCCGGCCCCTTCGGCGAGTTCTTCGCGCGCGAGACCGACGCCGAGATGTGCTTCATCGGCGGCGGCGCGGGCATGGCGCCGATGCGCTCGCATATCTTCGACCAGTTCCACAGGCTGCACACCAAGCGCAAGGCGACCTACTGGTACGGCGCGAGGAGCCTGAAGGAAGCCTTCTACCAGGACGAGTTCGATGCGATCGCGAAGGCGCACCCCAACTTCGCGTGGCACCTGGCGCTGTCCGAGCCCCTGCCCGAGGACGACTGGAAGGGGTACACGGGATTCATCCACAAGGTACTGTACGACGAGTACCTGCAGAGCCACCCGGCGCCCGAGGACATCGAGTACTACATGTGCGGGCCGGGGCCCATGACCAAGGCCGTGATCGACATGCTGCTGGATCTCGGCGTGGAGCGTGAGAACATCATGCTCGACGACTTCGGCAGCTGACGGCAAGGAGACGGACGATGACCGTAGCCAACGTGATGGAAGCCCTGAAGGACAAGGGCATGGACAA
>JAGRPO010000044.1 GCA_019449455.1 Betaproteobacteria bacterium | reverse complement strand
GCGTGTGCGGCGATCGTGACGCGCATCTCGTCCGTGACGACGAGGCCGTCGCAGCCGACGAAGGACTTCTCCGCCAGGAAGACCTGGATGTGCTTCCGGAGCTGCCGCTGCAGGTCGGCGGGCAACCGGCGCGCGTAGGGCACGCGCTCCCGGAGTATCGCGCGCCACGCGGCGGGAAACGGCCGGCTGCGGATGCGGCTGCGCCGCAGCGCCGTGAGCCGCGGCTGCAACAGGATCCAGGCCGCCACGAGGAAGGCGACGCCCGCAACGATGCCGAAAAGCATTCTCTTCCCCGCCGTGTGAACCGAGTCACGACCAATTGGGGTCCGCGGCAGCGCCTTTCAAGGGCATCGCGCCCGCGGTGCATCGCCGCCGCCGCGCAGCCCGCGTCGTCATCGCGTAGTCGCGTAGATGCGCAGGGTCCTTCTCGTGCCGTCGGGGTTGCACCGCTCGCTCCTGAGCGTGCCCTCGTGGTCCAGGCCCAGCCGCTCGGCCACCCGCCAGCTTCGCTCGTTCTCCTCGTCGGCGCCGCACCAGAGGCGCCGCGCGCCCAGATGCCCGAAGGCGAACTCGGCGACGGCGGCGGCGGCCTCCGTGATCAGTCCCTGCCCCTGGTGGCGCTTCCGGCACCACCAGCCGATCTCGAAAACGCGCGTGTTCCAGTTGAACCGGTGCAGCCCGCAGTTGCCCGCGTGCTCGCCGGTGTCCCGGCGAAAGAGCAGCATGGGAAAGTCGGCCCTGAGGATCCAGCTCGCCGCGCCGCGACGGCAGAAGTCCTCCATCCTTTCCACCGACGGGTCTTCCATGGCCCAGGGCATCGAGGCCGGGTATCGGCGCAGGTCGTCCAGCGTCTCGACGACCGACGCGTAGACGATCGCGCCATCGCCCGGGCGGGGCGCGCGGATGAGCAGCCTTCCGGTCTCGAAGCTGTCCGGGATGTCCAGGAGGACGGGGTTGAAGGCCGGCTCGGTCGCCATGGGTGTGCCGCTGCCCGGGGAAAACCCGGAGCTTCACCGAAAACCCGGGCTTCGCCAAGCCGGCGGGGGGACCTCGTCCTAGACCGCGCCCGCCTTGGCGAGGAGCTTCGCGACCGCCCGGGCGATGCGCGCGTAGCCCTCGGCGTTGGGGTGCACGAGGTCGCTCTTGAGCTTGTTGGAGCCGAGCACGTCGGCGAGCACGTCGGCTTCCACGGGGACGGCGAGCTCCTTGCCGATCTCCTCGTAGAACCCGACCTTCGAGGTGCCGAAGCCGGGCTTGGGCGTCGCGATGAGCAGCACCGCGATGCCCTGTTCCTGCGCGAGCCGGATCATCTCCCGCACGTTCTTCGCGGCGGCCTCCTCGCCGGTCCTCTGCAGGAAGTCGTTGCCGCCGTGGCACAGGATCAGGAGCTGCGGCCTCACCTCCTCGAGGATCCCGGGGAGCCGCCGCAGGCCCTGCTCGGAAGTCTCGCCCGGCACGCCTGCCGCGACGACCTTGCGCGAGATGAGCCGCCCGAGCACCACGGGATAGGACTCCTCGCGGGAAGCTCCCGTTCCATGGGTGAGGCTGTCGCCGAAGGCGAGGACCACGGCGCCGGCATCGAGCCTCGGCAGCTTCGGGCCCGAGGGCCCGCAGGACCCGAGGAGCAGCGCGCAGACGGCGACGAGGGCCGCGCGAGCCCGCTTCATGCCGCCGCCTTGCGCTCCACCGGCTGGATCGCGATCGACACCTCGTCGTCGGCGAGCCACGCGTGGCCGTCCTGGATGGTGCACTGGAGCTTCATGTTGCGCGCCGCCCGCGCGGCCATCGCGCGCGTGAGCTCGATCGGGATGTCGTGCACCGAGAGGTTGCGCAGGCGCTCGAGCGCCGCCGCGTTCTGCTTCCACCAGAGATCGGCGCCGGTTCCGTAGGTGTAGACCGCCACGCGCGCCGCGCGGCCGCAGGCCTTGCGTATCTCGCGCTCGTCGGGCAGCCCCACGTCGATCCAGAGGTCGATCGCGCCCGTGAGGTCGGTGAGGACGAGATCCGCCTCGCCTTCGCTGGAGAGCCCGCGCCCGAAGGCCAGGCGCCCGTCGGCGTTCAGCGCGAAGGCGAGCAGGCGCACCATCATGCGCTCGTCGGTCTCCGAGGGATGCCGGGCGATGGTGAGCGCGTGCGTCTCGAAGTGCCCGCGGTCGAGGTCGGAAACGGTGAGCTCGACCTTGAAGATGGTCGCCTTGAGGGCCATGGGGCCGCGCCTACTTCTTCGCGGCCAGCCCCTTCTTCAGCACCTCGGCGACGGTCTCGTTCAGGCTGGCGCCGGAGGCGAGCGCGCGCGCCTGCAGATCCTTCACCAGGTCGGCGTGCAGCTTGCAGGCGAAGGGCACGAGGCCGGCGGCCGCGTCGAGCTTGCGCTGCTCCTTGCGGTCCGTCACGACCGCCGCTCCCTTGCCGTAGCGGTCGGAAACCCCGCCGCGCCGGGCTTCGCCCTCGATCTTGAGGCCCTGGTTCTTGTGCAGGTCGGTGAGTTTCATGGGATTGCGCACTTCCGGGTATTCGAGGAACCCCCATTCTACGCGGCCGGAGGGCGCGCGGCCGCCGGGGCTAGAGAACGGGGGAGGAGAGCCTCGCCAGGGATTCGAGCAGCGCGGCGATGCGCGAGCCTTCGCGGCGCCGGCGCGAGAAGACGCCCGCCCTGGCGCGGTCCTCCTCGAACCGGCGCGCCAGCCGCGAAATGACCGCGGGATCGTAGAAGGCGGCGGCCACCTCGAAGTTCAGCCGGAAGCTGCGGTTGTCCAGGTTCGCCGTGCCCACCACCGCCACCGTGTCGTCGATCACCATCGTCTTGGCGTGCAGCATGGGCGGGCCGAACTCGAGGACGCGGACGCCGGCCCGGCTCAGGGCATCGCAGTAGGTGCGGGAGGCGGCGCTCACCACCCGCGAGTCGCCCTTGCGCGGCACGATCACCTGCACGTCCACGCCGCGAAGCACCGCCACGCGAAGCGCGCTCTCGAGCGGCTGGTCGGGGATGAGGTAGGGCGTCTGGATCCAGGCGCGCGTGCGCGCGGTCGACAGCGCGGCGAGGAAGAACGCGTGGAGGGGCGCGTCGTCGTCGTCCGGCCCCGAGGCGAGCACCTGCACCGGCTGCCCCGCCGCGGTGCCCGCCGGCGGGAAGTAGCGCTTGATCGACTCCAGGTCGTTCGTCAGATCGCCGCCCGCGTAGAGCCAGTCCTCGAGCACGAGCCGCTGCAGCCGGCGCACCGGTTCGCCCTCGATGCGGACGTGCACGTCGCGCCACGCTTCGTCGCCGCGGGCCGCCGCGCTCACCGCGTCGTGCAGGTTGTTGCCGCCCATGAGCCCGATCGCGCCGTCGACCACCACGATCTTGCGGTGCGTGCGGAAGTTGGCGAAGTTGAGGCTCGCGATGGACAGGCCCACCGGGTTGAAGGCCCTCACGGCGCCGCCCGCCTCGACCAGCGGCGCCCAGAACGCGTGGCCCGCGTTCGACGAGCCGAGGGCGTCGCGCAGAGCGCGCACCTGGACGCCCCGGCGCGCGGCGGCGACGAGCGCGTCGCGGATGCGGGTGCCGACGCGGTCGGGCTCCCAAATGTAGTACTCGCAGTGCACGTGGTGGCGCGCCTGGCCGATGGCTTCCTCGATCGCGGCCGTGCAGGCGTCGCCGTCCTCGAGGAGGTCGACCCGCGAGGCGAAGGTGGGGCCGCCCTGGCCGAGGCGCTGGATCACGCCGGCGATCGCGACGGCCTCGGGCGCGAGCGGCGGCGGGCTCTGGCAGCAGGAGCTGCGCAGGTAGTGCGTCACCTCGGCCGCCAGGGACTTGCGCGCGATCCCGTAGCGAAGCGTCCTGCGCCGCATCCGCCGCGGGCCGAACACGATGTAGTAGAGCCCGGAGACGACGGGGAGCGCGAAGAAGGCGAGGAGCCACGCGAGCGTCGCCGTGGGCGAGCGCCGCTGCGTGAGGAGGGTGATCGAGGCGCCGGCCACCCAGACGATGTAGGCCGCGGCGAGGATCTCGAACCAGGGAATCGTCGGCATGGCCGCAAGCATAACCGGCCGCCCCGGGCCCGCGGGGTAAAATGACCCCTTCGCCGCAGAGGAAGCCTGCCATGACCGCCCGCCCGAACATTCCCGCCGTCGCCCCCGCCCCGCTCGCCGCGCGCATCGGCAGGCAATGGGACGCCGACATCGTCCCGCAACTGGTGGAGTACATCCGCATCCCCGCCCGCAGCCCGCACTTCGACGCCGACTGGGCGGCCAACGGCCATATCGAGGCGGCCATCCGCCAGACCGAGAAATGGGTGAACGCCCAGGGCGTCGAGGGCCTCGTCGCCGAGATCGTGCGCATCGACGGGCGCACGCCGGTGCTCTACTTCGACATGCCCGCCACCGGCGGGCTCCCGTCCGGGCGCTCGGTGCTCTTCTACGGCCACCTCGACAAGCAGCCCGAGATGACGGGCTGGCGCGAGGGGCTCGGCCCCTGGAAGCCCGTCATGGAGGAGGGCAGGCTCTACGGCCGCGGCGGCGCGGACGACGGCTACGCGGTCTTCGCGGCGCTTTCCGCGGTGATGGCGCTGGATGCCGAGGGCATCGCGCGGCCGCGCTGCGTGGGCCTCATCGAGACCTGCGAGGAAAGCGGCAGCTACGACCTGCCGGCCTACCTCGATCACCTCGCCCCGCGCATGGGCGACGTGCAGCTGGTCGTGGCGCTCGACTCCGGCGCCGGCAACTACGAGCAGCTCTGGGTCACCACGTCGCTGCGGGGCCTCGTGAACGGCACGCTCGAGGTGAAGATCCTCGAGGAAGGCGTGCACTCCGGCGACGCGGGCGGCGTGGTGCCGTCCTCGTTCCGCATCGCGCGCGCGATCCTCGACCGCATCGACGATTCGCGGACGGGCGTGGTGGGGCCCGATGCCTTCAACTGCGCGATCCCCGCCGACCGCCTCGACCAGGCGAGGCAGGCGGCCGCGATCCTGGGCGAGGCGACGTGGAAGCGCTTCCCGTGGGCGTCGTCCTGCTGCGACGACCAGGCGAGCGCCTCGATCTTCGCCGAGCCCGTCACGAAGGATCCCGTCGAGGTCGTGATCAACCGCACCTGGCGCGCGGCGCTCGCGGTGACCGGCGCCGACGGGCTTCCGCCGACGGACATGGCAGGGAACGTTCAGCGCCCGTTCACGACGCTCAAGCTCTCGCTTCGCCTGCCGCCGATCGTCGACGCGAACGCGGCCGCCGCGACGTTCAAGCGCATCCTGGAGGCCGACCCTCCGTACGGGGCGCGCGTCGCCTTCGACTACGACCAGGCCGCGCAGGGCTGGAACGCGCCCGCGATCGCGCCGTGGCTCGCGGCCGCGCTCGACGCCGCCTCCCAGGGCAACTTCGGCAGGCCCGCGGCGTACATGGGGGAGGGCGGCACGATCCCCTTCATGGGCATGCTCGGCGTCAAGTTCCCGAACGCGCAGATGCTGGTCACCGGCGTGCTGGGCCCGAAATCCAACGCGCACGGGCCCAACGAGTTCCTGCACGTGCCGTACGCGAAGAAGGTCACGGTCGCCACGGCCATGGTGATCGCGGCGGTTCGTTGATGCGGTTTGCGGCGCGGGTCGCGGCGGCAGGCCGCTCCTTCGGGACAGTATCATCGAACGCATGAATCCCGGCTCCGGCAGCCAGTCCCCGCGCACGTTCCGCCGCATCATCGCGGGGGGCTTCGTCCTCGCCGTCGTCGCCGCGCTCGGCGGCTGGTGGCTTTCCCGGCAGGACAAGGCGCCGCAGGCCGCGGCCAAGGGCGCCGCCGCGGTGCCGGTGACGCTCGCGACGGTCGAGCGCCGCGACGTTCCGGTGCGCATCCGGGCCAACGGAACGGCGGTGGCTCTCCAGTCGGTGGACATCCGGGCGCAGATCACGAGCACCGTGCGCGAGGTGCACATCCGCGAGGGCCAGTCCGTGGCCCGGGGCGACCTCCTCGTCTCGCTGGACTCCCGCGCCGAGGAGGCGGGCGTGAAGAAGGCCGAGGCGCAGGTCGAGAAGGACCGCGCCGACCTCGCCAACGGCCTGCGCACGCTCGAGCGCCAGCGCCAGCTCTTCGCGCAGAAGTTCATCTCGCAGTCGGCGCTCGACGCGGCGCAGAACCAGGTGGAGACGCTCAGGGGCCAGCTCGCGGTGGATCTCGCGGCCGTCGAGTCGGCGAGGGTGGCCCTCGGCAACACCCTGATCCGCGCGAGCTTCGCCGGGCGCACCGGGGCCATCGGCGTGCGCCCCGGCAGCCTGGTGCAGCCCAACGGAACCGTGCTCGTCACCGTGACCCAGATCGACCCCATCCAGGTCGCCTTCACGCTGCCGGAAAAGGAGTTCCCGGGGCTCCAGCGCGCGCTCGCGGCCGGCCCCGTCGCGGCGGAAGTCACTCCCGACGGCGGGGGCCAGTTCTTCACCGGGCGCGTCAATTTCGTCGACAACGCGGTGGACACGGCGACGGGAACGATCCGCGTGAAGGCCGAGTTCGACAACCGCGCCAACCGCCTGTGGCCGGGGATGTACGTGAACGTCGTGGTGGCGCCGCGCACGCTGGCGGGCGCCTCCGTCGTGCCGGTGCAGGCCGTGCAGACGGGGCCGGAGAAGCGCTTCGTGTTCGTGGTCGGCGAGGACCGCAGGGCGGCCACGCGGCCGGTGCAGGTCGAGTACCTCGACGCGGGGATCGCCGTGGTGACCGGCATCGATCCCGGCACGAAGGTCGTGGTGGAAGGCGCGCAGAACCTGCGCCAGGGCAGCCTCGTGTCCCTCGGGGAGGCGAAGCCCGGCTCGATGGGGGGCAAGGGCGAGGGGCCGGGCAAGGCCGCCCCGAAGGCGCCGTCGTGAACTTCTCCGAGCCCTTCATCCGCCGCCCGGTGATGACGGTGCTGCTGTCGGGCTCCTTCGTGGTCGCCGGCCTCCTCGCCTACGGCGACATTCCCATCGCCGCGCTCCCGCAGTTCGACACGCCGACCATCTCGGTGAGCGCGAACCTCCCCGGCGCGAGCCCGGAGAACATGGCCTCCTCGGTCGCGACTCCCCTCGAGAAGCAGTTCGCCACGATCTCGAGCGTGAACGTGATCACCTCCTCATCGAGGCTGGGCAACACGCAGATCACGCTCGAGTTCGACCAGGACCGCGACATCGACAAGGCGGCCGTGGACGTGCAGGCCGCGCTCCTGCGCGCGCAGCGCGCGCTCCCCGTCGAGATGACGAACCCGCCGTCGTACCGCAAGGTGAACCCGGCGGACTCGCCCATCCTGTTCGTGACGCTCACCTCGCCCTCGATGCCCCTGTCGGAGCTCAACAGCTTCGCGGAGAACCTCATCTCGCCGACGCTCTCCACGCTGCCGGGCGTCGCGCAGGTGAACATCAACGGTCAGAAGCGCTTCGCGGTGCGCGTGCGGGCGCGCCCCGACGCGCTCGCCGCGCGCGGACTCACCCTCGACGACATCGCCGCCAGCCTGCGCGCCGCCAACGCCAACACGCCCGTGGGCACGCTCGACGGCCCGCGCCAGACGCTCACCATCCAGGCCAACCGCCAGATGACGAAGGCGGCGGAGTTCGCGCGCCTCATCGTGGCGACGCTCCCGGGCGGCCAGACCGTGCGCCTGGAAGACGTGGCCGACGTCGAGGACAGCGTGGAGTCGGTGAAGACCGCGAGCTGGGCCAACGGCGAGCGCGCCATCACGCTCTCCATCCAGCGCCAGCCCGACGCCAACACGGTGGCCACGGTCGACGAGATCAAGGCGGCCATTCCGGGCCTGGTGGCGCAGATGCCCGGGTCGGTGAAGCTCTCCATCCGAAACGACCGCTCGAAATCGATCCGCGAGGCGATCCACGACGTGAAGGTGACGCTCTCGATCACCGTGGCGCTGGTGGTGCTGGTGATCTTCCTCTTCCTTCGCCACCCCACCGCCACGATCATCCCGGCGCTCTCGCTGCCCATCTCGCTGCTGGGAACGGTCGCGCTCATGAAGTGGCTGGGCTACACGCTCGACAACGTGTCGCTCCTGGGCATCACGCTCGCGGTGGGCCTCGTGGTGGACGACGCCATCGTCATGCTGGAGAACATCGTGCGCCACGTGGAGTCCGGGGAGGCGCCGATGTGGGCGGCGCTCGGGGGCGCGAAGGAGATGGGCTTCACGATCGTCTCCATCTCGCTCTCCCTCGTGGCGGTCTTCATCCCGATCTTCTTCATGCCGGGCGTGATCGGCGGGCTCTTCCACGAGTTCGCGGTGGTGGTGTCGCTCGCGATCCTGGTCTCCGCGCTCGTGTCCCTCACCCTCGTGCCGCTCCTCGGCTCGCGCTTCCTGCACCGCACGCGCGAGGACGACCCGTCGCTCGCCTGGACGGCGTGGTTCGATGCCGTCTTCCGCTGGGCGCTGGCGCGCTACACGACGAGCCTCGACTGGTGCCTGCGCCACCGGACGGGCGTGCTCGGGGTGGCCCTGGGATCGCTCGCCGCCTCCGTGGCCCTCTTCATCGCGATCCCCAAGGGCTTCTTTCCCACCGAGGACCTCGGGCAGGTCATCGTGGTCGCCGAGGCGGTGGAGGACATCTCCTTCCCGGCCATGACCGACCTCCTGCAGAAGGTGGGCAAGGCCATCGGCGACAACCCGGACGTGGAAACGGTGATCGTGAACGCCTCGGATTCCAACTCCGGGCGCATCTTCATCAACCTGAAGCCGCTGGGCGAGCGCCCGCGCATGGAGGCGGTGCTGGAGTCCCTGCGGCGCGACGTGCGGCGCATCCCCGGCGTCACCGCCTATTTCACGCCGCTGCAGAACCTGCGCCTGGGCGGGCGCATCAGCAAGGCGCGCTACCAGTACGTCCTGAGGAGCGTCGACGACCGCGGGCTGCAGGACGGCGTGCAGCGCATCATGGCGCTCATGCGTGCCGATCCCGCCTATCGCGACGTGACGAGCGACTCCCAGCTTCGCGGGCTGCAGGCGGAGCTCACCATCGACCGCGACAAGGCCAATGCGCTCGGCGTGCAGGTCCAGGACATCCGCAGCGCGCTCTACTCCGCCTTCGGCGAGCGGCAGGTGTCGACGATCTTCACCGCGACCGACTCCTACCAGGTGATCCTGCAGGCGGGCGATGCCGACCGCCGCGACGAGAGCGCGTTCGCGAAGATCTACCTGCGCGCCAAGGGCGGGGCCCTGGTGCCGCTCAGCTCGATCGCGAGCGTGGAGCGCAAGATGGGCCCGGTGTCGATCAACCACCAGGGGCAGCTGGAGGCCATCACCATCGCGTTCAACCTCGCACCCGGGGCCTCCCTCGGCGAGGCCTCCCGGAAGCTCGACGGGTTCAAGCGCCAGGCGAACCTGCCGGCTTCCGTGCTCTCGGGCTGGGGCGGCGACGCCGCGGCGTTCCAGGCGTCGCAGGCGAGCCAGGTGTGGCTCATCGTGACCGCACTCCTGGTGATCTACGTGCTGCTGGGCGTCCTCTACGAGAGCTACATCCACCCCATCACGATCCTGGCGGGCCTGCCGTCCGCGGCCGTGGGCGCGCTCCTCACCCTGTGGGCGTTCGACATGGACCTGTCGATCATCGCGATGATCGGCGTGCTGATGCTCATCGGCATCGTGAAGAAGAACGCCATCATGATGATCGACTTCGCCCTGGACGCGCAGAGGAGCCGCGGATTGGCGCCGGCGCAGGCCATCCGCGAGGCGTGCGTGCTGCGCTTCCGGCCGATCATGATGACGACCTCGGCCGCGCTCATGGGGTCGCTGCCCATCGCGCTCGGCCTGGGCGCGGGCGCGGAGCTGCGCCAGCCCCTCGGCCTCGCGGTCGTGGGCGGGCTGCTGCTGTCGCAGGCGGTGACGCTCTACATCACGCCGGTCATCTATCTCGCCCTCGATCGCTATTCCGGGCGGGGACCGGTCACCGCCGAGTTCGATCCGCAGGGGCAGGCGGGCGCGCTGTCGCGTTGACGCCGATCACGGCCCGGCCCGCCGGCCATGCTATAGAGCAAGCACCGGCCCGATTCCCGAGACGAGGTTCGTCCATGTCTTCCGCCCGCCAGGCGAACGCAACCCGCAAGGCCCGCCGCCGCCCCGCGGCAAGGAAGCCCGTTGCCGCGAGGAAGGCGCGGGGCGCCGCGAAGGATGCCGTGCGGCCGGCGCAGGCCGGCGACACCGCGCCGGTGCTCGAGCCGGCCGCCATCGAGGACTACGCGACCGAGGAGGCGGGCGCCGCCGCCGACGAGGTGACCGCGGGCGCCATCCGCGACCTCCTGGAGGGCGTGAATCCGGGCGACGCCTCGCGCATCCTGCAGTCCGTCCTCGAGCAGCAGCGGGGGCTGGGCAAGCTCCTGCGCACGAACGCCGACCGCGAGCTCGCCGACAACTGGCAGGAGGGCGGCTACCCCTACAAGAACCTGCTCTCGCGCAAGAGCTACGAGCGGCAGAAGTACCGCCAGCAGGTGGAGCTGCTGAAGCTGCAGGCGTGGGTGAAGGAGACGGGGCAGCGCATCGTCGTGATCTTCGAGGGGCGCGACGCCGCCGGCAAGGGCGGCACGATCAAGCGCTTCATGGAGCACCTGAACCCCCGCGGCGCGCGCGTGGTGGCGCTGGAGAAGCCCACGATCGAGGAGCGCGGCCAGTGGTACTTCCAGCGCTACGTCGAGCACCTGCCCACGGCGGGCGAGATCGTGCTCTTCGACCGCAGCTGGTACAACCGCGCCGGGGTCGAGCGCGTGATGGGCTTCTGCACCGAGGCCGAGTACCAGGAGTTCATGCGCCAGGCGCCGGAATTCGAGCGCATGCTCGTGCGCCAGGGCATCCACCTCTTCAAGTTCTGGTTCTCGGTGAGCCGCCGGGAGCAGCGCAGGCGATTCAAGGAGCGCGAGGTGCACCCGCTGAAGCAGTGGAAGCTCTCGCCCATCGACAAGGCCTCGCTCGACAAGTGGGACGAGTACACGGCGGCCAAGGAAGCGATGTTCTTCCACACCGACACCACCGACGCGCCCTGGATCGTGATCAAGAGCGACTGCAAGAAGCGCGCGCGGCTCTCCGCCATGCGCTACCTGCTGCACAAGCTCCACTACACCAACAAGAACCCCGAGACCATCGGCGGGCTCGATCCCCTCATCGTCGGCCGGGCGCAGGTGGTGTTCGAGCGGGGGGAGCACGTCATCACCGCGCCCTCCTGAGTCCCGCACCAGTAGAATCGCGGCTTCGAAAGCGCCGAGACCCCGACTCCCATGAAAGTCCTTTCCTGCAAGGCCGTCCTGTCCGGCCACGCTCCCGCCGGGGAGCCCGTCGTCCTGCGCGGCTGGGTGCGCACGCGGCGCGACTCCAAGTCCGGCCTGTCCTTCGTGCACCTGTCCGACGGGTCCTGCTTCCACCCGGTCCAGGTCGTGGCGACGAACGCGCTCGCCAACTACGCGACCGAGGTCGCGCACCTCACGGCCGGCTGCGCCATCGAGGCGGTCGGCGACATCGTGCCCTCGCCCGCGAAGGGCCAGCCCTTCGAGATGCAGGCATCCGCGATCCGCGTCGTGGGTCGCGTGGACGACCCCGACACCTATCCCATCCAGCCCAAGCCGCACACGATGGAGTTCCTGCGCGAGGTGGCCCACCTGCGCCCGCGCACCAACGTGATCGGCGCCTGCTCGCGCGTGCGCCACACGCTCGCCATGGCGATCCATCGCTTCTTCCACGAGCAGGGCTTCGTCTGGGTGAACACGCCGATCATCACGGCGAGCGACGCGGAGGGCGCGGGCGAGCTCTTCCGCGTCTCCACGCTCGACGCGGCGAACCCGCCGCGCGATGCCGCCGGGAAGGTCGACTTCGCGCAGGACTTCTTCGGCAGGGAGGCGTTCCTCACCGTCTCCGGACAGCTCAACGTCGAGAGCTACTGCCAGGCGCTGTCGAAGGTCTACACCTTCGGGCCCACCTTCCGCGCGGAGAACTCCAACACCAGCCGGCACCTCGCGGAGTTCTGGATGATCGAGCCGGAGATCGCCTTCGCCGACCTCGCCGACGACGCGACGCTGGCGGAGGCCCTGCTCAAGTACATCTTCAAGGCCGTGCTGGAAGAGCGCGCGGACGACATGGCCTTCTTCGAGGAGCGGATCGAGAAGGGCGTCATCGCCAAGCTCGAGTCGATGGTCGGCGCCGACTTCGAGCGCATGGACTACACCGAGGCGATCAAGGTCCTCGAGGGAACGAAGAAGAAGTTCGAGTTCCCGGTGAAGTGGGGCATGGACCTGCAGAGCGAGCACGAGCGCTTCCTCGCCGAGACGCACGTCGGCAAGCCGGTGATCCTCATGAACTACCCGAAGGAGATCAAGGCGTTCTACATGCGCCTGAACGAGGACGGCCGCACCGTGGCGGCCATGGACGTGCTGGCCCCCGGCATCGGCGAGATCATCGGCGGCAGCCAGCGCGAGGAGCGGCTCGACGTGCTGGATGCGCGCATCGCGGCCACGGGCCTCGACCCGGCGGCCTACGGCTGGTACCGCGACCTGCGCCGCTACGGCACCGTCCCGCACGCGGGCTTCGGCCTGGGCTTCGAGCGCACCGTGGCCTACGTGACGGGACTGGCCAACGTGCGCGACGTCATTCCGTTCCCGCGCACGCCGGGCAACGCGAGGTACTGACGTGCTCGACTGCGTGGCCGGGAAGTAGCGCGCGGCGATGCCCTCCCAGGCCGGCAGGACGGAAGTCGCGCAGGCGCTGCGGGCGGTCGAGGGACGGGACAATTCCGCGCTCGACCGGGCCTTCGCGGCGTTCTACCCGGAGCTCAAGAAGATCGCCCATGCGCGGCTGCGCGGCAGCGGCCTGCAGGGCGCGTTCGAGACCACCGCGCTCGTCCACGACAGCTACGTCAAGCTCGCGAGCGGGCTGGCCATCGCGGTCGGTGACCGGCTCCAGTTCTTCGCCTACTCCTCGCGCGTGCTGCGAAGCATCGTCGTGGACCTGGTCCGCGAGCAGCGCGCGCTGCGCCGCGGCGGGGACAAGGACATCGTGACGCTCGACACCGCGGCGGTGGAAGGCATCGCCGCCACGGCCGACGTGGAGGCCGTGAACGACGCGCTGGACGACCTCGCGCGGCTCGACCCGGCGCTCGCGCGGCTGGTGGAGATGCGATTCTTCGGCGGCATGACCGAGGACGAGATCGCCGAGGCGCTCGCGGTCTCCAAGCGCACCGTGACGCGCGAATGGCAGAAGGCGCGCGCGCTGCTGCTCACCCTCATCGCGGACGGGCCCGCCTGAAGCTCACTCCCGAGCGCTGGCGGGAAGTCGAGCCGCTGCTGTCGGCGGCCCTCGACATGGCACCGGCCGAGCGCGGCGCCTGGCTCGCGCAACTCGACGCCACGCATCCCGGCGCGGCGCCGCTGCTGCGCAAGCTCGTCGAAGCCCATGAGCGCGGCGAGCGCTCCGGCGAGCTGGAAGCGGTTCCCCGGTTCGCCTCGCTGCCCGGCTGGTCGAGCGCCCACGCGGCGGGCCATCGGATGGGCCCGTTCGAGCTCGTGCGCCCGCTGGGACGCGGCGGCATGGGGGAAGTGTGGCTCGCGCGCCAGGTGGACGGGCGCGTGCAGCGCGAAGTGGCGCTCAAGCTGCCGGGGATGCTCCAGCATGGCGACTTGTGGCGCGAGCGCTTCGGCCGGGAGCGCGACATCCTCGCGCGCCTCGAGCATCCCCACATCGCCCGCTTCTACGACGCGGGTGTCGCCGACTCGGGCCAGCCGTGGCTCGCGATGGAGTGCGTCTTCGGCAGGACGCTCCTCGACCACGCGGCGGCGCGATCGCTTCCGGTCCCGCAGCGCCTGGCGCTCCTGCGCCAGGTGCTCGCCGCGGTCGCCCATGCGCACCACCACCTCGTCGTGCACCGGGACCTCAAGCCCGGCAACGTCCTCGTCGACGAGGCGGGTGTCGTGAAGCTGCTCGACTTCGGCATCGCCAAGCTCGTGGAGCAGGGCGCCGGCGCGGACACCACCGGCGAGCTCACGCGCCTGGGCGGCCGCATGATGACGCTTCGCTACGCGGCGCCCGAGCAGGTCGCGGGCGAGGGCATCACCACGGCCACGGACATCTACGCGCTCGGCGTCATGCTGCACGAGCTGGTGACCGGCGTGTCGCCCTACCGCGCGGTGCGCGAGGGCAAGGCGCTCACCGAGGCGATGCTGCTCGAGGGCCATTCCACGCTCCCCTCGCGGCAGTCGCTCACCGCGGATCTCCATGCCATCGTGCTGAAGGCGATGCGCCGCGACCCGGGCCAGCGCTACGCCTCGGTGGAGCTCCTCGACGCCGACATCGCCGCCTTCCTGCAGCAGCGTCCGGTGAAGGCGCGCGCCGGCACCTGGCGATACCTGGGCGGGCGCTTCGCCGTGCGCCACAAGCTCCCGCTGGCCCTCGCCGCGGCCGTCCTCGTGTCGCTCGTGGCGGGGCTGGTCGTCGCCGAGCGGGAGCGGCGGGTCGCGGTGGCGGAGAAGGCGCGCGCCGAGCGGCATTTCGCGAGCGTGCGCAAGCTCGCCAACACGTTCATCTTCGAGGTCCACGGCAAGATCGAGAACCTCCCGGGCTCGCTCGCCGCGCGCGAGATGCTGATCGCGACGTCGCTCGAGTACCTCGATGCCCTGGCCAAGGAGCCCGCGCGGGACCCGGCGCTGCTCTTCGAGGTCGCGTCGGCCTATCGCAGCATCGGCAACATCCAGGGCCAGCCCCGGGGCGCCAACCGCGGCAACCTCGCCGCGTCGATCGCCAACTTCGAGAAGGCCACCTCGATGCTCGAGGAGCTGGAGCGCCTGAAGCCGGGGGACGTCGCCGCGGTGCGCGAGCACTGGCGGACGAGCTTCGCCCTCGGCGCGGCCTACTTCCAGGTCACCGATCCCCGCTGGCGTGCCGAGCTGCAACGGGCCGTCGGGCTGGCCGACCGGATCGCGTCGACGCCGGGCGCCAGCGCGGACGATCGCTCCCTCGCGGCCTTCACCCGGGGACGCGAGGCCCACCTGGTCGCCCTGTCCACCGGGCGAACGCCCGAGGTCACCGCGACGCTCGCCGGTGCGATCGGGGTCTTCGAGGGACTGCGGCCGCAGGCGCCCTCGGAAGCCGCGCTCCACGAGCGCCTCGCGATCCTGTATCGCAACGCCGGCGTCGTCCTGGCGGGCCCGGGCGAGGGCGAGCCGCGGATGCGCGAGGCGATCGCCTACCTCGAGCGGGCGATGGCGATGGCCCGGGAGCTGGCGGCCAAGGCGCCCCAGGACGCCCAGCGCCTGGGCTTCGAGCGAGTCACCACCCTGATCCTCGCCCGGCACCTCGCGGCGAATGGCGACCTGCGTCGGGCCGACGCGCTCATGGCCGAGGCGGCGGCGCGCATCGACCCGTTGGTCGCGCGCGATCCCGACGACGTCACGCTGGCCGTGAGCCGGCTGGAGATCCTCGTCGGGGCCGCCGACGTGGCCAATCGCCTTCGCGACCTGCCGCGGGCGATGCGGCTGTGCCGGGAAGTGCTCGCGAGCGCCGCGACGTTGCCGAAGGAGGTCTGGCGGCTGCGCGACGTGCGCATCCAGGCGACGGAGGCCAAGGCGATCCTGGGCTACGCGCTCGTCTCCTCGGCGGAGGCCGGCGCGGGCGGTCGCGAACGCCGCCTCGCGATGCTGGTGGAGGCCCGGTCGTTGTTCGGCGACGTGAGCCGGTTCCTCGACGACGTTCGCGCGGAGCCGAGCCTCGGCGCCGTGCCGGAGTACAAGCTGCGGGAATTCGCGCGGGCGCGGGAGCGCCTCGACCAGGCCTTCCTGAAGATCTCCGCGAGCTAGGCCAGCCGCGCGGCCCCGGGCGGGGGTTGGCGTCTTTTCCGGCGGGATTGCGTTTGGCCGGTTGGGAACCCCTTACGGAGACCGCCATGACCCGCAGCCCCCATCGCCCCAGGCGCTTCGCCGCGCGCATCGCCTTCGCCCTGGCCTTCGTCTGCGCCGCGTGCCTTCCCGGCCTGGCCGCCGACTTCGCGCCCGCCGGCGCCAGGGCCGTCCTCACCGTCGACTACCTCTACGCCTCCACCGGCCGCAAGAGCAGCCAGGGAATGTACGACCCCTACGAGTGGCGCGTGAAGCGCAACCTCTCCATGGAAGCGCAGCTCGCCGCGCAGGCGCCGACCGCGATGCCGACCGTGCAGGCGATCGACAGCGC